>NZ_LGIA01000181.1 GCF_001270965.1 Sunxiuqinia dokdonensis | reverse complement strand
GTGGGCGGATTAAAGGTATCAAACAAGTCGCCGGCCACCAGCACGGCATCCACTTGTTCTCGTTCAGCTAGCTCACAAATTTCCTGCAACACAGCTTGTTGTTCTTCCATGCGCGAAAAATCATCGAGCCGCTTGCCAAGGTGCCAGTCGGAGGTATGGAGGAGTTTCATAGGATTTAATTTGGGTTTAAAGTATTAATCCTTCGTGCAATTGTCAAAATTGTATCTTCCAATCGTCTCTTGAAGAATCCTAAAATGATTACGATATTGCCGATTAATTTCCGGGGCATCCATTATCTCTGCGGCGTTCTGTGCATACTTAAGTGCATTCCCTCGATGTCGTCGGTTAATCTCAATCGGATTTCTAGCCCAATAGCCTAAACGATTTTTAGTCAAAATATATCTGCGTCTATTTGGCAGTTCCCTTTTTTTGATTCCCTTGTAACTAAATAATCTATAAAGTCTGGTCTTATAAATCACTTTGTTCGCGATAAGGCTCTTCTCTTTCGCCTTTTCTGCTTTGATATGTTGCACTCTGACCGCACGCTTCATTCTTCTATAAAAATTGGAAACACGGTTATTCTTGATTAAGGTTTGATACCCATAAAACTGGAAGCCCAAATAATTAAACGGGACATTGAAAGTCATTATACCATCCTTGGCTAAAGCATAGGATTGTAACCGCTCCTTTTCGTTTACTTGGAAGGCTTTAAAAACCGTTCGTTCAGTCTTATCTTCCGAAAGCTTTAACTTTGCCAGCTCTCCAGAAATCTTCTCTCGAACAAAGCTTTCCGCATATTCTCGTTGGTCTATCGAGCAAACCAAAACAATATCATCAGAATACCTTCGGTAAAAGATATTTCGTTTTAGACATAACTCATTATACACAGCTAAATCAAATCTATACATATAGATGTTTGCTAACAACGCACTAATTGGCAACCCTTGTGGAATACCAATTAGATATCGTTTGCCATTCTCCTCTTTGAGAAATTGATTTTTCCTTACAATAAATTCTTTGGCTTCAAGTCTCTCCCGAAAATCAGTCATCGATTTAAAAAAGGCATCTATACCACTTTTCTGGTAATTTGATATTTCTCTTTCATCAAATCCACCCTTAAGTGTTCGGAAATCATTTAAACTCACATAACGAAATTGGGTAATCGACTTATATACATTGAAGTGGTCTGGAGGTAAGAAACTGAGCCCTAAAACCTCTTTCCATCTTTCTAGTAATATCTTGTGGTCAAGCGTGCTGAAAAAGCTCTTTACATCCAGCGCAATCGCTATGCATTCACCTCGCTGTCTCACTTCTTCAAAAGCATCTTTAGCAAAATGCACATTCGATTTGTTTCGGAAGCCCTCTGGCGCTGGTATACTTCGGTAAGCTGAAATGCAATCTGACAAACCAGGGGTTGCTCTTAACAAATCTTCATAGGGAGAACTTAAGATTTTATGGTTGTAATAGGCGTAGATTTGCGCATCTAGGTGGCATGCATAGTGTATTGGTCGAACTTTCTTTGTGGATTCACCAGTATCTCGTTCAAAGTGGGACCTATAATAAACTCCTTCACTATCCTTCAGTTTTTTGTACTTACGCTCGCTGAGCGTTTTATAAATCAAGGGCCGAAAAGCATGCTTAGCTATGTATTTTGGGTTAGATAACTTACGCAACACTATTCGTTTCTCACTGATCGTAATCTTTGAATCGATATGTCGATAACCACGTGCTTTAAACCAGTCCTTGTTTTTCATAGTAAAAAAAAGTTTCTGAAACCAATGGTGGTTTCGTTATCGAAGCATGTTTGACACTTTTCAGTTGTACCGCTACCCGGATCCCCGAGTTCCACCTACCTTTTACTTTACAGGAAAGCTTGTTTATTGCTTTAACGTATATAACTATCACATTAATGAACGAACCAATGATTCAATCCATCGTTGCTGGCTTAATAGTCAATGCAATAACGAACCTAATAAATCAAGAGAAATTTATATGTGTTATCAATCGATTGATAATTCAGATAAATTTCCTATCTACACTACCTATCATTTCTAACAAACAATAGTTGGTCAAATATGACACAATGGTACTAACAGTAACAAACTTCTGATCCTTGGTTTCAGAAACTATGCTAAGTTAAATATTATATTTATCTTAGTCAAAAAACTAAATAACAATGACTAAAATTACCTATAAAATCGGACAACTGGTCGCGATTCGCAATCATCCTTATTTCGAAATCCCTAGAGAAGGCCACAATAAAAACAATTCAGAAATCAAATATATTGGAAGCACCATTACCTGTTCTTCCGACAACTATCCTTTAATGATCGTCAAAGAATACACGCAAAGTATTGAAAAAAAGATGGAAGCCAATTCTGAGGATTCAACTTTCAAAGAAGTTTCCAAACTAAGGACGAACTATCTTTGTGCGTGGTATGACTCAAAGCTAGGGCGTTTTCAAGAGGCGTGGTTTTATTCTGAATCTTTGATTGCTTTCCCGGGAATATCTGAAGTTATGAAGGATTCTGACTTTAAAGATAAATCTAAATTACCAATTGAGGTATTCTTAAGAACATCAATAATAGAACGCTACAAGACTATCAAAAATCAAGCTCGGGAGAATGATCGTTTTGTGTCATCGTCATTTATTATCAAAGAAGCGAAAGCGGAAAGTCAATCTGAATGGAGAAATGAAAAATATAACTTTACTGAAAAATTAATATCAAAAACGAAAGTTAAAGTTCAATGGTTTAATGTGGCAAAAGGTAAGTATAGTGAAGAATGGTTGCCAATTGAATTCTTTAAAGCAACTCCTGATCTAGCTAAGAAAGAATGGAAATACATTATTAATGATGATAGGAACTTTGACACCTACACTTCTACAAGATTAATGGATCTTCTAAACAGCAGCAACCAAAGCTATTTTATTCAAAACAATCTTTCCGGCCAAAACCTAGAAAGCTTGATATTTTATTACCTGGACAATAGCAAGAAAGTAATTCTCGACGAACGGACACATGCTTTTGATGAATACCTGAAAACGAATAATTACGAGATAGTAGAGTTTAATGTATCAGTAAATAGCAAAGGAGTAGATCGCTTTGAATCGTTCTATGCCCCTGTTGATATAATTCTCAAAAAGAAAAGTTCTGATGAATCTTTTGCGATCGATTTAATTTCTGGAAATAGCCTAATTAACGACGGTCAGATAACATCAGAATTAAAACCACTGTCTGGAAATTTTCAAGCGGGGGCAGAGAATGAGAGAAGTAATGGAATTTGCGAAGAAATTTCTCTTTATAATGGTCGGGCTTATATCATTCAAGAATTACTAAAGGAGAAGTATGATCGTAAGAATATTAAATCCAAACTACTAATCATTAATAACAAACTGAATAATATCATCAAAGAGTTTGATGTGGTAGAATGCCCTGTTTCTCTAGGCAAAGTGGCCAAATAATAAAACTCAATTCTTTCCACACATCCTCAAAAACTCCTCCTCGAAAACCAGCCGGATTTCAAAGCCTTGCGCAATGAGTTGTTCTATTTTCTTCATTTTAGAAGGACCGGGAGCAGAGCCGGTAATGACAAAATTGGTGCGTTTGGTTATTGTGGTGTCAATGTCGGCACCAAGTTTTTTAACCAGCTTGGCCGCTTCGGCTCGGGGAATTGTTTTCAGAACACCTGTGAAAACTACCTTCTTTGCATAAAAGGGACTATTGCAATCGGCTTGCTGCAGGTCGGGTTTTAAAACATTGCCGCAAAGGCGTTCGTGTCCTTCAGCTTGGAAAAAGGTGGTTGATTTTTTGGAACGAGGCGTCACCTTCGAAAAATCAGGCTGAATGCCACGCAATAGATTCAGATAGACCTTGGCGCAAGCTTCAGCATCGCAGGCTGCATCATGGTGGTTATTCAGCTCAATGTCATAGACGGCACAAATTTCATTCAATTTAACACCTGTTCTGGAAAAGGTACAGTCACACTCCAACTTGGGAACTGGCAGCCCGTAAAAATGAAAAGCCTGCATCAAACAGTTGATATCAAAGGAGGCGTTGTGCGCCACCAGTCTTTTGCCATGAACCAACGAATGTATTTCGTTCCATACTTCTGAAAAGACCGGGGCATCGCAAGTCATTTGCGGGGTTATGCCGTGCACCCGGATATTCCATTCCGAGTATTCATTTTGTGGTGGCTGAACAAGTCTGGAAATGGTTTGGGTAATTTCGCCATTTTCAACAATGGCCAGGCCAATTTGACAAATGCTCCAGCGTTTCCCCTGGGCTGTCTCCACATCAATAGCAACAAAGTTCATTTTTTAATAGGTTAGGTTAGAATAATCCGGTCATTATTTTCGGTGATGATTCTTTTCTGAAGTGCATAGTCAATTCCTAATTTCATGGCCTGCTCAACGTTAGCGCCAATGCGGGCATAACCAAACAAACGGGCCGTTTCTCTTACCAAATCATCTGGCGGCAAACTAATTTGATGGGTTAAGATTTCATGGATTCCAGCTGCGATTTCTTCTTTTGGCAGGTCTTCAGCGTTTCGTTTTTGAGAATCGTTTTCCGGGATACGATATTGAATGTATAAGTCCGGCTCCTGATCCTGACGCCAATAAAAAACAGCTCCATTTTGTTTGGATTGCTTTAGTTCGAGCCTTCGATACAAACGGTTTAAATAATCGTTCAACCGAACACCAAGCCGGGTAATTCCCCAGGCAGCCAAAATTCGTTTTGACAATAGTGTCTGGCTGATCGGCGCTTCCATTTCTACAATCTGTTTGATTTGACTCAGAATTTTCTGAGTTCTACCAGAATCAAAAAACGCATCCGATACCGGTAAATTGGAGAGAGACAGAGCACACACCTGGTAATTTGCACTATTTGTTTCAACAGGGATGATTTGCTGGGTTATCCCCTGAAGTTCAACATCGGCAAACCGTTCTGTTTTTGAAATTATCGTTTGACCCTTTTGAGTTTCAGTTTCAGAATCCACAGGAGCTATTACTTTTGGCTTCTGAGCTTCCTGAATAGCTTCCAAAATCCCTTGAAGCACTTTCTGTGGATTGTCCCACCAATCGGGCGACCACAGTTTATAAACGTTCCAGCCCAACAGCTTCAATACGTCCATTCGAACAACTTCCCGATCCTTTGCTGTTTTCGCGGATTTATAGTTATCACCGTCCGTTAGTATTCCCAAAATATATTCGTTCGAGTTTTTCGGATTGACGACCCCAATATCAATCCGGTAGCCGGAACATCCGATATCTGTATGGACGGTATAACCTGATTTTTGGATTTCTTCGGCAACCAGTTTTTCAAAAGAATTTGGCCTTGCTTTTCGCTGATAGTTTTTCTGAGACAAAATCATTTTACCCTTTTCCGAATATTCCAGAAAAGCTTTAATGCCAGCTACTCCCCCTGAAGCAGTACGCGTAATATCAATTTGGTCGGAACGCAGGGTTGAATAGACCTTCATTTCGTAACGTGCCCTTGAAACAGCCACATTCAAACGTCTCCATCCCCCATCACGGTTCAACGGCCCAAAATTTAGGCTTACACGACCTTCCTTATCGGGCCCATAGCCCATTGAGAATAAAATTACATCCCGCTCATCTCCCTGGACATTCTCCAGGTTTTTAATAAAAATCGGCTCGGGCGATTCCATCGCGATGGCATCGAGTTCGGGCGACTTTTTCAGTGCCTCGTTCAGCAAATCTTCTATCAAGGTCTGCTGTGCAGAGCTAAACGTTACAATTCCAATGCTTCGTCTGGAAAGCACAGGATCTGCCAACCGTGTTAAAACTTCATCAACAATAGCGGCGGCCTCAAACTTATTCTGTCGGGTTTTTCCTCTGTCGTAATAGCCCGGCACATGAACATTATTGACCTTGGTGGATAAATCATCCGGAGAAGGAAAAGTCATCAATTTGTTGTCGTAATAGTTTGAATTACTGAACGCAATCAAACTTTCATGTTTGCTCCGGTAGTGCCACAACAAATGTTTCGAAGGAATGGACAGGGCCAGGCAATCATCCAGGATACTTTCCAGGTCTTCTTTTTCGGCGTTTTCTTCATCAAAGTTGTTGGTCGAAAAGAAACTGGTTGGCGGCATTTGTTTGGGATCGCCGACCACAATCACATTTTGACCGCGTGCAATGGCACCAACGGCCTCACAGGTTGGCATCTGCGACGCTTCATCGAAAACGACCAAATCAAATTTGGAGCGGTCGACCTCAAAATACTGGGCAACGGAAATTGGACTCATCAACATGCAAGGGCACATTCGGGGCAATAAATTGGAGATCAAATCAAACAGTTTACGTACAGACATTCCCCGTCCTTTGCTGCGAATGGCGCGCTGTAGAATCCCAATCTCTGAACTTTGAGCGGCTTCCCTTGCAAAAGATGGAATGGACGAAGCCAGCTTGGCAAACAATTCAGCTTTGGTGAGTTCTTCAAAATACTTGCTCTTTTCCTTAAACTTGGCGATTTTACTTTCGAACAGCTTTCCGTTAAACGCAGACAAATTTGGATCACCGGCAATGATCAATTCCGAACATTGGCGATAAATCGCTTTTTTAAAGGACCGAAGCACCTCGTCATTCTTTAGTTTTCCGTTCTGATAAGCTAAAAACACGGGGGAAAGGTTACATTCCAGAGCTTTTTCAACCGCCTGGTTCCAACTGGTCCAATCCCTGAGTTTGTCGAGGTTTTCTTTCCATATTGAAGCTTTCTGTTTCCAATGTTCAATCCAATCTTGTTCCTGTCCCACATCTTTAGAGAAACCAACCTTTAACAATTCATTGATTTGTGTTTCGGTTTGCTTTACTCGCGTCAAAACATCAATAAAACGGCCCAATGTTTTTGCGTGTACCTGAAGATAGGTACTTGTTCCTTCCGATAATTCAAATGATAATTTCTCGCGTATTTGTTTTGTTTCATGCGGATCACCAGTAATTTGAACGATTTGCTTTTGTATCTGAATGACCGATTCGCAAATACTGGCCAGATTTTTCCAATTACAATTTCCGTTCTTCCATAAAAATCCTGACATTTTTGTAAGGGTACTGGTATTCTCATCCAAAACATCCTGCTCTTTGCGGAAAAGAATCACTTTCCCCAACAAATCAGGAATAGATCTTTTTTCAATCTTACCTGTTTTGGAGAATGCTCTTAGCTCCGTTGCGATTTTGCTTTGATCCAACCACTTAGGCAAAAACCATTTTTCTGATGCCAGGTTCCAAGCCGCTAAACCCATTTCAGCATCATATTGAAGGATACTTTTATTAAAGCCTTTTAATAGCTCTTTGCGGTACTCATCCCGTTTGATCCCATGGGCAGAAAGTTCAATCAATTCACCCAAAGTATGTTCGACATTTCCTGCATTCATGATCTCCTGTGGCGTATCAGGCAATTTTAAAATCAGTTCAGCCAGCAGGGCTAACGAATCATCTTGCTTTCTTTCGAGAATCCTTGTATCCAGGTTAAATAGTTCAGTCAAAGCATTTCGCTTCAGCTTAGTCTGGTCCAATAAGTCAAGATAAGCCAATATCAAATCCGATGCGTTTGACTTGATCTGTTGGCTATACGAAGTCGTTTTTATTTCAGCCAGCGGATGCTTGTGTGGATGTCCACAGAGTGTTCCTGCATTTTCCAGCTCTTCAACTATTTCACACCATTCTTCGAACTTGTTGGAGTCCATTGCTTCCACAAAACCATCCTCCAACTCAATGCAATCGGAAGCGCCATTGAGTTGGGCATAACCTGTAAAACAATCAAACAACGAAAAGCCAGACAAATGTTGTTTATGTAGCGCATCGACATAATTGTTCAGTTCGATTCTAAGGTTATGAAGTCGTTCTGATTCAATCTGAAATTCCTCCGGTGAAGTTTTTCTGATAACTTCGGTTGTCTTTTGAAGTTGTTCGAGTACGGTGGATTTCTTTGTCTTATTGGAATGAAGTTCAAGACAAAAGGGATCCAATCCAATATCTGCCAAGCGTTTTTGAACCACCGATAAGGCAGCCATTTTTTCGGCCACAAATAAAACCCGTTTCCCCTGATACAACGCATTCGCAATAATGTTGGTGATGGTTTGTGATTTGCCGGTTCCAGGAGGGCCATGCAGAATAAAGCTTTTGTCCTGAACTGCTGCACAAATCGCTTCCAATTGAGATGCATCTGCACTAATCGGAAGAGCAATATCAGAAGGCAAATACTGCTGGTCAAGGTTTAAATCATCGATCAACAAATCATCCGTCTCCCATTCAATTTTTCCGGAAATGAGGCTTTCAACAATCTTGTTTTCCTTTAATTTGTCGGCATTGTTATGAATATCATTCCACATGATGAACTTGCTGAAAGAGAATGTTCCCAGAAATGCCTGTTCCTCTACGTCCCAACGTCTCTGGGACATGATACCTTTTCGGACAATATTGAAAATTTTCTTTACGTCCACGCCACTTTCATCCTTTGGGAGCTCATCCAATCCACGAATGATAATATTGAAATCCTGCCGGAGCATTTCCAGTAATGTAATATTCATCAATGTATCTTCTTCCCGGCTACGGATCACATAACCTTTCTGTGCAGATTTTCGGATGATTTCAACAGGTAGCAACAAGATTGGGGCATAACGGGGAAGTTCACTTCGTTCGGACTCGTACCATTTTAAGAAACCTAAAGCCAAATAAAGGGTGTTGGCACCATTTTCTTCCAACGACAAACGGCTGGCCCGATAGAGCTTGGTCAAGGCTTTTGTCAGTTCCCCCTCAGTCAAATAGGATCGTAACCGTTTATGTTCGAGTTCATGCTTTAACAAATCCACAATGGGATCAGACAGGTTTACCGTTTGATACACACCGGAAACACTCAACGGATTAACCCACTCATCGGGCTTCGGCAAAACCTGAAATTCGGTCCCATCTGCCAGCGAATCTTCAAATAGATTGAGACTTACGGATATCAATTGAATGGTACTATGCGTGACGCGCAAGTTCAATAGATTATTTCTCAAACTTAAATCCAGTAGTTTGCGCTCCCACAGTTTTTGTTTTGTCAGAACAACAGATGTATCGGGAACATCAAGCCTGTCAACCAGAACTTCTTCAGGGATATAATCCGGACGCGTCGTCACCGGATTTTCAACAATTTCCCAACCATCAGCAGTTTTTATGCGTTGCGGCAATGGCTTTATCTGGCCATACCTTGCCCTTTTGACATCGACAAAGAGCCAAAAATCATCCTCATCGACTAATTTATAATTCGCACTGTTTATGGCATCATCAAAAGAACCGTTTTGCCCGGCATTCATAAAAGTTGATTCAACCAATGCAATTTCATTGATTCCTGCTGCTGTTCGCTTTTTCAGTAGGGAAACATCATCATTCACACTGTCAGAGAAAGTCTCATCAATTAACCAGCTTCCCACAAAGGCATGGCCTTTAACAATTATCAAAAGTGGATTTAATCCAACTGCCTCCAGGCAACTGGCATACAAAATGGCCATGTCAATACAAGTGGCAAGCTTTTGCGAAAATATGGTGTCACACATCCTGATGCGTTGCCCTTCTTGTTCAAAACTAGCGGGAGGCGAACAATACACGATTCCAAGTCCTGCAATTGCTTCAAAAATAGCAGCCATTTGCTTTTTGACCCGATCAGGATTCTGGCTTTGATAGGCATCAAAAGATGGATTTCCTGTCCAACGATCGAGTATCTTCGAGGCGCTTCCGATAATTTTTGAAATTTGAGGATGATTAGGTGTCACAAAAGCCGACAACATCTCAGGGAGGATCCCAATCCCATTCCATTGGTCATATGCCAAGATATCCACAGCAAAACTCTCGTTATACAACAATGTACCTTTTAAAGAAACAGTTAAAGTCAACTCTCCGGCCAATTTTTCTGTCAATTCAGAAAGGAATCTGGATGAAAGCCGTAATCTCTCTGCCTGCAAGTCAAAGCTTTGCCCATGTGGCAAATATTCAATTTGCTGCTCCCAGTTATTGGCAAAATCTGGCTCACATCCAATACAAACTTTAAGATCGGACCAATCTTCTTCTGAAGGGTTTTCTATGATGATTTTTCGAACAAGAGGTATTCTATTTTGCTGAATCGCGTAGTTCACTGCAGGAGTATAGAGTAAATCTACTTTAGGGAGGATAACAATTTCATCCATAGCTTAGGTGATTTTTCAGAAGTTTAGCTCGAAGGTTTTCTAAAACAGTTGACTATAAAGTTAAAAAAATACAATCAACAATAAGCAACGCTAGCTCATTTATTTTCAATCTAATGCCTGTAACCTTTCCCTCTCCGCTTCTTTTCGCCCTTTCTAAGTCTATTCCTTTTCCCTTTCTTGAAAGAATCTCCTCTGAGCTGAGCTCTCATATTTGAAATCAATTCCCTGATGATTAGTGTCTTTAGCGTACCAATGGCTATTCCTTCACTATTGTGTTTCGAAAGGGTATTTGGTAGATTTTTCCTGTTCTGTTCCTGGGACAACAATTCTTGCCTTGACAAATAAAACCTCGGCCGCTCATCAAAATCTGACAATTTCATCGGATGCCGGATTATCGTTCCATTCTCATCAGTCACAAAAACCAAATGACCTCTCCCAGCTTTTCTGATTTCAACCTGAAACAGATCCAATGCCTGGTCATATAGTTCCTTGGAGGTGATGAACTCCATTCGGTTGAGCTGGGTAAACAAATTTTCCAGGTTTTGTTTCAGGTTTTTGCTGGATCCGGAAAACCGGTAGTTTAATTTTTCCTGAGTATCATCTTTGGTAAGCTGGTATTTCTTCTCCAGTCCTTTGATGAACCGCTGCGTCTTTTCTTTTTCGTAACTATCTTTGATTTTTTTGCCTGTATCACAATCAATACGGGAGGAAACAACATGAAAATGCACCCGCTCCAGGTCAGCATGTTTATACACAAAGTAAGGTTGGTTTCCGTATCCCAGGTGGTTCATCAGGTTATCAATTTCAGTCCGGATCCCGGCATCTCCCAGCCGAACCAAATCACCAACTGTCGGATTGATGGATAGATGCAATCCAGGCTTTCGAACCCGGGTATTGCGGTCTTCAATCTCCTGAAAAATCCGGTAGCGATCGTTCTTATCGCCCATAAAGGGGTTGACAACCGGCATATTCCGACTGTGATAGAAACTTGCTTTGTGCCGTTCCACTTTACGCTCATTATAAAACAAGGCGTTTTTTGTGCTGCAAGCCTGGTGTATTTTAATAACCATGATCGTCCGATTTTTAGGGTATGGAAGGAATCAACGCAGATACTTTTGAAGCAGTACCAGACACTGCCTCATCATATCAAAAGCCTGCTTCAAAAGCAGCCGGTCATTGTCATCAACCCGGTAACCAGCAAAGGAATTCATGCGCTTCGAGAGTTGGTTCAAGTTGACGCCAATCTTATTTAGCTCGTAGTCCAAATTTTTTAACTGGTCATTGGCATTTTCATCCAGCGAAATCACCTTCCTGTCTGACCTCTTAAAAATTCGTGACCGGATGTAATCACTCATGCAGGCGAACTTCCCCCGTTTGGTCAGGCTTTTCAAACGGATCTTTTCTTCCCGGGTGATCCGGATGATCAGCATATCGTTTCGCTTGTCCTTATCTGGTAAATGTGGCCGCATGAAGTGTTTTCTGTTACCTTTTTCATAATTCAAAGAGGGGAATATTGTTGTCACCTGTTATCAGGTGGGACGGCCTCCCGACGTGGTCGGGACAAGGTGAAAAGGTTTTTGTGCATACAAAAACACATCTTGCACTCCCCTCTTTGAGCTAAGATTTTACCCTTGATTTTCCTGCTTTTTTCTCTGATTTTTCGGTCAAAAAGAAAGGGAAACTTCATTTCACATTTCCCCCTCTTTTCAATTCAAGTAAACGATGGTTTTTACCCAACTTTCGGTTTGGCTCCTTTGCTCTTTTCCGGTTTCAGGTCTTCCGATTTTTGCATCTTCTCCTGTTTGAAATTCGAGAAGCCGATGTTCCGTTCGGCAGCATTCACCTGCAGGGTGGCGCCAAACTTCTTATTGTTCTTTCCCAACATCCCGTCCACGGTCACCTTTTGTCCGGCTGCCAGCTTTTCTTTTTGCTCCGAAGTCAAGGCGACTCCTTTGATCTTATCCGGAACCTGGATGTGTTTGGCCCGAAGCGGGATCAGCTCGTTGGTCTTCGAATCGACACTCAGGTAATAGGTATCCTTCTTACCGTCCCGACCGGTCAGTTCCACGGTTTTTCCCAGGTTCTTGTCATTCAGTAAAGCTCCCTTTTCTTCTTTGGTAAACTTGTGCCCCAGGTATTCATCGGGGACAAACAGGCGCTGGATCGGATGGACCTTGACATCGACTTTGCCATCTTCACCCTGCTGTAAACGAATCTTTGCCGGGATCTTGTAATCCTGGTCGTTGATCCTGGCATTAATGGTATAAAGCTTATCTGAGCGAAAACCGTTCAGAAAATCAGTCAACTCCCGGCTTTCCATGCGGGATACAAAGTTGCGGTCAATTCCGGCTTTCTCCAATTTCTCAAACGGGATGTCAGCCATGTTCATTCGTGTGTTTTGTTGTTCCATAACTTTTAATTTTAAGTGTTAATCAACTTCGAAAACGTGTTTCTCCCTTCGGTTCTGTTCAACCGGCCCACGAAGGGTTTTATAAATATTTTTAGGCGTAATGCTTTTTTATTATTCATTGCTTTTGTTTTTGGGATTTTTTCGGTGGACAATGGTGAATGGTTTGACCGGTTGGCTTGGATGATCCGGCTTTTGCGGTTCCGGTTTTTGGTGACTGTCCGCTTCTTCCTCCCTGTCGATAGCCGTTTGGTTGGTAATCCTGCGGATATCGTTTTGGATTCGCAGGCGGTTTCGTTCCAGCACTTCATTCATATCATCGAATTCGTAAAAATCAGGAATCGTCCGGTAGCCCTTTTCTTCTTTTTCAATCTTTGCGGTATCCACATGGATCAGACAATTGAAGTTTTTCTGGCTAATCTGTTCGCCGTAATTATCCGTGAGCTGGCCAACCATATAACCTTGAGGTAAAGTGGCAATCTTTCCTTCCGGTACCAGGTAATCCATCTGGGTGGAAATGGTCGTGCTTTGGGTGTTCCGGTTAATGTTGATGGCCTGGCGTTCCTGTAAGATCTTGCCCATCCGGGCCTGCATAAATTTGGCCGTTTCCCCGGCCGCCTGGCCGGAAAAGACATTCCCGATATTGGTCAAAATGGCGTTAGCCTGCTCTTTCCCGTAGTCCCGGATCAGCTGGTCGATAGTCTGCATACCCAGCAAGGTGGAAATCCGGTTGGCCCTGGCCGTGGCAATTAAGGTATCCAGTCCTCTAAAATAGATCGTTGGCAACTCATCAAAGATCAACGATGCCGGATGCTGCCCTTTGCGGTTGATGATTTTCAGCATTCGTGTAATAAAAAGGGACAGCACCGCCCCGTACATTTCAATGCGAAGAGGGTTATTTGCCAGGCACACGACTTTTGGGGTTTGGGGATTATTGATGTCCAGGGAAAAGTCATTCCCTGAACAGATCCAGTAAATCTCCCGGCTGATGATCTTGGAAATGGCAATTTTCAGGCTTCCCAGCTGCCCTTCCAGTTGTTCATTGGCCTTGCGCTGGTAGGCACTGACAAAAGGATTGATAATGCCCACAACATCTTTTTCCTGGCCAAGCACTTCAAACAAATCGTCATAGTCCAGTTGCAATAGCTCAATAGCATGGGGAAGGGTGCAGTACTTTCCGTCTTTGTACCTTTTCAAAAACCAGATCACGGCTGCAAAAAAGGACACGGCACTTTCAGAAAAGAACTCCCCTTGTTTTTTGATCCATTCCCGGTTCAGATTGTAGAGAACTGTTCTACTCGATTCAAAGGCATCAATGGGACTTTCCATCAGCTCCGGTGCCAGCGGGTTGCAGCGAAATGATTTCCGGATATCGTCAAAATTGATCACATAAAACCGGGTGTTTTCAGTCAGGCTGCCTTTCTTTTTCGCTATTAAAAAGTGATTGTAAGCAACCAACGATAAGTCCGGGTATTTAAAATCATACACGCACAGCGAAAAGCCTTTTTGAAGGTGCTGCTTGATAAAAGGCAAAACCACCGAATAAGACTTCCCGGAGCCGGGAGTACCAATGACCATCGTTCCCCTGAAAGGATTGACAAGATTGATCCAGCCCTGATGCTCTTTCCCTTTTTGGATGTAGCGGGTTGGCAGGTTAATGGCGTATTCATTGGTTTTGAGAAACTCTTCCTGCGGGAAGTTTTCGTTTTCCATGTTGAAGCGGTCTTTCATCAAATTGACCGTGACCAACTTGGAGACATTATCAAAACCGATATTCAGGAGTACAAAGCCAATAAATGTTGAAATCAGGTAAGCCAGATCATAACGGCCCACCAGTAGCAGGCTTCCCCAATAGAGGATCAATCCGACAATTACCTGCACCACAATACTGGCAACCTTCAGTTCCCGGTCTTTGTGCGCTTTGGTGCCTACGCAGGTGATCATCAGAAACAACAGGCAAAAGGTTTTCGAAAGGTAGGTATCAGAAAGGAATTCCAGTTGACCCAACTTTTGAAACAAACCCTCAAACTCGGGAATGTACAAGCCCCGGCCAGCAAAGAAGTCGATCCGGCTGAGGTACAGCGAAGCGATCAGCAACAAATAGCTGATAAACCGGAAGCTTTCATGCAACCGGACCAAGTCCTGCCTTTCGTAACTCATCTTGTCTTTAGTTTGAGATTAATTCTTTGGCTTTCAGAATATCCTTGTTCCCGATCTCCAAAGTCAGCCTGCGACCCGTATTCCCCAGAGCTTTTTCAAGCATCTCCAGGCGGAGAACCCGTTTGTCGGGTAAAACCAGGTTAGGCAGCACAAACACTTCCCGGACCGTGGTGTAACCGGGAACCACTTTGATTTCATAGTGCCGGTAGCTTGGCTCGATCTGGTATTCCTGGGTGTTGGTGGCTTTGAACTGCCGCTTGTCATCAATCCACCAGTGAAAGCTCTCCACCCGGTAAGCCAGGTTGGTTTTATTGGTGACCCGTACCTCAAAAAACAGGAAGCCGTTTTTCTGGGTGATCGTCTTCAGCTGAACCTTAATCCCGTCTTTCTTCTGCTTCACGCCCCGCACCAAGCTTTTGCGTTTCATCAGAATTTGATCGCTTAGCTCTTTCAGCACGTAATCAGGCATCAGGCCGGAAGATGGTCCGCCCGCTTTTTCAGAATGAAAAGATTCCAGATCGTAGGTAATTTCTTTTGAATCCTCAAAACTCAGGATCAAAGAGTAAATCCGGCCGGCGCAAACAACCGTGAGGGAAGATTCCTTGTCAAATGATCCCGTGGCTTTGATACGGATCAGGTTGGGCAGCTCAGGAACTACTTCAGCTAAAACAAGTGACGGATTACCCACCTGCACGTACGAAACTTTATCCGGGCAAACCAGGTGCGTGGCTTTGCTATCAGTGACTGGTAAGTAGTTTTGAGCGAATACCGACAGTTGGAATAGTAATATGGGAACGATCATTAAAATTGTTTTCATAGCAGCTATTTTTGATTGATTAGATAGACAAGGGTGTTTGTTTTGATGGTCACTTTTTTCAGGCGGGTCATTTGAAACAGGGATTGGGCAGTCCGGTCAGCAGCACGCACACCAGCGTAGGTTAGCGGATCGGCAGTGACACCAAACAAAGAAGAGGTATTGGTTGAGCTTCCGACCTCTTTTGCTACTTTCCGGGCGGCATTGTCCGGGACATACAGTCCGGCAAGGCCGTCCAGGTCATGAATCACCAAATCAACCGGCATAAAATCTTCATCTGTTGGCAACTGGCTCACTCGAATATGGAGCCGTTCATTTTTGATCTGACAAATTCCATAAATAAAGGTGCCCTTCGCGATGACTTTTCCACCGACCCGGCCATCTTCAAGCAAGCGCATTTTTATCCGGTTGCCATCCAGAACGGTGGCAGTTTCATACACTTCGGCCTTGAACAACAGACTGGTTGGCGTTTTTCCGCCAAAACCTGGCGAAGGGTTTTTCTCCAGGTTAAAGCTGGCTGATTTTTTAGCTTCCAGTTCTTGTAATTTCTGGTTGGCCTGCGTCAGGTAATAGCCCAGTGAATCGTTCTGGCAGGATAGGGCAATATTCTCATCGAACACCTGATCCAGTTCGTCAATACCGGTTCTCTGTAAAGTAACCGCTTGTTCGGGCTTTGGCTTGGTGACAGGTTTTGTTGGCGATGCTTTTTGATTCGCTCCGTGATTCAGGTTATTTCCTGCCATCTCTCTTCTAACCTGCTCTTCCTTGTTTATAATATGCGCCAAAAGCTTCTTGGAACTATTGGTATCAACTCCTTTTGCTTCCAAGTCTTCTAAAACGATTGCAGAATCTTCAGAATTTATGATGTCCACAGCCGTATTTTGGGGCGGATGATCGCCCATGACATGGTAGTTTCGCGTGGGAACAACCCGGGCTTGACTGTTTTGGTAAGCTTCCATCTTATCAAAGATTTCGATGGACTTCTCCGCTTCAGGTAACTCATAATTGGCCCCATTCTTTTTGCCCGATTTCACTTTTTCGGATGTTTCCTGACCGGCCTTTTTGCCTCCACCCAGGATGTAAAAGATCAGCACTACAAATGGAACCAGGGCCAGCGGAAGGATCAAAAGGGCCTTATTCTTTTTCAGGAACGTGTAATTTGTCTTCATGAACTCGGCGTTTTAAAAGGTTTTCGAAAGAATCCACGGGCATTTCAAAGGGAGAGCTAACCGGCTTTTTCTGGATTGGTTGTTCCGCGCTTAATACCGGGCTGTCCAATTTTTCGTGATTGAATTTACCGGCCGGAAAGAAGATCAGCGACAGCACAAAGGATAGAAACAGGAACCCCAGAAAAAACAGCCACTTGGTTTTTCGTTTGACCGGGCTCAGGTCCTGGTCCATTTCATCCATCCGGTTCATCCACCGGGTGTAGCGGCTCACATCTTTAAACTGTGGTGATTTCACTTTATCATTTTTGGTGTTCTTCATGATCAAGGAATAAATGGTTAAAATGATTTTCGTTTGATGGTTTCCAGATCGGTGTTGTCCGTAATCCGCCACCCTTCAATCAGAAATCCGTGCGGGTTGTGATCGGTGCGGGAGATGTTGCGAAGCTGTCCCGTGGTTTGCAGGCCCCGAATGGTAATATTCGAAGTGCGGACAATCTTCTGCTTCCCGAAATACTGAAACCGGTAGGGATAGGATGAAAAATCCAGCTTGATGGAATCGGTCATTACCGTCATACTGATGTCCGAGGCAATCACCTGGTTATAGACATTATTTTCCTTGAACGACTGGTATTGTTCCATCGCCGTACGATCGGCCAGGTAGAGCGCTTCCCGGACATTGTTTTCAATGTACTGTTTGTCAGGCTCCAGGGTAAAAAACAGCTCATGGAAGCGTTTCACGTGGTCACGCGCTTCTGCATCCCGGTTTTCAGTTATATCTTCCCGAAGGGCAACCAGCAAAGACTTGCCATTGTCCAGCACATAGATCTTTTGCCGGGACTGGTCGGAAAGTTTCACCGACAGGGTAAAGACATAGCCACTCAGCCCGGTCAATCCAATGCTGACGGACAAAAGCACATAAACGGTAAAGCGAAACTTACGCTGTATATCAAAGAGTTTCTTCATTGTTCTTTTTGGAATTTTGTGAATTGGAATTTTCTTAATTATTTCATCGCACCCTTCGTAGCAGCCATAATTGCCGCTGTGCGGACCAATCTTCCACCTCCGGAACCGGTCCCCGATGCCTGCACAATCCACGAAGCAATTTTCGGTACCATGGCCAGCCCGATAATCCCGCAGACCGGAACTATCAAATTGGAGACAAAAAACAGGGAAGGCTGGTAAAACAGCATCGAACGGATCAGGGCAATTTCCTGGTCAAGCACATAGATTAGCACTTCCTGAACCAGTGAAAGGATAATCAGGGCAATGGGCAGATAGAGGTTCACGTTGACAAACCGGGCAATCCAGCCCAGGTAATTTTCCTGGAAGCCGTCAAAAATGGAAAGGGCAAAAACCAGCGGGCCAAAGACCACCAGCAGGACACAGAACACCGTCCGAAGAAAGGCGATCAAATACACCAGTACCTCAAACAGCGATTCGAGCAATTGCCTGATGGCATCCATAATGTACAGGTTAATTTGGTGCTGCAAAGCCCTGCCGGAAATAATGTTGTAAGTGGTCAATAGCAGGTTGATCCCCTTGTCCCACAGCGCAGCTTCTTTTTCCTCATTTTCGTAAAACAGTGGCATATCAACCACCAGGATGGCATCCCGTTTTTCTTCCAGTTTTTCCACCACCAGGTGTTTTTTGTTGGCATAGATTGATTCCGACAGGTGGGTCAGTCCTTTGGTGGGGACCATCAGCAAATTAATAAACGGCCCCCAGAAGGTAATCACCAACACCAAGGCAAACGGGCGAAGCAGCGGCAACAGGAAAACCGGGTTATCGGCAATCAGTTGCTCATATATCCTTTTGGAAATGTAGAAAAAAGCGGCAATACCCCCGATTGCCCGGGCCATGTCCACCAGCAAGCCGGCATTCTCAATTCCTGCCTGTACCATCGTATCGGCAAAGGCAAAAAATCCATCGGTTGTAATCACTTGTAACAGCATAATCAGCGGGTTAAAAAGGCATAACTGCCGGTTACAGCGTTTCCAAAAACATTCAGGTGACAAAGTTTTCGGTAGGTATAGTCCGTTTCGCCAACCAGTTGATATAATTCCGATTGAATGCCGGCAAAAGATTCCAGTTTAGCCCCGTGGTTGCTTTCCAATAGGTTGACCATCAAAAAACGCATCAACAGGTCGTCTGCTTCATCCCGCAGGATGTGTTTGACTTTGGATGAGTTTTCCAGCCGGTCAAAGTTTCCGATTTTCTGGTAAAGGGAGATAAACTGCTCGGCCAGACCGTAGATGTCCGGCAGGGCATCTTTACGGGCATTGAACAGTTTTTCTTCAATGATTTTTTGAAGCTCCGTGTTGTCTTTGATTTGGCTGGTCTCATCGTGCCTTCCTTTTATCTGCCATCGCTCCAGCAACTTGGTTGCGATCCGTAAAAGGCCTGTTTTTGTCTGTCCGGCATATTCGGCCCCGTCCGAAACAGGCAATGCGCCAAGCTCCATATAATAATGGGTTGGCCAGGTACGCACGAAGACATGCGGTACCGGAAACAGCCAACCTTTAAAAGCAATAAAGCTTAAGGGGTAATCGTCATTCATTTCCGGGTAGTACCCGTGCCAGGGTTTGACATTCAGTAGCTGGGCATTGGCATTTTTCAATGCAATTGTAGTGGTGATTGTGGCACTTAAACTCAGTCCAATGATTAATGTGGATAATTTCATGATCGGTTGTTTTAAAGTAATTTTCGATACTCGCGACTCGAATCTCTTAACTCACGACTCATTAGTGATACAGGCTGTAATACAGGGCAAAACTCTCCAGGCTTCCATCCTGCTGGCTTTTTAGGTAAGAAGCGTAAAGCAGTTTGTTGTAGAGATAGCAGATCGTTCCGTAGTGACGCCGGACATCTTCATAAACCCCGTTGATGGTGTCGTAGCGCTGCTTATCATCCATCAGAAAAAGATTATCTTTCAGAATGGTATTCAATACCGTATTGGTTAACTGGCGGCTGTCGTCCAGGATCAGGTCAAAGGATTGGACAATCACGGCGGCCTGCTGCGCGGTAAAATTTTCATCCTGCACCAGCTTGGGTACTTTTTCGGTATAAATCTCCATGATCTTTGAAAGCAGATCACGGGTTTGCTGTACCCGTTTATAGTCTTTGATCAGGCCACTGACTTTTTCCAGGCTTTCCAGCATCTTCTGGTCGATACCGAGTAGCTCACCGGTCAGTCCTTTAATGTCACCGTTCAGGGCTTTAATCAAAATATTATACCAGTTGATCTTGGAAAGAATGTCCTTTTCCTGGGTCCAAAGGGCTTCGCGCTGAATACCGGCTCCAACATCCGTTACCGGAGTTTGACAAAAGCCTGGCTTTTGAAAAATGGCTGTCAGCGTTAGCACAAAAAGTGGCAACAGGACTGTTTTTTTGATTTTTGTTTTCATGGTTGTTGTTTTAGAATGTTTCAATTATTGTATTACATGGATTTGAGGACCTCCAATACATCTTTGCCTCCATATTCCATCCAAAACTGAATTCGATCTTTTTCCCGCTGTTCGGAAGTGTAGCAGAAATACTCGGCCCGGCTCGTTTCCAGGGCGAAAACCCGGGAATAGCTTCCAAGACCAATAAAAACTTCTTTGAGCTTGCGATCCGATGGCAGGCTTTTGTTGATCGACAGGATTTGCTCCTTTTGGAATTCCGAAAGTCCAAGGGTTTGGCTGATCTGCTCAAACTTGTTTTTGAACTTGCCCATGTCCAGCAGGATCCGGGTGTCAGCGTTGTTGATAATGGCATCCCGGATAATTGGGGAGGAGATCACATCGTCCACCTCCTGCGTGACAACCATGGCTTCGCCAAAAAACTTGCGGATCGTTTTAAAATAGTATTTCAGGTAGGAGGCCATCTGCGGTGTGGCAATGGCCTTCCAGGCTTCTTCAATGACCAGTAGTTTTCGCACGCCTTTTAGCTTTCGCATTTTTTGCAGGAAAATATCCATGATAATCAGCGTGGCCACCGGGAAAATGATTGGATGATCCTTTATTTGGTCCAATTCGAATACGATAAACGGGCATCGAAAAAACTCGTCCGTGTCCATCTGGCGGTTGAGCAAATAGTCATACTCTCCGCCCCGGTAGTATTTTGAGAGGATAAAAAAGAACGCGGCGCTATTAAAATCCAGGGACTGTTCCTTAACCAAAGCGGGTATAAACTCCCGGCAGAACTCGTAGTAACCATTAAAAGACCGTTCCAAACCATCAACTTTGAAAAACTCAGACAAAGAATGGGCGATCACGTCCTTTTCCATTTCCGATAGGTTCTCCTTATAAATGGTGTAGATCACCGACAGGATGGTTTGCCTTTTTTCCACATCCGGTTCGCCGGTCAATACAAAAGGGTTAAAGGAGATCGGATTTTCAGTTGTAAACTCCACCATCATCGCCCCACCCTGCTCTTTCAGCCGTTCTTCCAGGTACCAGGCCAGCAGTTCGTAACTCCGGCCAACATCCAGCAAGACGATATGGCAGTTTCCGCTTTCGGCATATTGCCGGAGCAAATGGTTGGTGAAAAACGATTTCCCGGAGCCGGACCCGCCAATCACCAGCTTATTGCGGTTATGAATCAGGTGTTTTTCCATCGGCTCATCAGAAATGTCAATTCGGACCGGGCAACCTTCCAAACGGTTGGAAAGGTTAATCGTAAAATCCGATTTTGACTTCCGGATCGATCCTTCAAAATTAGTCAGGCAGCAGGCCTGTGGCACCTGGGTGATGAACATTTCCGAGTCAGGAAGCTGCGTTGAAAATGGTACGCAGGCGAAAAACAAAAGCGGCAAATCAAAGGTATGTTGGTATGGAAAACAGTTCATCAGCGAAAAAGCAGAAGCTGTTTCGCTTTTGTATTGTTTAAGCTTCGCAATCGACTCGTCAAAGAGCATCACATTAAAATGCGTTTTGACGATCTTTTCACCGGTGGTCTGTACCGTATCCAAAAACTCATCGATCAAACCGGCGTTAACCTTGTTCTCCGAAGAAAACCTGGAGAGGCTGTAGATCCGTTTGTAGCTGTCTTCCAAAAAAGTCTTGACCTGCTGCTGGTCCGGCACATAAATAAACTGGTTGGTCACGTGAGAGAACGGCAGGTTGTAAGTAACCGGGTAAACCATTGATGCCGGAAGGCCTGTTGTGGGATGAACACCAGCCGGTTTCAGTTCAGCCGGCATATGCGAATAATCGCTTATGCTCATGATTTCCACAAACTGGTCCATCACCCGGAGCCGGTCCCGAAAATCAATCCCGCCCAGCACCGGCCGGTCTTTATGGAAGTTCAGGGTCAGGTAGCGCTCGATTAATCCGGGCGATTCTTCATCACCAATGGCTTCGGCCTGGCTAACGGCTTCACAGACAATACCGCTTTGGGTAAAAAGACCAGTCAGGTTGGCCTGTACCTCTTTCAGCTTTTCGGTCAGCCGGGCTTCGTGTTGTTTTGCCTTCTTTGAAAAGATAAGCGCTGAACCTAAATAGTTCTTCAACAGCCCGGTATTCAGCAGGCTGACAAACAGGTAGCATTCATGTTTCAAGTAAGGCCTTCCTCTAAAATGTTCCAGATAGCAGTCGTTCAGGCTTGGAACTTCTTGCTCTCTATTCCGGCCTCTTTCATAAAAATGCTCCACAAAAAAGAAATCCTGCTTGTGCAACAGCGTGTTTACCGGCAGCAGGTTCACCGCCCGCTGGAAGGTATCGTGCAACAAGTAAAGCTGTTCGCTACTGTAGGAAAGCAGTTCCGGCAGATGGAGTTTCAGCCCGAAGCCCATGTCCAGGTTGTTGGAAACCATCAGGTCGCCATTAAAGCCCAGCACCGGCAGTGCATGTTCGATGGGTTTGACATTCATTGATTTTGTCATCGCTGTTGATTTTGGTGGATAGGTCGTTTCATCTGGATAAACTGTGGTAGTTTTTTGGCGGTCTGCTTTTTATTCCAGCCTGCAGGTCCGTATTTTTTCTGGATTTGGCTGACCCGGTAGAGCCAGGCAAAAAAGGATGGTACACAGACCAAAATGGCTGTAAAGGTGCCAATGACAATATACAGGCACACAAAGAGCAGGAAAGCAGCCAGTATCCCGTAGAGTGCCTGGAAAACCAAAGGGCCGGAAAGCCCTTTGATGTACAACTTGGTATCGACTTTTTGCAATTTGTAAGTTTCCATCAGGCAAAAAAGGCTTTGATGACCACACCAACAAGGATCAGAAACAGGCAGGCACCGAACCAGCCCATGATGGCTTTTTGGGTATCCTGGTCACCACTTTGCCATTTGATGTAAACGCGGACGCCACCGATCAACCCAACTACGGCACCGATGGCAATGATCAGGTTGGAGACTGGATCCACATAGGAACTGACTTCTGCTGTGGCCTGGTCAATTCCGGCAGAGCTCTGGGCCAATGCGTCAGAAGCCCACAAGAAGATTAGAGCAGCAATTGCTGCTGCTTTGGAAAACAAACGCCTAACTTTCGTCTTCATAGCTTTTAAAATTTGAAGGATTATTGTTGAAACTGAATTTGTTCCATCACGGATGAAGGCAGAGGATTTTTGGAATTTTGAAACCGGTCAAGGGGGTAGCCGTCGTCCACGCCTATTTCTTCATAAAAGGAAACAGGCAAAACAACAGCACCAAAAGGGACCAGGGGAACCATCTCCGAAGGCAAGTCCCGCGAAGAAACACCCACTGCTTGCAACTCTTCGGACTGGAGGGTCCCGGCGAAGTCGTCTTTAAACAAAGTTTTTTGATTTGCTCTTTTTTTGTTGAATAAAAACCACAAGAATAGGGTGAGGTACCACAAGGAAAGGAGAAGCAGGATCCCCCGGATAAACTGTCCCCAACTGATTTGATCGATTCCAAACATACACAGGTCGCTTTGAGATTAATTTAAAGTTGACTTGGCCTATGAACTGAAAAAACGATTCGTTCCCTTGGCCATCAATGCAAAGTTGCACTACCTGATATTTAAAAAGACCCCATATAAACTGAGGTACATGATTATATCGTTCAGTAAAATTGATGGCTTAAGATGTTGTTTAACTTGATTTGCTCCGATTTGGAAAGTGATGATTCTTGAAGGTTCTATTTCGCGTTTGGGATGGTACGATTTGATGTTATTTGAACAGGGATAATTTTTTCAAAAAACAAAAGAAAAAACAGGCAAAAAAGAAAAGAAAAACCATTTGGGAGCCAGTCGGGGCAAAAATGCAAGGCTGTCCCGCTTCGTATTCATCTGAAAATTTAAAAATGAATTCCTGAAAACAAAATAAGCGGGACACTCGCCCTGGCCTTGCATTTTATCATCAGGACGGGAATGTGCGGAGAGTGGCTAAATTGGTTTTCTTTTTTGATTTTTGACGAAAATAATCTTAGCTGGAAATATTGGGTGCGGGCGGGCTCAGGCAAGTGTCGCCCGGGTGTGGAGCGAAGCGGAACAAACGGGGCGACTCTTGCCGTGCGGTGCAGCCCGGCTCCGGAGTGAAGCCAAGTGAAAAAGCGACTGGTTTCGTGCGCGGCAGCGAACGGATAAAGGAAGCGGTTTCGTGAGGCTGAGCGATGGTGCCGGGGTACGGGAAGAACCTGCAAAAAAGCTATTGTCCACCTTTAAAATCAGGAACAATACCTAATCAAACCCGAAAGTTGCCTGTGAAGGGATAGCGGACGGTTAGTCAGGCCCGTGGCCTGGTGCCGACCGCGGAAACGGAGCAGGCATCTTTCTTTTTCAACCGAGGCTTGTGAGCGCAGTGCGGAGCAAACGGAGCGAACAGGCCGCAGGATTAACTACCAGATGATGTCAACACCTTTTATCCTTCGCATCCTTCTCAAAAGCCACCAGGTTAAACATTTCCCTCATCCTTGAGCGAATCCGGTTGCCGTACCGTTCTTCCAGTTCCGGGGCGGAAAGATTGGTAGTGGCATGGGTTAGCACCCCACGGGAAACAAACTGATCGTAGCGGCTAAGCAGGATTTCGGCCATTACATTGCACGGCGTACCAAAATACTTTTGGACGTTGTCCACGCCGAGGTCGTCGAAACACCAAACCTGAGGAATTATTCGACCATTCAGGTTTCGAACTGAGCCTTTACTGTAGCGATTAAATACCGAATAGCCGTCCTTTTCCAGCTCAAAACTGACTTCCCGGGCCGCCTTGATTCTGTACTGCTTTTCTGGTGGAAAAAAGTAATTTGACAGCGCCATCAATTGGGACTTCCCTGCCCCGACGGGCCCGATCAGCAGGATTCCCTTGCGAAGGCTGATTCCAGATTTGGCACAACTTTCCTGGTCGCCAATGGCATAGACCAACAATTTGTAAATGAGAGGTTGATCCTCTGGATAAATGCAAAAATGATCCCCAAACAGGATTTTCCCCTGTTTTTCCATCCATTTCACACTCGACTGAAAATTGAAATGGAACAATCCATCTTTGAGTTCCGCCACTTCGTCAAAGGGGCTCCGAATAATCCTTGTCATTGTTGACGTGGTAATGGTTAGACCCGTTAATTTTTCTCCTTTCTCCATTTTGAAAAATTTGATCGGGTGACTTGTTTCCTGTTTTTCTGTTTATCCTTTTAATAAGTGTATCATCTCCGGTATCACTTGCAGTATCATTACCAGTACTGTCACCAGTATTACTACCAGTATCAAATCTGATACAGCTAACTTCACTTCCGCAGTGCCGGTTGGCTGATGGAAAATACCGGATGTACTTCCATCGATCAAGTTCTTTGATGCATTTGGCGTAAGTGTTCACGGATCCGATCCTGGATAGTATCATCAGTTCGGTACGGTTGATGGGAAACTTTCCGGTAAAGCGGTTCAGGTTCCAGAGTTGAAAAACAGCCAGGTATAAACTGATGTGATAGGCTGTTAATCTTCCATCGCCCGAAACCCGTTCGAAAAAGCCGTTCAGGTGTTTGATATAGTTCATCGGGAATAATCAATCCGGGGATTTCTGGCTTCTTCCTGGTTATTTTCCATCATCTTACGGATGTCTTCCACATCATAGAAGATGACCGACCCGATTCGAGTGTAAGGTAGGGTCCCGTTGTGCCGCATGTTTTGAAGTTTACCCTGGGAGATTCCAAGGAATTTGCGGACTTCATACGATTTAAGCCATTTCTTGACAGGCTGCCCGTTGTGCTCTTTCAGCATCTTTTTAAATTCCTGCAGGATTTCAATTTTGAATTTCTGCAGATCATCGGTGGTAATAATTTCTGCTGGCATAACAATTTAACTTTGAATGGTTCAATTTGAATTCCTCCAAAGTTGCAAGCTTTCAAGCAGAATTATTACCCATATAAACTGAGGCATGGCTTTATATGGTTAAGTTATAAGGTGAGTTCGGATATAGATTACAGGAAATTGGCTTTCCGAGTTTTCATTAATTCCCGCAAGCATGCCCGGTGAAATTCGCGCAGTTCTTCCAGTTTCTTTTGTGGGATTATTTCGATTTGTGTCACTTGTTCTCGTTCATTTTTCATCTCATAGTAGGGGATAAATGGACAATCAGCAACTGGCTCTCCAAACGGGCATTTCGACACGGCATTGGCCAAATCGGCATTCTGGCGGATTTTTTTAGTATTAAGTGATGACATGGTGTTTGTTGTTGGATGGTAAGTTATTAGAATTCGAACAAAAAAAGAGGCGTGGAACATAGCCTACTGCCTCTAGGTACCGCCAAGTACCCGCACAACAAATAGGAATGCCCACGCCCATGGCGTGAGCGTTATCCTTATTATTCTTGTTGTGCTTTAAAATTTGGCGGTTTTAGAAGCAAGAATAAAAAGCCAACGCTTTTTATATTGTCAATTCATCGGGATCCTATCCCGATGAGATTCTATCGATCGTATGTTTCGCAAAGATAGTAAACATCCTTAAATCGGGTTAATGGCATTACAGATTCAAACAATCTTTTAATCGGTCATTTAAGCTTATTGTTCATTCTTCGTCTCAGGATAGCCATCAAGTGAGTGAGGTACTTGACAGGATCAGCTCTCTTAACTAATTGCTCCGGAGTCCCATAAATATGCTCCTGGAGTTCAATGTTGAACATCCACTCGAAGGCTTCAGCCAATTCTTTGATAGTGGCCTTGCCATCATTAACAGAGCCATCAAAATAGATGGCATAAAGGAGTTCCTGCAAGTCTATTTTGTTTCCAGTCCATTTGAGGTTCGATTGTGGCAAATTATCTCCCTGACAATGGTCCAGTTTTTTCATTTCATTTTTGATGTATTCAAGGAGCATTTCGTTTGCCATGATGGTGGAAAACGTGTGGTCATGCCAAGAAAAGAAATTCTCGTCCAGAAGTGAGTGACTGTCTTTTACTTCCAGAGGAATCTCACTATTATCCCGCAAAAAATATTTTTCATCAAGGTGGCGATGACCACAACGGTAGTACTGAACTTTCACCTTGTGATCTTTCATGTACTTCAGAATCCTTTTCTGCTCCCGTCTAAAATATTTTCTGACGCTTTCGCTGTCAAGCTTCAAACGAATGCTTTCCAGATCGAAGACAGCCTGAAAGTAAATAAGCTTACTGCAAACTGATGGTTTGATCTTCTTAAAAAACAGAATTTCAGATTTCTTATCAGGAAATCCCTTTTTTAGCACCAGCTCATGCAGATGATCCAGCGCCAATTTACAACGCCCGGTAGCATACTCTATTTGCTCCGGGAATTTATCCGAGATTTCACCCATCCCGGACAAATCATTCTCAAGGTCAGTAGCGATCTGACAATATGTTTCCATGGTTATGAATTAAACTGTTAATAATAAAAGAACTTGCCTTTCAACGAATCGCAATAGTTGTGGCAATTTCTGCAGTTTAAGTTCTCTCCAATCTCAACTCAATTTAGCACGCAATTTTTAATCTAATTACTCATCCGATGTCAAGCTTTTAATCAAATCAACCTCGTCCTGGCTATAAGGTGTTCCGTCGGGATGAAAGATTTCGTGAAACCAGAGTGGCGGTTCCGAACCATCGGGAATGGGGTCGTCCCAGGCATATTTTGTGTTTGATTTTCCGGCAACAAGGCCCCAGTTGATGGCGCCTATATTTTCCTTCTTCAGAATAGGCATGATATTCTGGAACAGGCTATTGTTGCGACGGGCCATGTATTCGGTGCAAACCATCGGACGGTTGTAGGCTTTCAGTGAATCGATAGCAGCCTGGTGTTTTTCCGGCCCTTCATAGTTGTGATAGGTGACGATATCCGAATTCTTCACCTGAAATTTATTCAAATCAGCCAGGGAAAGATTCCAAACGCCAACTGATAAAGGCTGCGAAGGACGAATCTCCCAGCCCCATTCGAATACTTGCTTCAGCAGAGGCATGGATTTGTTGCCGTAGCCTGAGTTTCCGGGCTCATTGTACAAATCCCACATCACAATGCGTTTGTCGTCCTCGAATGTTGTAAGGACATCTTTCACATACACTTCGAGGGTTTCTGTTAGTTCGGGTTGCTCATGCAGCAAATCGCCCGGGTCACGTACCCAGCCTGAGTTATGAACGCCCGGTTTGGGTTCGGGTTGCTTGCCAGCCTGGTAAGTGGCATTCCAACAATCATCGAAAAACACGAAAATGGTTTTAATCCCGTGGCTGTCGGCAATGTCCAGGTACTGGTTCATACGATCTTTGAAGCCTTCTTTGTCAACTTCCCAAGCAACATGGTGCAGGTACACCCGCATGCAGTTCATACCAATTTCTTCGGCCCAGCCCAACTCTCGGTCAATGGTTTCCGGGTCGAAGGTTTCGGCTTGCCAGGTTTCCAACTGGTTGATGGCCGTGCTGGGGTTGAAGTTGCAGCCCCGAAGCCAGCCATGTTCATCGCCCCAGACCTCGGCCTGCTCTACCGTCCAGATTTTAACTGCCGGATCTGCGGCTGTTTGTTCGCTTTGTTTCGTCTTATCTTGGCAAGCCCCCAAAAATACAATCGCGATTAACAACAAATGAACGAATAGCTTTGTCATGTTTTTAAGTTTTTGATGAATTTCTGCCTTCGCTTGACCATTTTTCAAAAGGTAGGCGAGATAGTTGTTTTTTGGTTACCAGCCAATCACTGTGTTGAGCATAAACTTTTTTGTTGAAATATTGTATTCATGTCATTTGGTAGCACATACTATTCCCAGATCGATCTAATTTCATGGACTTCCAGTTCCTCAATTTCAATATCTCCCCAGTTGCTTTCGAATTTGAAACCATGATTAGATTTTTTCTCAGCTAATGGCAGAATCAAGCTAAATTTTCCATGGTCGGCAAAAATTTCGGCACTAGTCTTGTCTACAAGTATCTCATAATAGAAAGTCAGGGTTTCAATATTATCGCCTCCATAAAATTCACCATTTAAGTTGTTCCAGTTAATGTCATAGTGTAGAAGTGAATTTCCATTGTAATTTAATCTAAATTCAGTTCCTTTCAATAGTCTAATTTTCATTCTTATGTGAAAAGCATCTCCTGACAAAGATTTAAACTCTTCATTTGCTTGTTCTCGATCTAAGTTTGTCCAGGAATAAGTTTTACTATGAAGGTTCTCTATTTCCTTTATGGGTTCAGAGAACATTCGTACACCTTCTCTCGTGGAACGTAAAGTCATCTCTGTTGGAAACATCATCATGCTGTTGAAAGGCATTCCTGGTTGTTCGATTTGTCCCCAACCTATCTGGATGCGACGCCCGTCTTCCTCTGGAACGTTATTAAAGGTTTGGGCAGCATACATCTTTCCTCTAAAGTAGCGAAGTTTGTCGGTTTCCGGAGTGAAAGCTTCTCCATCAAATGCACCAATAAGATAAGTGCCAGATGCCCCATACAATACCCACTTTTTATTTAGGTAGTTTCCATCAACAGGTAATTCAAAGAGCTCAGGGCATTCCCAAAAGCCAAGAATATGGCTTTTAAACGTCCACTCCTTTAGGTTATCAGAACCATAAAATGACATTCCTGTTTTTTCATGTAGAACCATCACCCATTTCCCCGATGCTTCATGCCAAAATATTTTAGGATCCCGTAAGTCTTTTGTTCCCCATTTTTCATTGCTGTCGATAACTGGGTTTTCAGAATATTTTTGAAAAGTTCGGCCGCGATCGTTGCTATATGCAATACATTGAACTTGCTTCTCCGGACTGTCAGCGGTGTATGCGGCAACGATAACATGTTCACGACCCTTTTGAAAACCCGATTTGTTTTCATAGTCAACAATTGCTGACCCTGAAAACATAGTTCCCATTTCATCTGGGCATAGTGCATCTGGAAGTTCGCTCCAGTGAATCAAATCCGTGCTGACTGCATGACCCCAATGCATATTTTCCCAATTGCGTTCGTAAGGATTATGCTGATAAAAAAGATGGTATTCTCCATCGTAGAAAACCAAGCCGTTTGGATCGTTAATCCACCCCCTTCTGGAAGAAAAATGAAATTGTGGTCGGTTAGTTTCACTATAAAGGCTATCGGCTCCATTAATTTCGCCCGACTGATAAATCTTATCCCATCCATTAACTTTCCGGGGATATTCAATTTCGATAGTTTTTCCAATAAAAGCAGACATATCATTAAATACCCAATAGTCCGGCTTGCCGTCACTTAACCGGATCACAAATGATCGATCGTCTGTTCCCGGAAGTTTTAGGGTCATCCGTTGCCTTTCCTGTGCGTGTTCAACCGGAAAGTTCAGGTATTTTTTGGTAATCGTGAGTTCTTTCTTTACTCCCTGTGCAAACAAGGCCGAAAAAGCCATTAAAAATAAAACCGTCATTTTAAGCTTCATGATTTTCTATTTAGTGGTTTAAATTGATTGTTAAAAAAGTTCTTCTTTTTGATAGTCTGGCATAGCCCCGTTTTGGGTGCATACAAAGGCTGAAAGTTTTACGGCCCATTCATGCATTTCATCAAGACTTTGTTTGTTTAAGAGCCCCGAAACAATTGCTGCAGTGAATGAATCTCCTGCACCAACAGTATCGGCAACTTTTACTTTTGGGGTTTCTTTAAAGGTGATTTCACTTCCGCGATACAGATAGCTTCCGTTGGTTCCGCAAGTAAGCACCAGTAATTCCAGCTTAAATTGGCCTAAAAGCGTTTGGCACTGATCATCCTGACTTCTGGACAGTCCGAAAAATTTTGCCACCACCTCAAGTTCTTCATCATTAATTTTTAACACATTACAGAGGCTCAGTGATTCCCGAATCAATTCCTCGGAATAAAACTGCTGACGTAAATTGATGTCAAAAACTTTAAATGCCCCAGGGTGTGCAAGTTCGATCAGCCGGCGAATGCTTTTTCGTGAGACTTCGCCCCGTTGAGCCAGCGACCCAAAACAAATAGCCGAAGCCACGCTGGCTTTTTCTTCCCATTCCGGTTTTAAAGGAATGAAGTCCCAGGCCACTGGTTCACAAATTTCGTATTGCGGAACGCCGTCACCGCTAAGGGTGACCTGTACGGTACCCGTTGGGTATTCATTTTTACCGATATTGTAATTCACTCCGGCCTGGTCAATTACATCCAGTAGTTCCCTGCCTAGCTCATCGTTGCCAATAGCACTGATTGCCAGACTATCAATCCCCATTTTAGAAACATGATAGGCAAAATTAACCGGTGCCCCACCTATTTTCTTTTGATCAGGGAAAACATCCCATAACAACTCCCCAATCCCAATAACTAATGATTTAATTTCCATTGTTTCAATTATATCAATCCAAGTTCGTTTTCAATTTGCTCCAATGATTTTCCTTTGGTTTCAGGGATCCATATTTTCACAAAAACAAAAGCAATTATGCTGAACCCTCCAAAGATGGCAAACAGGTATTCCAAACCTAATGCCCCCTGGATAACCGGTGCAAAATAGACGGTAAGAAAAGTACAAAGCCAGCTGATTGCCGTTGAAAATGACATTGCAACACCCTTGATCCTATTTGGATAAATTTCAGAAATAATAACCCACATGACAGGGGCAAATGAAGCTGCAAAAAAAGAAATGTACACCAAGAGGGCCGCCAGAACTCCAATCCCAAACTGTTCAGGTTTTACAAACTCCCATGTCAGGTAAGTCAGAGATAAGATCATGCCCGCTGCTCCCCACAAAAGCAAGTTTTTACGGCCTTTCTTATCAACCAACCACAATGCAACAATGGTCATTAAGAAATTGACAAGCCCAACCATCATTGCCTGCATCATTGAATCCCCTTTGGCTGATCCCGCTGCTTTAAATATCTCCGGTGCAAACATAATGACAGCATTGATCCCGGTGATTTGTTGCAGGGCCGCTATCAAGGTTCCGATCAAAACAACCTTCCCGGTTTTTCCCCGAAATAATTCAGAGAACGCCATTTTCTTTTTAGCAATTTCATCGGAGATCACCTTCTCCATTTGAGCCAACTCACTATTCACTAATTCCTCTCCACCAATTTTAAGCATCACTGAAGCAGCCTCGTCCTTTCTTTCTTTTGCTACCAGCCAACGGGGGCTTTCCGGGAATGATACCAGCAAGAATATCAGGTAAAACATACTAAACAATGCAGGTACAGCCAGCATATATCTCCAGCTTTCCTTTCCTAGCCCTAAAAACAGGTAATCAAAAACATAGGCCAATACAATCCCGATGGTAATCGCAAACTGGTTCATCGATACTAAGCGTCCACGATTATGCGCCGGTGAAATTTCCGAAATGTACATTGGCCCAACTACAGAAGTTGCTCCAACAGCCAAACCTGACAGAACCCGAAAAACAATTAAAACTGCTGAAGACCCCGCAAAAGCGCATCCCAATGCAGAAATAATGTAAAGGAAGGCGGTCGCAAGCATGACTTTCTTACGGCCATATTTTTCAGTGAAGAAGCCGGTAAAAAGTGCACCGATCAGGCAACCGATGGTGAGCAGGGCGGCAACGGTACCCAGTCCGCTATCGGTCAGGTAAAATTCCCCTTTTAGCATGTCCACAGCCCCGGAAATCCCGGCCATATTCAATCCAAACAGCAGGCCCCCGTTGATGGCCACAAAAGTGGTCCAGTATAAATAGTTTTTTGATTTCATAGATTACAATTAGTCCGTTTAAATTATTCTTTTGATATCAATTTCTTTGTTGCCTCTTCCATCCCAGAAGTCCCTTTTGCTACAGAATTATAATCTCCATACCAATAAACCGTTGTTGCATAGTTAACGCTCCCAGGCTGCCAACCAAGCATTTCAATATCAAAAACTAACTTTTCTGAAAAAGGGATTCCATCCAGGTTACGGGTTCGGAAAAACGTATTGTATCCGTGCGAGCTCTCCTGGTCAGCTCGTGGAGCGCCACCAAATGGGGTATGAAAAGGAACTACCGGAGCCCAGGAACTGTTGTAATAGTCTTCGGTACCGGTGCCAAAATGAGAGGGGAACGTGTCTGAATCAACCCAGATTTTTTCATCCCCTTCGCCATACCAGGCAGGCGCATGATTGTACAAAGTCAAAACATCGCCCTTGTATACCCCTTTTCCCTCCAGAGAAGCAAAATTCCAGTCCATGCAGTTTTTATCATCAGACGGGTTAGTGCTCAATGAAATTTCGTTTTCCTGTTTCCACGATGCATGAAAATACAGTGACCGTTCGTCCCAATGGTACGTTGATGTTCCGAATCTGACACTTGCTCCTACAGACTTGTTATTGGCATTTATTAAAGTCATTCGCCCCGTTGATTGGTAAGGCATCTCCCAACGGCTAACCACTTTTCCTTTTCCATTAGAAGACAAGAACCAGCTTTTTACATAGGGAGCACCCATTCCGCCACCGGAGAAATCGCCAAGAGGAACCCAACAAGTTTGTTTGCCGTCAAAACTTGCCTGAAAGATCAGTCCTCTCATGGTTTGCTCATAATCGGAAGAATCCTCAACATTGATAGTAAATTCGATGAATTTGACTGCATTTTCACCATCTGGCAAGCTTATCTTTAAGGAATCCCCTGCAGATAAATTTCCATTTACGACAGACAAGGTATCGCCTTTCAGAGAGGCTGCATCCATTAATAGCTTATCTGTTTCAGCAATTACCTGTTTTGATCGATTTACCACCTCTTTTGAAAAAGTTACTATCTTAGTTCCTTCTTCATATTTGCGGTAATTAATATGATAATACTTTGGAGTTGGATCAACTCCTTTTTCATCTTCAAAAGTGATTTTACAATGTTCTGAAAATGGGATAGGCAAAAACAAGGTGCTTCCACCTTTTCCTTCTGGTGTGTAACTGGTGTGCGGTTGTAACAAGCCCAATCCAAGTTCCGGAATGCCAAATTTTACCAGGTCATACGCTGGGATTATCCAGCCAGGTAACTTCGAATTATCAAAATAAAATCGCCAGGTACCTCTTTTATCTATGGTTGTTATCCAGATTCTGGTGATTGCCCCCGGACCTTTTTGATCAAACATCACCTTTTCAATACGCCCGTCAATGGTATCAATTCGTTCAATACCAAACCCATCGTTATTCGCAAACCATCCTACCGAATCCGGCGAAATAGAATGGCGATCATAACTACTAACCTGCAGGGATGAATAAAAGGGCGATGGGTATCGAGTTGCGTCATCAAACGAAACCATTTCGTGAAGAAGTGATTCCAATGTAATTCGTTGGCTTTCTTTGGTCTTCGTGCAAGAAGCGAGTAATAAGAAAATTAAAAAATAAAATATACGTTTCATTAGGTAAGTTATATTTAAGTTGTTGATTGATTTTACATTGAGGGTTGTTCCGTTTTCAATACTATTCGTAAATGAATTGTTTTAGTTCAAAACAGCACATCCTTGCAATACCCCATTTAGCAAAGAAATGCTTGCTTCCTTGATTGTTATATTTCCTTCTTCGGTATAAAGTGTTACTTCCAATTGGCTTTCCTCAAACGAATATTTTCTTGTCAACGAAATCAAACCATCCAAAGCAAATAACTCAATAGAATTCTTATCGACTATGATTTCCAAATCGATTGGTTGCTTGTTGCTTACATACGGGGCATAATCAAACCCTTTTGATTCTTGGATATCCTTCGAATTCTTTGTCGGATCAAGGATAAAAAAGTACGCTCGCTGGTTGTGATATCCAATTACCAGTTGGTCTCCCGCATTGTTGGAAAATTTAATGCCAAATACCTTTGCCATATCCAAGTAGAGCCTGTCATCACCATCAACCAATAAATTGATTTCAAAAGGAATATCAAATGTTTCTTTGATCTTAAGTTCACCAGAAAATTGAGTTTCTTTTAACTGTTTCTTATCGCTCTCAATAGCAGCTAACTCATCGAAGGGTTTTGATAATATTGACAAGCCATTAAAACTGTTTGATAAATTGAGCCTTCGGGGAACTGTTAGTTCATTGGCGCTATTCTCAGTGTCTCCTTGCCTCCTGTATTTTAAATTACAGATTGAACCCAGAAAAACAGCATCCTTTGCATTTAATAAATAGTCGGACAAAACAATCCCTAAATAATTATCGCTCCCATTATCCAACCATTTAGGCTTGTCTCTGTCCGCTTTAAAGACATATCCATCAAAATCACCAGTAAAATATTGTATCCCACTTCCCTGATTGGGAGAGCCGGAATCTCCGCTAACCAATAGAACCCATTTTGATTCGTTTGTTTCTTTTACATCCAAGGGGAAAAAGTCCAATTTAGTCCATTCACCTTCTTTTGCGAAAACTTCATCACCAAACATACTTAGGTATTCCCAGTTAATTAAATCATCAGACAAATAAAACCTAATATTATAACCCGATAGAATTAACATAATCCACTTCTGTGTTTCTTCGTGCCAAACTACTTTGATACTACTAATCGGAAGATTAAAATTCTCTATATCAACTTGTGCTTGTCCATATTCATTCCAGTTCACACCATAATCTGTGCTAAAAACGAGATATAATGCTTGTTGCTTTTTTTCAGTTTCAGTCTTGTTATCAGAAAATGAGGCAAAAATACCAACCAATGGAGAATTTGCATTTCCTAAACTCGAAGAATTACCGTGGTCAAACACAAAGCACCCTCTTCCATTAATATAATTCCATTCACTACTGATCTTTATTGGAGCCTCCTGCCAATTTAATAAATCAGTACTTTGAGCATGCCCGAGTACTTTTGTATCCGTATTTGTACAATATTCAAAAAACAAGTGGTAGCTCTTATTGAAAAATAACAAACCCACAGGCTCAATTAACATAGCATCGCCTGTTGAAAAATGAACTCCATACTCTTTCTTTGATTTTTTTTGTGAATTATCACACGCGAAAGCACTAATAATTAACAATAAAAAACCAACGTTCTTTATGTAATCCATGACAATTTATGATTTGCTAATAACTTCATCAGTTGAAAACTCAAATTTCGGGAGCAGAAAAAATCTGCTCCCGAATAAGCTTTTTTTTACTAGTTATATCCAATATTCTGAGTATATCCGCCTTTTGTAAAATCAATTTCTCTTTGAGGAATTGGGAAGTATTCATCTCTTCCTGCTGTAAATTTTGCATTATTAAGATATTCCCTCCTTGGTTTTTCATTCTCTAAATATGCATTCAAAGTAGATTCTGCAATCCCCCAACGAACCAAGTCAAAAAAGCGAGGTCCTTCCATTGCAAATTCCATACGTCTTTCCCATCGTAATGCCATTCTTGCATTTTCCTGAGTCCATGGAAGATTTACACCATCATATTCAGAAATTAAGTAATTTGAAGGAGCACTACCATCCTTAAACCTTGTACGCACTGTACTTTCAGCGGCTCTTTGTCTTATCAGGTTGATTAGGGGCATGGCTCTAGCTTCCTGCCCTAATTCAATGTATGCCTCAGCTTGCATCAAAAGAACGTCTGCATAACGAATGATATCTGCATTTTTCGAAACCCCAATGAAAGGCCCCATTTTTTTATAGCATGAGCAATCGGCAGCCTGTTGTTCTTTCATACTGTGAAAGTTCCCGTAAACACCTGGAACCCTTACCCAACTAGTGCTGTAGATGTAAGAATCTTCATTGCGGTATTTGTAAGGATGGCCATCTATACCGACTGTATGGTCAATTCGCGGATCAACAGTAACACCATCGGAGGTAATATCGGCAGCACTCAACTCCACATCATTAAAAGATTGAAATACTGGCAATCCATTAGCATCTGTCGCAAATGCATTGACCATGTTCTGACTTGCCTGATGAAATCCACAACAACCATATTGAGGTGCTCCATGAGGATAACTTAAACCAGGCTCAAAATTCAGTCTGCCGGCAGTAGTTCCATCGCTGATTGAAAACTGAATTGAAAAAACAGCTTCGGGGCTATTATCTCCTTCTGGCAAGTAGTTTGTTGCAAAATCAGGATTCAAACTGTACTTGCCTGAGCTAATAACCATTTCAGTCAAATTTACAACCTCTTGCAACCTGCTTTGACTAATATTAGTAACCTGATGGTTTTCATCTTGTTCGTAGGCTTGATACAACCTTAATTTTGCCAAATACGCTGCAGCAGAATATTTATTTACACGCCCAATTTCTGGTTGAGTTTCCGGCAAATTATCCAACGCATATTGAAAATCTTCTGCAATTTTATCCCAAAGTTCATCATTAGAATACTTCCGATTTGACGTTTGCAAAATTTCTTCATTCGAAAGATTCTCATCAATGTAAGGGATATACTTGAAAAGTATTTTCAACATGAAATAAGAATGTCCCCGCAAAAAGCGAGCTTCTCCAATTCGTACTTTTCTTAAATCATAATCTTCATCGGTAAGCTGATTTAATGTTCGCAAAGCAGAATTCGCCCTGGATATTGATGCATAATAATTCTCCCAAGTCCAAGGGAAACCAGCATCCCACGAGTATGATGGCTGGACTGTATTATACTGCTCATATAGATTAAATTGATCCATGTCTCCAATACCTCCTCCACCTTTATAGGCATCGTCAGAACGAACGCTACCATACCAAACCATACTAACTATAGGACCTGGCATATCATTATTCCCAACAGCAGCGTATGCAGCTGTAACCAATCCATTAGCACTTTCTGCTGAAGGACTGCCAGACGAGACATATCCTTGTGGCTCAATTTCTAAATAATCATTACATGAAAAGGCTAAGAAGCTTATCATGACTATTATGTATATTCTTATTTTATTGTATTTCATCACTGTAATTTTTTAAAATGAAACATTTACACCAAATGATAAAGTTGTGGGTACCGGAATCCTGGTATCACTCAATCTTTCGGGATCTGGTCCCATATAGTCTTTGCTCTTAATCCAGAAAACATTATCAGCCATAAAGTATACCCTTAGGCTTTCCATTTTTATACCTAAATTATTAGTAGGAATATTGTAGCCCAACTGAATATTACGAATTTTGAAATAAGAGAGATTTACATTTAAATAGTCAGAAGAACGGCCTTCATTGTTAGGATCAGCCAATGTCAAAGCAGGGATTTTTGTGTCTGTATTGGTTGGGGTCCATGCATCGAACACGCCCGGTCCAAAGTTTGTACCTACATTAACGTTCCGATTCCACCCCAGATAGGGATCAAAGCCAATTTTACCGGCAACGCCTGATCCGAAAATTGATAAATCAAAGTTTTTGTAATTTCCATTAATACGCAAACTGTATTCTAAATCAGGTAAAGTCGTTCCAAGAAATTTCTGATCCAAAGCACTAATAACCCCGTCATTGTTCAAATCTTTGTATCGAATTCTACCTGGACCAGCACCAACTTGTTCAGCTGCTGCATCTACCTCATCCTGATTTTGAAAGATTCCATCATAAACATATCCAAAAATTGAATATTCTGAATGCCCAACAATAGTTTGCTCAGAGTTTCCGGCATAAGCAGTCCTAACTTCCTCTGGTAACTCTGTTATTTTATCAGCAACATGACCAGTACCTGCTGTAACTTCAAAATTAAGATCCCGGTTAATTTCTTTTCTATAACTTAAAGAAAACTCCCATCCCTTATTTTCTTTTGTTGCTCCGTTTAAATATTGTTGCTGACCTTCGCCTAATGCTGAAGCGACTGGTGGTTTTATAAGGATGTCGCTTGTTGTTCTGGTGAAATAATCAAAGGCACCCATAATCTTGTTATTAAAAAGACCAAAATCAACACCGATGTTTACTTCGTCAGTATTCTCCCACCGTAGCAATGGATTCGCTGATTGAACAGACACAAAACCAGAAGGTAAATTACCTGTATCAGTACCATATAAAGAATAAGCTGATCCAACATTATGATATTGATTCCAGAAATCACCACCATGATCATTTACATCAACCTGATCTGCGGTTGCGCCATACCTTGGCTCAAACAAACCTAGACTTGCAAAATTACCAACATCCTGATTACCAACTCGCCCCACACCCACTCGTAATTTCAAATTTGTTAGAGAAGTTAAACTCTCCATAAACGATTCTTCACTTATTCTCCAACCAAATGTCGCTGCCGGGAACATACCATAACGGTTTTCTTTCCCGAAGCGAGATGAACCATCACGCCGCAATGTTACAGAAGCTAAAAAGCGTTCGTCGAAATTGTATGCAATTTTTCCAAACTGAGAAAATAATCGGCTGCCCGTTCCGGTTCCGAAACTATTTCCATTGCTGGTGCCTGCATCCAGAACAAAGAAATCTTCTGTTTGGACAGAAAAACCTTCCTTGTAACCAGTATAAGAACTAAAATTATCTGAGATTGACTCCAGACCAAGTAAGAAATCAAATTTACTTTTTCCAAGATCAAACTTATAATTAAGAGTATTCGACCAAGTTACGCTCGTAAAATCTGTTTTATATAACGTTAAGCTATTTACAGTCCTTGAAACAAATCCATTTTGAAAACTGAGTTCGATGTCTTTATCCTTTAAAATTGAATAATCAACACCAACATTTGTCCTAAAAACAAGGTTTTCAAAGGGTTCAAATTCGGCATAAACATTGCCAAACAGGTAAGATCGATTTGTATTATCCCATTTGTCGATGTCCTGCATCATCACAGGATTATTTCGATCATTGTAGCCAGAACCTAATGGTCCCCCATATTCACCTGTTGAGGTATACAATGGGATTGTAGGCGGCATCAAGATCGCCAGTACAGGAGTATTTGCCAAACCAATATCCTGTGCAACCATTGTTTCGTTTGATGAAACGATTTGAGTGTTAATTCCAAATCGAATCTTTTTATCCAACATGCTTGTTTGGGCATTAATTCTTGCCGTCATACGATCGTAATTGGTGAATTTTAGCATGCCCGTATTTTTAAAGTAACCCAAATTAACAAGTAGAGAAGAATTTTCATTACCACCACTAATCGTTAGATCATTGCTGATTACATAACCTGGTTGATAAGTAACATCTTGCCAGTCCGTATCTGCAGAAGGAACAGTTGGATCTCTTCCAACATAGGGCTGAGATGTAACCTTACTCAAAACCGGATTATCAAAATCCCCATTCCAGTCAAAATCATAGATCTCTCCGTTTGCCGCTGCAGGATCAACCCTATCGTTAATTGAGGCTTGCCAAAGAGCTTCTCCTCTTTCAACTGCATTAAGCATATCATATCGCTGCGGTTTTTCTGTTTGAACAGAGAAATTTGAGCTAAACTGTACTTTTACTTTTCCTTTGGAATTTGATCCGTTCTTGGTTGTTACAATAATAACACCATTTGATGCCCGAGATCCATAAATTGACGAAGCTGAAGCATCTTTAAGTACCTGAACAGAAACAATTGAACTTGGGCTTAATGCCTGAAAAACTTCCGCTCTTTTTGTAGGGACACCATCAATAATATACAGTGGATCATTATTTCCAAGTGTATTTACACCACGAATAAGAATACGGTTACTTGCCCCGTTCGGGTCTCCTGTCTGTTCAATATATAAACCAGGCACCTTTCCCTGAAGTGCTAACATGGGGTTTCCGGTACTCAAACTGACATTTTCTATCGACTCAATTTTTACAACCTCAATTGCACCAGTAAGATCTGCTTTTCTTTGTGACCCATAACCAACAGCAACTACTTCCTCAATTCCAATCGCATCCTCTAAAAGAGTTATGTCAACTTTCTCCTGCCCTTCAATTTGGATCTCTTGTGATCTCATCCCCACAAATGAAAATACCAAGGTAGCGTCTCCGGAAACAATTGGAAGCGAGTAGTTCCCATCTCCATCGGTGATGGTTCCCATTGTTGTGCCTTTTACGTATATTGTGACACCAGGAAGAGGAGTACCAGAGGAGTCGGTTACTTTGCCAGTGATAGTTCTTTGCTGCTGTGTAAAATTATTGTCGGGCTGTCCCCCAGTTCTTTGAAGTAAAATATAGCGGTCATGCACCTCATAGTTAAGACCATTGTTTTTTAGTAGTACGTCCAGCACTTCAGAGATTGATGCCTGCGTCGCTTCGATTGAAACACTATTTAGGTTTTCAATCTCTTCGTTCTTATAAAAGAAGTAATAGTTTGTTTTTTCCTCAATTTGGTGTAAAACAGACTTAAGCGTAGCATTTTCGATTTTTAAGTCAAGCTTAGTGTTTTGCGAGTAGCTTTCCGCATTCGCAATGAGTATCCCCCCTAGAATAAAAATCCATGTGAATTTCATTATCAATAAAAGTTTTCGCCATTGCCTGCAAAAGCAATAACTCGCGTTAAATTTTTTCATAAATTTGAAATGTTTTAATAGTTCGAAAAATTTGTTAAAACGTGTGACGGTGGAAGTGGTGGGCACTTTCACCGTTTTTTGTGCATTGTTCCTAATTTAATCAACCATAAGCAGTTAGTTTTTATAAATGATTACTTCGTCTTTTTGATTCGAATTTATAATTAGCTCATATTCTATTCCGTACATTCGTTCAAGGATTTTCAGGAATAGATCGAGTGGTTTTCCTTTGATAATGGTTCCTGAAATTTGAATATCGTCTGTACCTTCCCCAACAAGCTCAATATCCACGTTATACCATCTTTTGAGGATGACGGCCAGCTCGGAAAGCTTCGTTTCTTCAAGCAGGATTTTTCCATCAATCCAACTACTAAAGAATTCGGTGTTTACTTGCCTTAGACTTGCTTTACCTGTTGATTTGTTGACCGTAATCTGCTCAGATGGGTTTAGGGTTGCTAAATAGTTTCCGTGGGTGTCTTCAACTGCAACTTCTCCTTCAATGAGGGTTACCACCATCTCAGGGTCGTCATTGTACGACTCAACATTAAAAGTGGTGCCATGAACTTTAATAATCCCTGATTTCGTTTTTACTTCAAATGGAACCTTACTATTGTGGGCAACCTTAAATTGTGCTTCTCCATCCAGTATTACCGTTCTTTTCTGCGTGTCGAAAGTTGTTGGATATTTAAGTGTGGTTCCGGCGTTTAGCCAAACTTGTGAGCTGTCAGATAAAGTCATCTTGCTCATCTGCCCCCATTCCAGTTCAATACTGTTATAAGCTACTTCTTGCGACGAATAATTGAACAGCTTTGGAGCCATAATTCCAATGAGAAGCGCTATCAGGAATATTGCCGCATATCTTGAATAGTGAATGATTAGTTTTCTTGCCCGAACGCTATGACTGATCTGACTATGGATGTATTTCCAATTTTTCTCTTTGTTGATTCTTCGAATAAGAAAGCTGTTTGAGGATTTGCGGTGAATTTGTTTCGCCTGGAGCAATGCCTTTTTTGCCTCATCGGTTTCCTTGATTCGTTCAAATGCTGCTTCACCTTCCGCATCCAGGCTATTGTTCACCTTTCCGACAACTAATTCCCAAATCTCATTGTATTCGATTTTTTTCATATGCATCTAATATTGCATATAAAGGACGCACTGACCCACCAATAAGGTGACAGGAAAATCAGTTTATTTTATTCTTTTTAAAGAATAACCACAAAAGAAGGTGGTTATTACCCAGCCTGTCCCGCAAAAAAAGGTAAGCACGTGACATTTGTGTTTTAACTGTATTGACTGAGATATCAAGCATTTCAGCAATTTCCTTATAGCTCATTCCTTTGAAAGCAGCCAGTTCTAGAATTTTTTTTCGTTGTTCGGGAAGTTCTTCAATTAATTTATATACCTGAAGAATCGTTTCGTCTTTTTCAAGGTCATATTCTTCAATAGGTGTATCTTCAAGTCCTTTTATTACTGTATCAATATCTGTTTTCCTGTTTTCCGGCGAGCGCAGATAACTGTAAATGTTGTTTCTGACAGCAAGTAATAAGTAATTCTTTACAGAAGATTTAATGTCGATCGTCTCTTTGCGTTCCCAAATTCTTACAAAGCAGTCGCTAACAATATCCTGCGAAATAGCCAGGTCTCCAATTGCAGAATTCGCGTATAAGCACAGCGACGAATAATATTCGTCAAAAAGCATCCGAAATGCCTGCTTATCTCCTGATTTTATTTTATTCCAGTTGAAGTTGTCCATTAGGATTTGATGCCATGCAATTTTAAGAATTAATTTTGATTAAGTATTGTAAGTTCTTCTGATATTTTTGAACCTTCAACACGTAAATCGATCGATAAGGTCATTAGCTCGTTCGATCTCAGAGTCTTTAGATCAGCATTACTCAGCTTACTTTTTTTTTATTGCAAATTTTTCCTTGAGCCCCTTCATATCCTGACTTAATTTCACCTCGACAACTTTGGCATAGATCTGAGTCGTACTTAATTTTGAATGCCCTAACATTTTGCTAACCGACTCAATAGGGACACCATTATTCAGTGTTACAGTCGTCGCAAAGGTATGACGAGCTAAATGAAAAGTCAGGTTTTTACTGATACCGCAAAGATCAGCGATCTCTTTTAGATAGGCATTCAAATTTTGATTGGAAATCAGAGGGAATAAAGTTCCCCTTGAAACCGCCTTGGGGTGCTGTCTGTATGCTTCAATCATCTTTTCTGCCTCTGGCAACAACGGAATTGGAACCGGGTTATCTGTCTTTTCCCGTTTAGTAAAGATCCATAAACCTCCATCTATTCCTTGTTGGACATTGCTAGGGGCAAGGCGCATGACATCGCCGTAGGAAATTCCGGTATAACAACTGAAAACAAAAAGGTCACGGACATACCTTAGCCTTTCAATTTTTAAATCCTGGTTCTCAATGAGTTCAAGTTCCTTTTCAGTCAGACAATCCCGGTGAACTCTTTTAAATTTCAATCGATAGGCTGCAAATGGATTTTTCTTAATCCACTCCATCCGAACAGCTAAGTTTGCCAGTTTTCGGAGCCTTTCCAAATGCTTCATGACCCCGTTATTGCTCAAAGGTGCATGATGATCTAAGGGTTGATAGTTCCTCAGAAAATTCTCGAAATCGCAGATAAATTGATAGTTTAGCCGGTTAAGCGGAATATCCTTTCTATTTGAGTGAGACTTAAGAAACCGTTCAATGTAGTTTTTTGTCGTACGGTAATTCTTCAGCGTCCCCCACTTCAATATTTTTTGGTTGTGGCTGTCATGGTAGTCAAACAGCTCCAACAACGAATACTTCGATTCCTCCAAGCCTAAAAACCGGCTTTTAACAGCAGCTGGTGTCACTTCTTCGTTTTCAACAATCAAATCCTGATAGTGCTCAACCAAAATAGTCCGTATTTGCTCAAGAAAGGAATTCAGATTTTTATATTCGTCCGTCAACGATTTGACCTTTCCTTTTCTGCTGTCCCAATCTCTAATCGGTACCGATTTTTTGATCGACACTTCGCAACGCTGATTGTTTACTGTAACCCTTGCAAATACAGGGGCTTTACCATCTTTTGCCTTTTCTTTACGAATGACGAAATGGACTCCGAATGTGGCAGTTAATGTTTTCCGTTTCATATCAAATTAGATTAAACCAAATTAAAGGTCACCAAACAGGTCACCTGAAAAGTTCCATTTGATGTCAAAAAGTGTCAAATGGAATCACACCACAATCTTCTGTAATGCCAGTATTTACTATTCATACAGAAGAAAAGGTGACCTAAATCTAACAAAATATTTAGGTCACCTTATAGTTCACGTGGGAACTGGTTTTCTATGGTCTAAATTGATATGTTAAAAAATCAAAAAAGCCCGCAAACACTGGTGTTTGCGGGCTTTTGATGTCGTTTGATTTCCCAATCTGTCGGGATACCAGGATTCGAACCTGGGACCCCCTGCTCCCAAAGCAGGTGCGCTAACCGGACTGCGCTACATCCCGAAAATATTTTGATGCGGAGAGAGGGGGATTCGAACCCCCGGTACGGTTTGACCCGTACGCCGGTTTAGCAAACCGGTGGTTTCAGCCACTCACCCATCTCTCCTTAATGGACAAATCCTAAAATTATTTTTTTTTACAAAAGAAAGAGTACGTCGTTTAAACATCCAGCGGTTGCAGAATCAGCCACCCACCCATCTCTACTTTAATATCGTGACTTTTTTTCAACGCAATACTCACAGAACTCATGTATTCAACGGAACGAGCCCGTTTTTAATGTGCGTGCAAATATAGAACTACTTTTGGCTTTCGCAAAATTATTTCAACAAAAATACCAATGATTTTATAGCAGAGAAATGAAAAAGTCTGACGGCCAGACAAAACTGCATCCATCGGGGTTTCACGGGCATTTGTACGCAGAAAAAACAGGAAAGTTAATGGCACAAAAAACTTCTGATTCAATCTCATTATGAATCAATGAGATATTTCGATAATGTTATTAAATCAATGATTTTGCTTGGAAAGTCTGCAATCCCAACCTATATTTGGAGCAAGAAAACGTTCTTTAACAAAGATATTGTCCGCATTAATTCAAATTTGGTAAATTCAACAGTTTACATTGAACCGAGCAAGCTTTTGGACGTAAAGACAGGCCTTGTAGTCCGGCAACTGCCGGATGAGTAGTTTACTACCGGTGGAAGTCTGATCGGACAGGCACTCAAATCCTTTTAATCAGGGATTTTACGCAAACGAATTAATGCGGATTTTTTTTGTCTATTTTGTTAGATGTGTTTCGTTTTCGTTCGTACCAAAAGCGACAGCAACAGCAGAACTGAAACAAATGCGCAGACACGCCCGATGAAATCACCATACTGGACATAAAACGTAATTTCCTGGTTTGCTTTCAGCTCTCCTTTCAATGCCGATTCAGCCCACCATTCCGTTGATTTTTCGATATCTCCCCGCTGATTAATCAGTGCTGAAACGCCGGTATTAGCAGAACGCGCCACGCTCCGGCGAGTTTCAACTGCCCGCAAACGAGCGTAAGCCAACAGCTGACGATATCCAGGCGAATCTTTCCACCAACCATCATTGGTCAGAATAAAAATAAGGCCCGCATCCTGTGCCACAAACTCCCCGATGTATTGCCCAAAAACCGACTCGAAACAAATAATCGGAGCCACCTTCAAGCCAGATACGCTGCTGAAATTTGATGGTTTGTCCTGCTTCCCCAGGCTTCCGGTTGTTCCACCCAAGTCAACAATATACTTTTCAATAAACGAAAAATAACGACTGAAGGGCATCTTCTCTGTTCCGCTCACCAACTTGCTTTTGTGGTAAATTTGAATCTGAGATTGACCGTTGAGCAGTAAAACAGAATTGTATAGATCGTAATAATGGTTTTGCTCCGAATCCTTTCGGGCTGTCTCCGAGATCCGCTCTCCCTTCTCAAAGTTGCGTCGGGTATTGGCTCCCAACACAACATTCAGTGCAAGGTAACTCTCGACACGCTCATAGAAAGGCAGAAGCTGCGGATTACGACGTAGGTCCTCATTTTCAACCATCGGCTGCAGCGCTGTTTCGGGGCCAACAACAAAATCCGTAGCAGAAGTGATCAGCGAGTCGGTTAAACGCAACAAGGTATTGAGCTGACGATCCTCCGTTCCAGCTGCAAATTTCTCGTGATACGGGTCAATATTGGGCTGCAAAACAACGACTTCGTAAGCATCTCCAGTTTCGATGTAATTAGCGTAACGTTTTATGGACAGCACCATCGGCAAAAGAACCACCAGAAGGAATAAACTGGTATAGATTGCAGCAGCTCTCCAATGATGTTCGTGCACGAGAATTTTTAATCCCTGAAACAAGATTAGGTTGCCAGCCAAAATCCAAAGTGAGCCACCCAAAACCCCCGAATATTCGTACCATTGAACGAACTCGACCTGGTTGGCAAACCCATTGCCCAAAGTAAGCCAGGGCCATTCCATATCCCAATTAAAATGCAAATACTCAAAAGCCAGCCAAAAGGCCAACAATGAGATTTGCCCAAGGCTGCTGCGAAAACTACGTTTCATTTTATGAAACAGCCACCAAACGACCGCCATGAAAAGGGCATTCAGTACAACAATGACCACCATGCCAAAAGGAGCAGCATAGGCAATCCACCAACAGGTCAAAACATTCCAAAGAAAAAAACCAAGGAAAGCATACGGCAGGAAACTGACATCCGGGAATGTTGCCCGCTGCCGGAAAAAATGGTCTTCGACGAACAACAAAGGCACCAGAGCGCCGAATAAAAGCCAGGCGGGAACGAGTTCAAGCCAAGGTAAGCTCAACAACACACCACTTAATACAGTCAGTAAAACAAGCTGATATTTTTTCATTCGCTGACGGGTATATTCTGAGATAAAATCTGCTTGTCTTCTTTCTTATGGCGGTCAAAAATAAAGTCGATGCGCCCCAAAACCATACCGCCCCAGCCAGCCTGATTCACCAAAATTCGGTTTCCATCCGCGTTTTTCAGTTTCAGGGGAGAATCGAGAAAACTGTGGGTGTGCCCGCCAATAATTAAATCGGTATAATGCGTTTCGGCTGCAAGCAAACGATCAGATATTTTCTGCTCTTTGTATTGCAAACCCAAGTGCGACAGGCAAATGACCAGGTCGCAACCTTTCTCTTTTTTCAGAAATAGTTCTTTTTCAAGCGCCACTTTCACCGGATCAAGGTACTCGGTCTCGAGGTAGTTTTGGGCGCCAACCAAACCGTCAAGCTCCACGCCAAGCCCGTAAACACCAACTTTGATTCCGTTTTTGCGATAAATGTTATAGGTCGGAAAAGTATCGTACAGGCGGGTTTTTGAAAAATCGTAATTGCTGCACACGAGCGGGAACTTGGCGAAACCGATTGACTCTTCAATTCCATCCATCCCATTGTCAAACTCGTGATTCCCAATCATCCCGGCATCGTATCCCATTTCCGACATCACCTTCAGAATCAATTCGCCCTTATAATAATTAAAATAAGGTGTTCCCTGAAACATGTCGCCAGCATCAAACAGCAGTACATTTTTCTCGGTTTTCCTAATTTGGTTGATCAATCCGGACAAACGTGCAAGCCCGCCGCGTCCCTGGTACACGGAATGATCTTTCGGAAACGGATCGATATGACAATGAATGTCGTTCGTATGCAAAATACTCAAGCTAACCAAATCCTGTTTTGCCAACAAATCGGCGGGCAAGTGCACCAAGCCAAGGCCTGCTGATGCGCCAACCAAATCGCGAATAAATTTCCTCCGGCTATTCATAGTAAATCCTTCCATCTAATATTCCCTGAATTTGTCGCCCACGCTGATGTTCCAGCTCCAGTCTTTCAATCATTATATCTCTGATTTTCAACCCTGTTTCAATAAACTTTTTTCGATTAGCCAACATGCTCATGTCGTCTCCGCCTGCGGCTATATAATCATTCGTCACCACCCAATAATCCTTTTTAACGTCAAATGCTTTGCCGTCCACTTCCAAATGGCCAATTCGACCGTCAACAATCCCCAGGCGCATGCCAGCGACTCCGTCACCCCCGCGTAATGCAATTTGCTGAACAAACTGCTCCATCGTTTCACCGGACACTTTCAAAAGCACCATTTCGTTCTCAAATGGCATCAGCTGAAAAATATGGCCAACTGTTATCTCGCCTTTCGGAAGTGCCACACGTAATCCACCATAATTCATATAGGCCACATCGGGCATAAAATCGTGGTTGGCGAACTGGCAAAAGGCCACACCAGTCTCAAGTAAAATGTCGGCAACCAGGTTGGTCAATTCACTTTCGGGTTTCGCTCGCACCAAATCATCATTCGATATTGAAATGACACGCGACATATCACCTTCCAGGTTTTCACGGTAGGGAGCAACTAGCTCCGCAACATCAGCGTCACTCAGCATAACCAGCGAATCATTGGAAATATTATTCGCCTCCACACGACTGACAACCAGCTGATTATTGCACGAACACAAGATTATTAACAGGGCTATGAGGATAAATGGATAGCGCATTCGTTTTATATTTCAGAAATAAAAAATAGATTTATTCAAAATTACACTTTCATCATTTACTACAAAACATTAAACCGAGCATTTCGTTTTAACCAAAACAGTTTTAACTCCATGAGGAACAATCATTCATTCACTCTTTTGCGACTTTCATACAAGTTTTCGGCCTTTGTTTTTTTCTTGCTTGTTGTGGTATCCGCCGTGCAAGCACAGGATTATCAAACGACAGTCGCAAAAAATGGTGAAGGAATCTACAGCCTGTTGAAACGGCATGGTTTGTCGCCATCGGAGCATTTAAATACTTTTATTGAACTCAACAAAGGCAAGCTGGGCAGCAACAACTCTTTGTTTGCCGGGCAAACCTATACCCTGCCCCAACAAGAGTCAGCAAGCCAATCACCGGCAAGTGGTGGCGCAATCTATCCAATCTTCGGTAAAGCATACGAACAGGTGAACCCGATTGACAACTCACTGCAGGGCGCGGTTTACTATTTGCTGAGCGGACATGGCGGGCCCGACCCGGGAGCGGTTGGCCGATACGGTAACCACACGCTTTGTGAAGATGAATACGCCTACGATGTTACGCTGCGTCTTGCTCGCCGGTTGATTGAGCATGGTGCCTTGGTATACATGATTACACGCGATGAAAACGACGGGATACGGGACGGCAGTTTCCTGGAACCCGACAAAGATGAAACCTGCTATCCGGAATTGAGTATTCCGCGAAATCATCTGAAACGCCTGCAACAACGCAAAGACGCCGTCAATAAACTCTCGATCAAGCACAAGGGAAGCTTTCAACGATTGGTCATCATTCATGTTGATTCGCGAAGTAAAGGCGAAAATATCGACGTATTTTTTTATCATGACCAACGCTCCAAAACCGGCAAAAAGTTAGCCAACAATCTGCAACAAACATTTAAAAAGAAATACGACATGCATCAACCCAACCGGGGCTACCACGGAACCGTGTCGGACAGGAATTTGTACGTTTTGAAATACAGTTATCCTCCGGCAGTTTTCATTGAGCTGGGGAATATTAACCATTTCCGGGATCAACAACGGTTTATCCAAAGCAACAACCGGCAAGCGCTGGCCAACTGGCTGGCCGAAGGTTTGCAAACCGATTTCAAAAACAACAAATGATGCAGCCAATACCTCCTGATAAAGCCCTGGTTTTATTTGATGGATATTGCCACTTGTGCAGCTGGTCGGTTCAAATGATCTTGAAGTTTGATCATCAAAAGCAGTTTTTGTTTGCCCCCTTGTCGGGTGAAATTGGCAAGGAAGTTAAAGACCGATTGGTCATTTCAGGGGCGATCGATTCAATTATTTTGGTTGAAAACAGTCATTTTTACATTGAATCGGAGGCGGTACTGAAAATCGCAAACCGGCTGGGTGGATTTTTCAAATTGCTGCTCGTTGCCCGGATCCTGCCACGAAGCTGGCGCGATCGCTTGTACCGGAAAATTGCGACGAATCGCTTCGGTTGGTTTGGTCGACGAGCCAGCTGCCTGTTGCCAAAACCGACCGATGCGAACCGGTTTCTTTAAAATTCGAAAGTTCCTTTTTCGTGCTGCAAATAGCGAGCCGACAAGTGCCCCATCATTCTGCTGATATGATCGATGGCCGTTTGCGTTGAAGGTAAGATTTCCTTTTTCTGTAGTCTCAACAAAATAATGCTGTAAAGTGCCTGAAAAGCCAATCGAATATCGTGCTCGTCCTTGTCTGTACTTTTCTGTTTGAACTCGTTGATGACTGGTTTTGCCAACTGAAACAAAGCCGGATACTGCGGATCTTTTCCCGACTGAAGCAATTGTATGTGAAACTGGTTCAGATCGTCAATTAAGTTCAGAATAAATTGCAAATGGCCGCTTTTCGTCACCCGTTCCTTTTCCATCATGCTGGACAGGTTTTTATACCAATCGTAGATTTCCAGGCGGGTATCATCGTCCACATCGAACCGGGCAACCAGTGTTTTCCCAATTTGATCCGGATTGAAGTTTAGGGCCCTGAGTAAATCCTCAACCTGCCATAAGTAAAGAATGTACTCGGCAATATTTGTTCTTCGCTTTTCTTTCGCTATCAGCATATTTACTCCTTTTCAAAAAAATCATCCAAATCCCGACGGTCTTTCTTGGTCGGTCTTCCGGCACCTCGCTCGCGCTGAAACCAGCCCATGTGTTTCTGAATCTCCAACACTTCAAGCGCTTCCTTCGGAGTCACGTCCTCCATGTATTCACCAACCAACTTAGCTCCCATTCTTTTACCTGCCAATTGCAAAACCTTGTAGCTATAGGTTACCTGACCTTTTCGCACCCTGACAACATCGCCGATCTTAACAACACGTGACGGTTTAACAGCCATGTCATCAATAAAAACGCGTCCTTTTTTTACCGCGTCGGTGGCCATGCTCCGGGTTTTAAATACCCGAACCGCCCACAGCCATTTGTCCACGCGAATTGGATCGCTCATACTATTTACGTTTATTGAATTGATTCATCGTCCGGGCTACGCCAATGGTTCCAAAGCCTTGAATAATCTCAATGCAGGTATCAATTTTTCCGGGCAGTTCTTTCTCTTCCTCATCCGACCATTCAGACAACACGTAGTCAACCTGCTGACCCGGATGAAATTCGTCGCCAATACCGAAACGCAGGCGTGCATAATCGCTCCTTCCGGTCACTTGCTGGATATTCTTCAGACCATTGTGTCCGGCATCACCTCCTTTGGCCCGCAACCGAAGGGTTCCAAACGGAAGCGCCAGGTCGTCGGTGATAATCAAGAGATTTTCAAATGCAATTTTTTCCTTCTGCAACCAATAATTCACCGCCCGCCCACTCAAATTCATGTAAGTCGTTGGTTTTAACAGAATAAACGTTCGCGACTTAAATTTGTACTCGGCCACGTAACCGTAACGCTTATCACTAAAACAAATATTGGACGCATCAGCAAGAGCGTCCAATATTTTAAATCCTATGTTGTGCCGGGTATGCGCATATTCGCTTCCCGGATTTCCAAGTCCTACTATTAAATACTTCATCCGTAAAATACCTTAATAAAATGAATTGCTGAAGATACGGATGAAACGACCTGTGCCGGCACACCAGCCCAGGTTGTTCCGAAAGTTTATTCTTCAGATGTTGCTTCAGTTTCTGCGGCAGCTTCTTCTTCCTCTTCATCTTCAGGAAGCGGAGCCATTCCAAGAGCAGCACGGGCAGCACGGGTAATTATAATTGAAACAACCGGGACCGACTTGCTATTCAGAAACTCAATGTTGTCCAATTTCAATTGTCCCACTTTGAAACTATCGCCCAATCCCAGGTTTGTAATATCAATGGAGATGGTATCGGGAAGATCTTTAGCCAACGCTTTAACGCGCAAACGACGCAGGTTTGTTTTCAGTTTACCACCTGAACGCATCCCTTTGGCGTAACCGGTAACTTTAATTGGTACTTCGATTTTAACTGGCTTATCTTCAGTCGTTTTCAAGAAGTCAACGTGCAGAATTTGCTCATCAACCGGGTGAAACTGGACATCTTGCATAATCGCTTTGTACGTTGTTCCATCAATTTCCAGATCAATCAAATACACGTTTGGCGTGTAGATTAACGGACGGAAATCGCCGGCATCGGCCACAAAGTGTACAGGCGCTTCGTTACCATACAATACGCATGGAACTTTACCTTCAACTCTTAACTTTTTTGATTCTTTTTTACCTAGGCCTTCTCTGATTTGGCCTTTAATTGCAATTGATTTCATCTTTTAAAATTTTAGTTCATTATGATACTCAGTCCTCCCTTTTTTATTCGGGCAAACAGCATACATAACCCTTATGCCGTTGGAAAAAGCGGTGCAAATGTATTAAATTATTTGAAGAATAGCGAACTAATCGACTCATTTTTATACACTCGCTGGATGGTCTCAGCAAATGCCCCGGCAGCCGAAATGTACTTAATCTTCGTTGATTCTTTTTTAGGTGGAATGGAGTTGGTAAAATAAACTTCCTGCAAAGCCGACTCCTCAATACGCTCGTAAGCAGGCCCCGACAATAAACCGTGCGCTGCAAATGCGCGAACCGAGTTGGCTCCTTCTTTCACCATCAGGCCGGCAGCCTTGGCAATGGTTCCGGCGGTATCAATCATGTCGTCAACAATGATCACGTCCTTGTCGCGCACATCACCAATCAGGGTCATGTTCCCAACCACATTGGCTTTCGCACGCGATTTGTGGCAAATCACCATATCGGTGCCCAGCATCCGTGCGTAAGTATTGGCCCGTTTGGTTCCACCCACATCAGGCGATGCAATTACGATATCGCGCAATCCCATGTTTTGAATAAAGGGAATGAACAGAGCTGATGCAAACAAATGATCAACCGGCACATCAAAAAAGCCTTGAATTTGGTCAGCATGTAAATCCATGGTTATAATACGGTCCACTCCTGAGGCCGACAGCAAATCAGCAATAAGCTTAGCGCCAATCGATACACGTGGTTTGTCCTTCCGGTCTTGCCTTGCATACCCAAAATACGGAATACAGGCAATAATTTTGTAGGCCGATGCGCGCTTGGCGGCGTCAATCATTAGCAACAACTCGAGCAAATTGTCGGCTGTTGGAAAGGTTGACTGGACTATAAAAACGTGTGCCCCGCGAATGGTTTCTTCGAAACAGGGTTCAAACTCGCCATCGGCAAAAACCGGGCAGGAAGATTTCCCCAGGTCAACATTAACACTCTTGCAAATTTCGGTGGTTAAATACTTTGTTGCTGTACCTGTAAAAATCTTTAAAGGAGCCTTTCTTGACATGTTCTCTCTTTTAATTTTGTAGCTTGGGAATGCGCGCAAAGGTAGAAAAATCTTTAAAATAACCTTTGCACAGCGGTTGTAAGTTATTTAAAATTGATAAAAATCACAACAACTAAATCGGTTAAAAAACTGATGCACAGCCGGCATCAACAGACTAGCTACTTGTTTCAATAAATTCAAGGATGTCTTCCTTGCCGGTACCATCTTCGGCTGAACTGACAAATATCGGGGGCAACTCGGCCCAGTATTCGAGCAACTGGTCTTTATAGTCGGAAATGTTTTTGCCAAGTTTATTGGCTCCCAATTTATCAGCTTTAGTAAAAATCAGAGCAAAAGGCACTTCTTTTTCGCCCAGCCAATTGATAAATTCAAGGTCAATCTTTTGCAATTCAAGGCGTGAATCGACCAACACAAACAGGCAATACAGGTTTTCGCGTTTCAGCACGTAGTCAACAATGTAGGCCTGAAATTTTTCTTTGCTTTTTTTCGACACTTTCGCATAACCATAACCCGGCAAATCAACCAGATACCACGCTTCATTAATCAAAAAATGGTTAATCAGCTGCGTCTTCCCCGGTCGTGATGAGGTTTTGGCCAGCTTTTTCTGTCCGGTCAACATGTTGATCAACGAAGATTTGCCCACATTGGATCGGCCTATAAAAGCAAATTCGGGCTTGGTAGGTTCCGGACATTTTTGCACATCCGAATTACTCATTAAAAAGCGGGCATTTTTAATTTCCATAAGGTTGATAAATTCCAAGTTTCAAATTCCAGGTTTCAAATCCCAAGCGACCGAAGGGAGTCGCGGCGAAGTCTGGATTCCAAGTTCTAAGTTCCGCGAATTGCGGACCAACTGCCTGTTGGCAAACAGGCTTACACTTCGTGTTGTTTTGGTATCAAACAATTACCGAAGGCTAAATTTGTTACACGTGAACTTCTAAAAGCTTTAGCTCACCGTTTTTCGGATTCAGGAAAAATTGTTCCAGAACGGCTGGCACCAGAATCGTTTCTCCTTTTCCGAAACTGACGCTTCCTTCAGCATACTCCAGCTCACAGTTTCCTTCCAGACAAATATAAATCACGAAAGAGTCGAGCTTGTGAATGTCGCACTCCAGCTTTTTGTTCAGCTCCAGCACATTGGTTGTAAAATAATCACATTTCACCACCTCAACCGGTTCATTCTTCTTTGTTTCGTATGCTGTTTTGTAGGAATCCGGAACGGCGAAATCGATGGCATCCAATGCCAGCTCGGTATGCAGCTCACGGGTGTTGCCATCCGAGTCTCTTCGGTCGAAATCATAGATACGGTAGGTGACATCGGAGGTTTGCTGAATTTCGGCTACCAAAACTCCACGCCCAATGGCATGCACCCGTCCGGCAGGCATAAACAGGATGTCTCCGGCTTTTACTTCCTCAAAATTCAGGATGTCCATCAACTGTCCCGCCTCGAATTTCTCCAAATACTGTTCTTTGGTCAATTCTTCCTTGAAACCCAAATTCAGCTTTGCGCCGGGGTCAGCCTGAAGCACGTACCACATTTCGGTTTTTCCAAAAGCCTGGTGGCGCTTTTTCGAAAGCTTATCGTCCGGATGAACTTGGATCGACAAGTCGTCGTTGGCATCGATAAACTTGATTAGCAGCGGAAATTCAACGCCAAACTTTTCGTACACCCGGTCGCCAACCAGTTCGCCCATGTAAATTTCAATCAGCTCCTCCAGATTGTTTCCGGCCAAAAAACCATTTTCAACGACCGAAACCCGATCCTGAACACCACTGATTTCCCAGCTTTCGCCACAATTCGGAAGCTTGCCAAAATCTTTTCCCAAGTGCGTTTTTATTTTGTGTCCGCCCCATATTTTATCCAAATACTGAGCTTTAAACTTCAACGGATATAAACTTTTCATGTGTTATTTCTTTCAATGCGTAATTAGAATTCAAAATCAACAGCAGCCCGTTCAACGGTTGTTTCCTGAATAAGCTCCACCACTTTCAGGTGTTCCGGGTGCACTCGGTAAATATCCAGATCGGCAATGGACTCAAAATGCGAGATCAGGCAAACATCGTACGATTTTGCGTTCAGCTCATAATTTAATCCAACCTCCAAATACTTAAGCTGCTCAATCTTATCTTTTAAGGATTCGAGCGCATCTTTTATTTTACGCAACACCGCCACTTTTTCAGCTTCAGGATATCCTTTCAATTTAAAAAGAACCACGTGATTAATCATAGTCTGCAAATTTTTAGTCTGGGATTTATCTTTCGCCTGCGAAGTTAGCATTTTCCCTCCGCTGAACCACAAAACAGTCGAGGAATAATGGAAATCAGGCTGGCTTGTTTATCTTTACTTAAAATTTCATTCGAATGATCATTATTGGAATTGCCGGAGGAACCGGCTCGGGAAAAACCACAGTGGTGCGCAAAATCATAGAGCAACTGCCACCAAATGAAGTGGCGGTTATTTCGCAGGATTCGTACTACCGCGACAGCAGCCACATCCCGATGGAGCAGCGCAAAGAGATCAACTTCGATCATCCCGATTCGATTGAATTCAGCCTGCTGACCAAGCATCTTGTCGAATTGCAAGCCGGCAAATCAATTGAAGAACCAAGCTACTCGTACCTGACCTGCACCCGCCAGCCCGAAACCAAACCAGTCAGCCCAAAATCAGTATTGATTGTTGAAGGAATCCTGGTACTGTCAAATGCCTCGCTCCGCAAACTTCTGGACATCAAAGCGTTTGTTGATTGCGACTCCGACCTGCGGCTTTCGCGGGTAATCCGGCGCGACATTATTGAACGCGGGCGCGATGTGCAGCAGGTTTTGACCCGATACGAAGAAACCGTGCGCCCCAGCCACCTGCAATTTATAGAACCAACCAAACGCTTTGCCGACATCATCATCCCGCAAGGTGGAAATAATACGGTCGCCATCAACATTCTGACGAATTTCATCAAACAACACTTATAAACATGCTGAGCAATTTAAACGTTGAAGACATTCTTTTTATTGACATTGAAACAGCCCCGCAACAACAGGATTTCAGTGAGTTGAACGACGATTTCAAAAAGTTGTGGGACAAGAAATCAACCTTTTTCCGCACCGAGGACCAAGGTCCGGAGGAGGTGTATGAACGGGCCGGCATTTATGCTGAATTTGGAAAAATCATTTGTATCTCAGCTGGAGTCATCACCCAAAAACAAGGCGAACGATTTTACCGGGTCAAGTCGTTCTATGATGATCATGAGAAGAAATTGCTGAGCCAGTTCAACGATATGCTGAACAAATTTATGTCACATCCCGGAAAACGGATCTGCGCACACAACGGGCAGGAGTTCGACTACCCGTACATTGCCCGCCGCACATTAATTAATGGCTTGCCACTGCCCAAATCGCTGGATATTGCCGGCATGAAACCCTGGGATTTGAAAGACAAACTGATAGACACGCTGCAACTGTGGAAATTTGGCGACTATAAAAACTACACCTCACTCAGCTTACTTTGTGCGGTTTTCAATATTCCAACGCCAAAAGACGACATTGATGGCAGCCAGGTAGCCAAGGTTTACTATGACGACGGCGACCTGAACCGAATTATCCGCTATTGCGAAAAAGACACGCTGGCCGTGGCCAACTTGCTTCTCCGGTACAAAGGAGAAGCGATTATCCCGATGGAAAATATGATCATTGCTTAGCCTTGAATGGCAGACAAAAAAATGAATGCCAGAATTCGCCCTTTTTTTTGGACTGACTCCGGCATTCCATACCCGACTTAATTAGTATCCTATTCCTCTCCCATCGCTGGAATCTTCATCGACCCAAGGTTGGTAATTTGGTAAGCTGACATGCTAAATTGTTTGTTGGCCTTGTTGTCAATGTCAGTAACACGCATCACCGAGCGTTCGCCAGTTCGTGTGTTTTCCGACTCCGACTCCATCACAAACCCCCAAGGCATGCCGTGTGAGTAGGTGGCTGATTTGAGCATGGTGCTCATAAAATCGCGCGTCATAATATTCACATCCTTACTAATCCAAAAGCTGGCTTTGGTATGGTCTTCCGGATTGTCGTAGCGGTATTCTTCGCAGCGGTAACCTTCAACGGTCTTTGTCCGTCCGGTCTTTTCAACATAGGGACTCATGGCCATATTGCTCATATCGGCATCCTCCAGGCCTTCGTACGTTTCGGCGTCGAAACCAGCATCCATCATCCCCTCCATGTCAAAGCCGTACACAATACCCTGTCGCTCCCCTTTTTCCTCGGTTAGCATGATCATGGCTTTATTTTCAAAATCCATAATAAATGTACCCTGGCCTTTTTGCTTCATGTCGCCCCCGATAAACTCGTAGGCAAAGTTTTTTCCGTTGGGATTGATGTAGGTAATAAATTCACCGTCGCTGTCTTTCTCTCCATTTTTTTTGTACGACTCAATGTGCATTTGGAGCTTGGAGTCAAACACATAGTCGTTTTCAATGGGTACGGGCTCGCCCGACATGCCCATGCCTTTCATCATTTTTGAAAGGCGCTCATTCTGTTTCTCGGAAGTACTGCGAGGATCGGCGCTGTCCTCACCTTCTTCAAAAACTTTATCCAGACTTTCGTCTACTTTTTCGTCTACTTTCTGATCAACTTTATCTTCTACTTTGTTCTCGATTTTGTCCTGCACTTTCTTACTCAATTTATTGAGAAACCCTTGTGCAGAAGCAGTTTCGGAAACGGCAAAAAAGAAAAAAAGGATCATGACTGGGGGTAAAAACTTGTTCATAGCATTCTTTTTTTAGCGTGAAAAACTAAGAAGCTACAAGTTACGACAATCACTGGCACAGATGCAAGTGAAAAGAAGAGTTTTTAGTCTGATTATTTGCGGGCTAAAATTTCATGGCGCGATCCATGTCGCGTTTGGCATCTTTTTCTTTTAAGGTGTCGCGTTTATCGTGTGTTTTTTTACCCTTCGCCAAGCCTATTTCGAGCTTAGCCAGGCCGCGATCGTTTAAAAACATGCGAAGTGGAATAATGGTCAACCCACTTTCCTTGGTTTTCTTTTGAAGTTTTTCCAGCTCTTTTCTATTCAGCAACATTTTCCGGTCACGTCGGGCTTCGTGGTTATTGATGTTCCCAAAATCATATTCCGAAATATTCATATTCACCACATACAACTCGTTGCGGGTAAACCGGCAATAGGCTTCACCCAACGATGCCTTGCCGTTTCGTATGGATTTAATCTCGGTCCCAACCAACTGAACGCCAGCGACAAACTTTTCCAAAATTTCATAATCGAAATAGGCCCGCTTATTCTTGATATTGATATTTTGCTTCTTATGCACCATAACCGTAGAAAGCTTGTAATAATTTCCAACTAAAAACATTCAAGAGGATGAAGATAAGAAAAATCAACAGCAAGGCGAGCAGTGTATATCGATTCTGATTTTCCGGCGCGATACGCAGACTTTCCTTTACCCCTTGCACAAACAGAAAAATGCCGTAAAGACCGAGCACATTCAGAATATACAAACCAGGAAACAAGCCGGTTAAAAATGAAACCACCAGAAAAGGTAAAAAAGAATAGGCAACCAGTCGGGTGACAAGGACCTTATTTTTCGCTACGCCAACACTGGTCAGCAATTCGTTGAGCAAGTAAACGGACAAATAAAACTGGAGAATATAACTGATCACTTCGCGAACCGACTTGGCCACCGCGTAACTAACCAGCGCCTCACCACCCTTGATCAGCTCGCCTGTGAAAACTGCCAATCCCACCAACAAGACCAGCGGAAAAAAGTAGTTTGCAAACACATCTTCCGGCTTGACTTCTTCCTTCTCCCCCCTCCAAAACTTATTCGGCTCCGTCAACACGTTGGCACAGGTTTCAAAAAGCAACCGATATCGTCCTTTAAAATCCATAATTTCTGGTTTTGCGTCACAAAAATACATTATTTTGTAAACCTTAAGGAGAAATATCAATGAAACAACGAAAATACCACATGCTGACCATACTCGGACCAACGGCTTCGGGGAAGACAACAGTGGCTGCTCATGCCGCAAAACGACTTGGCGGAGAAATTATTTCAGCCGATTCGCGTCAGATCTACCGGGGCATGGATTTGGGTACCGGAAAGGATTACGAAGATTACGAAATTGAGGGACAAGCAATTCCTTATCACTTAATTGACATTGCCGATGCCGGGTTCGAATACAATGTATACCTGTTTCACAACGATTTCTTAAAGGCATACAACGACATTACTGCGCGGGGTAAATTTCCGGTTTTATGCGGCGGAAGCGGCTTGTATATCGAAGCGGTTTTAAATAATTATCAATTAATCCAGGTTCCCAAAAATCATGAGCTCCGGAAAATACTGGACGAAAAAGGTCTGGATGAGTTGGTTCGCCTACTGCTCGACATGAAACCGGAACAACACAACACCACCGACACCGAAAATCGCCGACGGGTTGTCCGGGCCATCGAAATTGAAACTTATCTGCGACAAAATCCGGAGCTGAGCAACAACATGCCCGAAATTAACAGTCTGGTGGTGGGCGTCAAATACGACCGGGAACACCGGCGAAAACGAATCACCGAACGACTGAAACAACGGCTCGAAGATGGCATGTTGGATGAAGTGCAACGCCTGCTTAACAAGGGGCTGACTCCCGAACAACTCACTTATTATGGGCTGGAATACAAATACCTGACCCTGCATTTGATTGGCGAACTAAGCTACGAGGAGATGTTTGCCAAACTCGAAATCGCCATTCATCAGTTTGCCAAACGCCAAATGACCTGGTTCAGGCGAATGGAAAAGCACGGCACAAAAATTCATTGGCTCGACGGTTTTTTACCCCTCGAAGAAAAAATGGCCAACATTGAAGCGTGGCTCGAAAGCTAAACAGACCTGCGTAAGCGCCGTTTGCAACCGGAAAGTCTCAGGCCGTGGGCACGAACTTCACGCACGCCGATCCCGCCAATGCAGAATCATGGTGCAAAGGTCTGCTCCATCTGATTCGCGAACAATGGTCGACTGGTGGCGGGTATCATCAATGCGGCTGGTATCAACAGCCAGGGCGTCGCCCGCCATTCCTTCCTTCAGGTAGTTCACTTCCAGATCAGCCAATTCAAACCGATTCAGGAACTCAATACCAAAATCATCAAGCACCCGCTCCAGATACTTCACACTGTTAAAATGCTTATTCACATCCAACTCGCTAAACCGAACCGGTTGAAATTGCAGATTTTCCGACCGGTTTTGGGGTTTAATCCGTCTCGGATTGCGGCAAACATCTTGTCCGTCGAGCCGGGGAAAGGTGTCCCGAAAATCGCGCAACCTAAAAATGCGTTTGGTTTCCATGTTTAAAATCAGCCAGGCTGTGCTTCCCCGGAGCAAAACCTCGTGTTGCTCATTTTCCAGAATAAACTCGCGGTAGGCATACATGCCATCGGTGCCCGCCGACCAGGTATTCAAAGTAATTTTCTCTTGCCACAACGGATATTTCTCCAACTCAAAATACACCCGCGACAGCACCCAAAACATGTTGTTTCCTTTCAGGTCATCGTAGCCCCACTCCATCACCCGGGCATGCGCCCAGGCGGCTTCGAGCATGATATTGAACAACGAAGTGACTGAGGCCTGTGCGTATTGATTGGTATGATACGCTCCGATGTTAATTTCCTGGATATATTTATTCATCTATTTGGCTTTTTTTAAACTTTTGGACAAAATTATTGTTCAGTTTTGAAAATAAAGAACCTTTTGCGACTTTTGCGAAAATTTTTTCTACAAAAAACAGAATGAGCGATATCATAATTAAAACACCCGAGCAAATTGAAGGGATCAGAAAGAGCAGTCAGCTGGCAGGACAATCGCTGGTGATGATCGAAGAATTTGTGAAACCAGGTGTCAGCACGGGATTCCTGAATGATAAGATTGAAGAATTTGTGCGTAGCCACGGGGCAATACCCGCCACCATTGGATACAACGGTTATCCCAAAGCAACCTGCATTTCAATCAACGAAGTGGTCTGCCACGGAATTCCGGGAAAAGATCAAATTCTGAAAGACGGCGACATCCTGAACATTGACGTAACCACCATTTTGAATGGCTATTATGGCGACACCAGCCGAATGTATGCTGCCGGCGAAATTTCGGACAAAGCCCGCCGGCTTATCGACACGGCGAAACATTGCCTCAACCTGGGCATTCAGCAGGTGCGGCCGGGAAACTACATTGGAAACATTGGCTTTGTAATTGGCCGGTATGCCAAAGCGCAAAAATACAGCGTGGTGTACGAATTTTGCGGCCACGGCGTCGGGCTCGAATTTCACGAAGCCCCACAAGTTGACCACATTGCGCGCAAAAACACCGGCGACATCATGCAAGCGGGCATGACTTTTACCATCGAACCCATGATCAACGAAGGCCGCGCTTCGACCCGGGTGGACAAAGCCGACGGCTGGACAGCCCGCACCAGCGACGGAAAATTATCAGCTCAATTTGAACACACCATTTTAGTGACAACCGACGGCTATGAGGTACTTTCAGACGTGCTGGGGGAATATAAATAAGCCCCCGCTTAAAAACGTCTTTCTTTCGTAGTGTAATAGTTTGTCGAATTGGCTACTTTAGTGTAAAAATTGAAACCCCGTGAGCGAATTCTTAAACTACTACTTAAAATTGTTCATTTTCAATGCTGACGACACCTCTTACGAAAGATTGGAAGAGAAGAAAAAAAGCATCCTGCTGAACTTGTTTTTTTACATGTTCTTTATAGCCTTGAGCCTTTTCGTGATCAGCAATATTTATAGAGCAGACTACCAAACGGCCATTTTCAATATCGTGTCGCTGACAGCCGGCGGGCTGACTTTTTGGCTACTCAAAAAGAAAAAAGACCTCTTGCTCCCGTCGCTTATTTTTGTGCTCATCATTTCCACCATCAGCACCTACTTTTTTTTAACAGGCGGAAGCAATAAATCGGGCATCGCCTTTGCGCTGATGCTGCCGTTACCGGTTATTTTGATTTTGGGGAAAGGCCGTGGCATCGTTGCCCTGGCCGTGTTCTTTATCAGCAATGCCCTGGCTTATTACTTTTTGCGCGATCAACCGTGGTGCCCCAACTACAATTACAGTCTGGTTTGCCGGCTCTCCATCGTGTTTTTGTTTATTTCGATTATGGCTTTCGCCAACGAGTTTGTGTTCGAAATTCTTTACAACCGGCTGGAAAAACTGTCCATTTCGCTCAAGTCGAGTCAGCAGAAATACAAAGACCTAGCCGTGAACAAGGAAAAATTTCTGTCCATTATTTCACACGACTTAAGCGACCACGTCGGAAGTTTCATGGCCATCTCGTCGCTGCTGAATGAGCAGTACGACGAATTGCCCAAGGAGGAACGGCTCAAGCTGATTAAAAACATGGCCAACGTGTCGAAAAACAACTACAAACTACTGCACGATTTACTAACCTGGTCAACGGTTCAGATGGATCATATTCCTTATTCTCCCAAAGCCTTCAAACTTGAGAAAGTCTACCGCGAGGTCATCGAGCTTTTCAATCCGTTGATTGAAGAAAAGAAGCTGCTGGTTTTTCTGAAAATGAAAAGCAATTCGGAAATTTTTGCCGACCACCACATGACCAGTGCCATTCTGCGAAACCTGGTTTCCAACGCCATTAAATTTTCTCATCCCGGCGGCGAAATCCGTATTTCGGCTCAAGAGAAAGACGATAAAATGCTCATCACCGTCAGCGATACCGGCGTGGGCATGACCCCCGAAGCCCTGTTGCGCTTCAACGCCTCGCTGTCGTTCTCAAACCCGGGAACGATGCTGGAACCAGGAACCGGAATCGGCCTGATTCTGACCAAAGAGTTTGTGCAAAAAAACGACGGCCAAATTTATATCGAAAGTGTGCCCGACGAAGGCACTACCGTGAGTTTTACACTACCACTGGTCGAGTGATATGTTGACAGAGTAAGGAAAATCCTTCGGCACAACGGCAACAAAACTTTATCTTTGCTCCTAAAAAAATAGGAAAAACATGTCATTGATTATTGAAGAAAAAGATTTGCAGAAGTTTATCATGGTGGGCGACCGCGTGCTGGTGAAACCAAAAAGCCCGCAAAACAAAACCAAATCCGGCCTATACCTGCCCCCCACCGTTCAGGAAAACGAAAAAGTGCAAAGCGGCTACATCGTCAAGGTGGGCCCGGGCTACCCCATTCCTGCCATGACCGATGAAAATGAGCCTTGGAAAAACCAGCAGGACGACGTTAAATACATTCCACTTCAGGCCAATGTCGGCGACCTGGCTATCTATTTATCAAAAAGCGGTTTCGAAATCGAATTCAACAAAGAAAAATACATCATTCTTCCGCACTCAGCGATTTTGATGATCATTCGCGACGAAGACTTGTTGAAGTAATTATAAATCGAAGCCAAATTGGGCTGGAATCGATCTGGAAATTTCAAATTGAAATAATATCCTAATCTTGAATTTCAAATTGAAAGAAGAAGCCCACTGAATCAAGTTTTTTTAATAAATTGCAGCGTTTTTGTCCTGAACAAGAAAATGAAACCATTTAAAAACAGTTAAATCACTAAATATGAATCCACAAGCTGAGGAACTCAACAAAATTATTAAAGCAAAAAGCCCAGTTATTTACGATCTTTTATCGGAAAAAGGAAAGAACATCTTTTTTCCAAAAAAAGGAATATTAGGACAAACTGCCGATGCAAAAGGCACCCGAATCAATGCCACAATTGGAGCTGCTGTTGAAGATAACGGAACCCCGATGCGTTTGGGAAGTATCGAATCGAATGTTAAACTCGACCCTTCGCTGGTTTTTCCGTACGCGCCAAGCTATGGCCGCCCCGACATCCGGGCCAAATGGCAAAGTATGATTTACGCGAAAAACCCATCATTAAAAGGCAAAACGATTAGTCTGCCCGTCGTTACCAATGCCTTAACGCATGGTGTGAGCATGGCCGGTTACCTATTCGTTGACGAAGGCGAAAAAGTAATTGTTCCCGACTTATTTTGGGGCAACTACAACCTGATTTTAAACCACGCCTACGGTTCTGAAATCAATAAATTCAACCTTTTTAAAGATGGTGGATTCGATCTCGAGTCGTTTAAAGCCAAGCTCGACGAAGGTGGAATCGGAAAAAAAGTATTGATTCTGAACTTTCCCAATAACCCAACGGGCTACACGCCAACTGTTGAAGAACAGCAAGCAATTGTGACCATTATCAAGGAGTCGGCCGAAAAAGGAAACAGAATTGTGGTATTTTCCGACGATGCCTATTTTGGGTTGGTGTACGAAGAAGGCATTGAAAAGGAAAGCATTTTCGCTCAACTTTGCGATCTGCATGAAAATGTACTGGCCCTGAAAGTGGACGGCCCAACCAAAGAAGACTACGTGTGGGGCTTCCGTGTTGGTTTTATGACCTACGGAATTAAAGGTGGCGATACCGAGTTGTACACCGCGCTTGAAGCGAAAACTGCCGGGGCGGTTCGCGGAAACATTTCCAACGCGGCCAACATTTCGCAGTCGCTACTGCTCAGCGCTTTCGAAAATGAAAACTACCAGGAGCAAAAAGCCGCGAAGTTCGAGATTATGAACAAGCGATATCACGCCGTAAAGGAAGCCTTGAAAGACGAAAGGTACAGCGAATACTTCACTGCGCTGCCGTACAATTCGGGCTATTTTATGTGTGTGCAACTGGCCGAAGGACTGGACGGCGAAAAAATTCGGAAAATCCTGATTGACAAATACAGCATTGGAATTATTAACCTGAACAATGTGATCCGTGTGGCGTTCTCGGCCATGGCCGCGTCGGATGCCAAAGAGCTGTTTGAAGGCATTTACAATGCCTGCAAAGACTCGAAACAATAAACGATCTCCTTATTTTACCAGATAACAAAAGGCTGTTCCGAAAGGGGCAGCCTTTTTTCAGTCGCCCTAGAGTTGCAAGCTTCAATAATTCAGTTTCCAACCGTCGGCGTTGAATGACAATCAAATGACTACCGAATGACAACTTAATGACAATCAATGGCCGGATGACGAAGAAGTCGCAGTTTCCTATAAATCAACAGTCAAGCATCGAGAATCAAGCCTCCAGCCTCCATCTTACACCCGTTGCAACTGGTAAACCATAAAAAACAAAACCAAGCCGATGACCACCAGGGCCATATTGAAAAAGCGGGCCCAACGCGGTTTCACCTGACCCAGAAAAAAGGCGACCACTGCAACGACACCGTTGATTGCCAGTCCTGAAAAATAACTTAATGCGCGTGCTTCAACCGGGACGACCTGATCGGGTAAAACTGCCGGCACCACAATCTGATCAGTAAGCAAGATCCACAATGCAAACAAAGCCAGCAAAACAAAAGCACCTTGCCCCAGCTGCTGGTACAGCCGCTTTTTTTCTACCCACGAAAAAATAATCAGCCCGATAGCTACAAATAAAATCCACTGGGAGCTGCTAGTCAGCGTTAAAAAGGCTTGTCTTTCCATTGCATTTGTTTTGCTCAAAAATGTTCATTTTTCAGCAAACAAAAAAATGCGGACATCTTCAAGACCAGCCACACCATTTGGGCTGTGTTAATTTCCTTTTAAATGACGAACAAAAACCAAAAAACATGTTGTGCAGCATGAAAAATATCTACCTTTGCCGCCAGAAAACAACAAGGCAAAAATGGCATATCTAAACAACGTAATGATCATCCGGCACGAGCTAATGGCGCGGTTGGTTAAGCTGTTTCAAGAAGGTGAGCTCAGCTCAAAAATCGATCAAATGCCCGTGGACTTGTACCCAAAAAACAGGGAAGCACGCGGTCGCTGTTGTATTTATAAGGAAAGAGCCATTACGCGTTACAAGATGCTGCCGCTATTGGGCTTTGAAGTTCCCGAAGCAGATATTGATTTGGTTCCTCTGAAAAATTATGCCGAAAAATCGTTGCAACGCAAAGGTTTGTCGGACAATATACTGACCGTGGTGGATGAAGCATGCACCAGCTGTGTGCAAGCCAACTACGTGGTGACCAATCTCTGCCGGGGTTGCGTGGCCAGTCCCTGCGTAATGAACTGCCCGAAAAACGCCATTCGGTTTACCCCATCGGGCCAAACAGAAATTAAAGCCGACGAATGTGTCAATTGCGGACTGTGCCAAAAAGCCTGTCCCTACCACGCCATTGTTTACATTCCCATTCCATGCGAAGAAGCCTGCCCGGTAGGCGCCATCAGTAAAAATGCCAGTGGGGTCGAAGAAATCAACGAAGACAAATGTATCTACTGTGGCAAATGCATTACGGCTTGTCCGTTTGGGGCCATTTTCGAATTGTCGGCCATTGTTGACGTCCTGAAAGCGATTGAACAAAAAAAACAGGTGATTGCCATGGTCGCGCCGGCCATTTTGGCCCAATATGCCGAAGCACCCGGAAAAGTGTTGGCCGCCATTAAAAAAATTGGTTTTTCTGAGGTCGTGGAAGTGGCGCGTGGCGCAGAAAAAACAGCCCGGCACGAAGCTGAAGAATTGAAAGAGAAACTTGAGCAAAACGAAGCCTTTATGACAACCTCGTGTTGTCCTTCGTATGTTGAAACGGTACGAAAACACGCGCCCGGATTGCTCGCCAATGTATCGCATACCCCTTCGCCCATGGCCTACACGGCCGAAGAACTGCGCGAACGGCATCCCGAAGCCAAGCTGGTGTTTGTCGGCCCCTGTGTAGCCAAACGAAAAGAAGCCCGCGACCTGGGTTCAGTGGACTTTGTGCTGAGTTTCGAAGAGCTGGACGCCATGATGGAAGGCATGGACATTCAACCTGACAAAATGGAGCCCCTGCCGCTGGAAAACTACACGATGGAGTCGCGCGGATTTGCGCAAAGCGGTGGTGTTTTAAAAGCGGTTTTGGCGGAGAAAAAGGCCGAAAATTTCACCTTTGAACAAATTGATGGCATCGATAAAGCTGCAATCAGACAAATTAAACTTCTGGAGAAAGGAAAAAATACCGCTCAGTTTTATGAAGTGATGGCCTGCGAAGGAGGCTGCATTGGCGGTCCAGGAGCCAACGTCAGATCGGCTAAAGCCAAGAAGAATTTTATCCAGGGCATGCGATCGTTTGGAGTCTAATCCTTCTAAATTCAATGACCCACCTAAAGAGTTTCGGGTTTCGAGTTTCTGGTTATCCAATGGAATCACCTGAATTTAACTTGTCGAAGTGAACTGAGTTTTTCAAGTTATTGAGCTACCGACTCAATCATCAAGCATCAAGTATCAAGTATCAAGCATCAAGTATCAGTATCAGTTTGTTCAGCACCCAGTTACGCTATTTCTTCCGGATGATCATCAATCCATCGCGCAAGGGCAAAATGGTTTGACTCACGCGCGGGTCATCTTTCACCTTTTGGTTAAAAGCCAGAATTCCCTGGGTCTGTTCATCATTCGGATCCGGAATCTCCACCACTTTGCCGCTCCACAAAATATTGTCAGCAATGATAATTCCACCCGAAGGGACTTTATCAATCACCAGATCGAAGTAAGCCACGTAATCGCGCTTATCGCCATCAATAAAAACCAAGTCAAAATATTCCTGCAAAGTGGGAATAATCGCTTTGGCATCGCCAATATGTTGCAGGACTTGATGCTCAAAACCTGCTTTTTCGAAGTATTTGCGGGCCATATTTTCCAACTCATCGTTGATCTCAATGGTGTGCAAATACCCCTGCTCCTGAAGCCCTTTGGCCAGGCAAATAGCCGAATAGCCCGTGTAGGTGCCAATTTCCAGAATTCGTTTGGGGTGAACCATCTGGCTCAGCATGGTGAGCACACTGCCCTGGATATGGCCCGAAAGCATGCGCGGTCGAAGCACATTCAGAAAGGTATCGCGTGCCAGCTCCTGCAACAGCGGGTCTTCATCTTCAAGAAGCGCTAAGATATAATTTTCAAGTTCAACCGATTGTTCCATTATTCGTAGGTTAAAATGCTCAACTGCCGTTCATCAAAAATTTCATTGGCAACCTCCAGGAGTTGCTGTCCGGTAATGGCTTCAATTTTCTGGTAGATTCGCGGCAAACTGTCCACTTTGTTGTAAAGCAAAAAACTTTTGCCGAGGGTCAGCATCAGGTCGTCGCGGTTTTCGCTCGACAGGGCAATTTGTCCAATCAACTGCTTTTTGGCTTTGCTGAGTTGCAAAATCCCCAATTCCTTATTTTTCAGCAACCTGAATTCCTTATTCACCAGGCTGAGTGCCCGGTCCAGGTTTTCATGTTCGGTTCCGAAGTACACACTAAACTGGCCCGTGTCTGAATACGCCGTGTAACCCGATTCCACGTTGTATGCCATCCCGTTTCGTTCGCGCAAAGCCAGGTTTAGCCGCGAGTTCATCGACTGTCCGCCCAAAATATTGTTGAGTAAAACCATGCCCATGCGTTTTTTGTCTTGCGCATTGTAGGCAATGTTACCAATTACACAGTGCGTTTGAAACGTGTCGCGTTTCACCTGCCGGGTGCCCGGTGTATAATGATTAAACACCAGGCGTTTCTCTGTCCGAAGGCGCGGCGGTATCGGGGCAAAGTACTTTTCGGCCAGCAGCAAAAATTTCTCAAACGAAATATTGCCCACCGAGCTCAACACCATTTCATCGGTGTGATAATTATCCTGGAGGAACTGAAAAATATCGTCACGACTGAACGACTTAACATGATCCGGAGTTCCCAGAATATTTCGGGCAATCGGGTGACCATCAAAAAGCAATTCATCAAAATCATCAAAAATCAACTCCGAAGGACTATCCTTGTAGGAATTAATTTCTTCGAGCACCACCTCCTTTTCGCGTTCCACCTCCCTGACAGGAAAGGTGCTGTTCGTCAAAATATCGCTGATCAGCTCCATACTCCGGCCATAGTGTTCATTCAAAAACGATGCATAAACAGCCGTTTCTTCTTTCGACGTAAAAGCGTTGATCTCGCCGCCTACATCTTCAATCCGGCTTAGGATGTGATAGGCCTTGCGCTTTTTGGTCCCCTTAAAAATAACATGCTCGATAAAATGAGCCATGCCCTGTTGATGGGGCGCTTCGTCTCGGGAGCCGGTGTTTAAAATGATGCCAAAATGAGCAGCCGGCGACTCCACTTGCTGGTGAATTAGCCGGATCCCATTGTTTAATGTATGGGTATTTATTTTCACGTTCTCTTGAATTGGAGTGCAAAAGTAGAAAAGGTAGCGGAAAATTCAATTGATAAATCCATGAAAAAGAAAAGGTTCTGCAGAAGCCTTGATTTTTTTACTGTTTCAGGACAAAAATTTGTTTTGTAGTTAAATATTTTGACTTATATTTGCCAGCGCAAAACACCAATGGTGCCATAGCTCAGTTGGTAGAGCAACGGACTGAAAATCCGTGTGTCCCTGGTTCAATTCCAGGTGGCACCACTCAAAAGGGAAGAAGCTTCGGTTTTTTCCCTTTTTTGTTTTGCTGCCTCAAACTTGCCCTAACGAACCCTTATTATTACTTTTATTTTTGTGCTATTATTTTCCACATCCATTCAAAATATTTTAATATATGAAGAATATTGAGAGTCCATTTCAGAAAATAACCGATGACAGACATTTCATTATTGACTGCTATACCGAGATGTTACGCAGGATTAATGAATCTGAAATCATCCCTTTAATCGATCGCGATCCACAAGATTTTTCGGTAACCGACCATGGTAATATTTCGGTTGAAAAAGTGATACAATCACTCAGTATTTACTTCCAGCTGATGACTTTGGTAGAAGAAAATGCTGCCACGCAGTACCGAAGGAAAATGAGAAACCAGGAGAGTATCACCTCCATCAGAGGTTCTTGGGCCGAGGCGTTTAGAATTTGGAAAGATCAAGGTGTCGATGAAGATGAAATGCTCAAGGCAATATCACAGGTCAACGTTATTCCTGTCCTGACAGCGCATCCTACAGAAGCCAAAAGGGTTACGGTGATTGAAATTCACCGCGAATTGTATTTGCTATTGGTTAAAAAAGAAAATGTATCTCTCAGCAAGCTTGAGCAGATTGAAATAAAAGAAAAGATTATCAATCTGCTGGAAAGATGGTGGCGAACTGGCGAAATTTACCTGGAAAAACCCGACATCAGGGATGAAAGAGCCAATACGATTTACTATTTAAGCAAAGTTTTTCCGGTGGCATTGGAGAAAAGTGACCAGCAACTAAAAAGCTCCTGGATTGAAATGGGACTAAACCCGCATAAGATTAAGAATCCCGATTTCTTTCCGAAAATCAGTTTCGGAAGTTGGGTGGGCGGCGACCGGGACGGACACCCGTTTGTCACCCCGGGTATCACTCAGGAGACCTTATTGCTACACCGAAAAAAAGCACTTTCGCTGATTAAGTTACAATTGAAAACTTTGGCCAGCAAACTTTCTGTTTCCGCTATTAGCAATCCGGTTCCTTTTTTCTTATCCGAAATGATTGAGAAAAAATCGACCGCATTGGGCAAGTTAGGCGAAAAAGCTGTTCGCAGAAATCCTTATGAGCCTTGGCGACAATACGTGAGCCTGATTTTACTGCAATTGGAAAATACAATTTCTGAAAAAAACACCGATGCCAACGCCCACTACCGATCCAGCAAAGCACTGGCCGAAGATCTGAAATTTCTGAGAACAGTTCTTGCAGAAAATGGGCTGAGAGGTCTGTCCGAAGATTTATTATTCCCGGTAGAAAGAGCAGTCCAATGTTTTGGCTTTCACCTGGCAAAACTCGATATCCGGCAAAATAGTGCCTTTCATGATAAAGCCATCTCGCAGATTTTAAAGTCGAATGGTGAAAAAGACCACGATTTCGAAAATTGGGACGAAGAAAAGCGCGTCAGTTATTTGAATAGCGTACTCGAAAGTCACGCCCTGATCACGGACATTACGATTTCGTACGGAACGGAAGCAGACAATGTATTGGACTGCTACCGGGCAGTTCGGCATCACATCAACCAATATGGATCCGAAGGCATTGGCTCTTTTATTGTTAGCATGACCCGGAATCTGAGCGATTTGCTGGTGGTTTATCTTTTAATGCGCGAAACCCAGCTGCTGAATACCAACATCAGCGTCGTTCCGCTTTTGGAAACCATTGAAGACCTGCTGAATGGACCAAAAATATTGGACAACTTCCTGCAACATCCGATAACCAAACAGCGGCAATCAACTATTTCGCATAAACAAGAAGTGATGTTGGGCTATAGCGACAGCAATAAAGATGGCGGAACGATTGCCAGTAAATGGAATTTATTTAAAGCCGAAAACGAACTCTCCGCTGTGGGCCGAAAAAATAAAGTTGACGTTTTCTTTTTCCACGGAACTGGTGGAACCATCAGCAGGGGCGGCGGTAAATATCACCGATTTTTGGAAAGTATGCCCACCAATACGGTAAACGGCACCATTAAGATTACGGTGCAGGGCGAGTCTGTTGCTCAGCAATTTGGCAATCCGCTAACGGCAACCTACAATTTAAATGCATTGACCTCGGGAGTAGCCAAACAAACCATCAGAAGCCAGATGAGCGCAAGCGAGGAGACTTATCCGCACGAAACCATGGAGTTTTTAGCTCAAAAATCATTTGAGCATTACCGGAATTTAATTGAAACACCGGGCTTCATCAATTTTTACAGCCAGGTAACTTGCATCGACGTGCTGGAAAAAAGTAAAATTGGCTCCAGGCCCGCCAGAAGAACCGGTACCAGAACACTTAACGACCTGCGTGCCATTCCGTGGGTATTCAGCTGGAACCTTTCGCGAATTACAATTACCGGGTGGTACGGACTTGGTGAAGCGTTGAAAATATTGAAAGCAGAAAAACCAGAAGCCCACAGTCAACTTAAAAAGGCGATTAAGGATTGGACTTTCTTTAAGTTTCTAATGATTCAAACCGAAACCAACCTCATTCTTTCGAACACAGAAATCATGGAGCTTTACGCTCAACTTGACGATAATTCCGAAGAAAGGGCGTTGTTCATGAAAAAAATACTGACCGATTACAACAATGGCCTGACCATGATTGAAGAGCTTTTTGGCGAATCGTCGGCCAGCAGACGGAAAGGGCAATACGACAACCTGGAATGGAGAGACCGGAAATTGAAAATCCTCCACAAACTCCACCGGGAATACCTCAAAGAATGGAGAAATATCGATGATGAAAACAGCATTGAGAAAGACAAAATGCTAACCAAACTGCTCAGTTTGATCAATTCATTATCGAGCGGTTTAAAAAACACAGGTTGATCATCAAACCGTAATCGATTTTTAGGAATGTGCAACAGGCCCGGGGGATACACCTCCGGGCTTGTGGGTTCATCACCATTTGCAATTAACTCACTTCGGCTGGCTGCTCCTTTTCGCAACTGTTGCAAACCAGGCGTGCCGAGGCGGCAACTACGATGAAGCTTATTCCCAATAGCAGGCGGTAGTCAACCAGCGGATTATCCGGAACAAAATTGGTTAAGGCCACCACCAGCGCCAAAAAGTTGATTACCGTGAGCGCCATCAGCAGATTTCGGATCAGTTTGCGGAGCTTTCTTTTTTGCATGTTCACTTCGTTTTAAGCTGGCTGTGAAACTAAGCATAAAACCCAAGCAAAAAAAGCCCCACCCGCAAAGGATGAGGCCTTTTAGAAAAGTTTATGCGGCGCTTATCCCAAGAACGAAATCAGTACCCCGGCAGCAACGGCCGAACCAATTACTCCAGAAATATTACTAGCCATGCAATACTGCAGGACATGATTTTTTGAATCGTATTTAAGGGCTATCTCATTGGCCACACGCGAGGCCATGGGCACCGCACTGAGGCCAGTCGCTCCAATCAGCGGGTTGATCTTTTTCCTGGCCAGCAAATTATAGACTTTAACCGCTGCAATACCTCCGGCAATGGAAATGGCAAACGCTATAAAACCACCCACGATAATCATGATCGTCCGCGAATTCAGAAAAACTTCCGACGTCATGGTCGCACCAACAGTCAAACCCAAAAAGATGGTCGCCGTGTTCATGATCGAACCGGTAGCCGCGTCGGACAAACGGGCCACAGTAACACCCACTTCTTTAATAAGGTTGCCGAAGAACAGCATCCCCAGCAGCGGAACCGACGAAGGCACAAAAATGGAAACCACAATTCCCAACACGATGGGAAAAGCAATTTTAACGGCTTTCAGGTTTTTGATCTTATTTTTTGACGGATACAATTTATCCATCTCCTTCATGTTGATTTTCAATTCCTTTTCGGAACACAACAGGCGGGTCACTAAAGGAACAATTACCGGAACTAAGGCCATGTACGAATAGGCAGCGATGGCAATGGGTCCCAGCAAGTGTGGCGCCAACATAATGGTGGTGTAAATGGCCGTTGGACCATCAGCTCCACCAATAATCCCCAACGAAGCAGCCTCAGCAGGGGTAAATCCCAGGGCAATGGAAGAAAGCAGCACGGCAAAAATGCCGATTTGAGCTGCCGCACCAAAAAAAGCCAGCCGAAGGTTGCGCAACATGGGACCAAAATCGGTTAAGGCCCCCACCCCCATAAAAATAATGGGCGGTAAGAATCCGGTTTTTATCAGCGAGTAATACAGGAAATTCATGATTCCATGATCGTTCGCAATTTCAAACAGGTTTTTATACCGATGCCCGTCCAATTCAATAAATTCGGAAGGAACAACACTCATGCCTCCCCCAGGAAGGTTCGCTAAAATAAGCCCGAAAGCGATTGGAATCAGCAAGAGCGGCTCATACTTTTTCTTGATTCCCAAGTATAAAAGTACTCCCCCAATCACCAACATCAACAGCGTTCCGGGTCCATTAACAATATCCTGGATGGCAGTCATGTGATAGAGTTTCTCTATAATAGACATATGCAGGATTTTCTGTTATTGGATTTTTACTAAAACGTCGTCTTCTTCTACTTCTGAACCGTTTGCTACGGGCAGCTCAACCACTTTTCCCGACACATCTGATTTAATGGCATTGAAGGTTTTCATGGCTTCAACATAGCCAATTAAGTCGCCTTCATGAACGACATCACCAACTTTGATTGGTTTTTCAGAACTTTCTTTGGTCAGGTAAAACTTGCCTTCGAGCGGGGCCACAACCTCTTTGGCTGGCCCGCTGGCAGCCGGCTTCGGAGCTGCCTGAACTTTGGCTGGCTGTGCAGTTGCTTCTGCTGGTTGGCTGTCGCCATAGGCTACCGAAACGCGGAACTGCTCCCCATCCACATCGATAATCATGGTCGATGGGTTGAAACTGGCAGGCGCTGTGGTAGCTGGTGCTTCTGGCTTTTTGGTTCCTTCAAGCAGGCCGGCACCTTCTTCACGCTTCTTGGCCAAATCAGCTTCAAAGGCTTTCTTCGCCTCGCCCGATTTGTAGGCACGGTATTGTTCAGGATGCATGGCCAGCTCAAACAATTCTTCATCATCCTGTCCGTATTCCCATCCATTTTTATCCATCTCCTTGCGGAAAGTATCCAAAGCGTCAGGATAAAGGGTTTGCGGATTGGCTGTAAACTCTTCCTTACCGTTTTCCTTCGCTAGTTTCTGGAGTTCGGGAGCCAGTTTCCCAGGTAGTTTACCGCCTTTGCCCATCAGCATATCCCAAATATTATCGGCAATCATACTCCAGCGCTCTTTGCCTTTTTCGAGTTGCATCACATTCATCAGGGCCAGGTTCTTCACGTACTGGCTGTATGGCGTCACCAGTGGCGGATAACCAACCATTGGCCAAATATGCTCCACTTCGTTGAACAGTTTTACCAGCAGGTCGTCCTGTGTCAATTCGGGCTGATTGTGTTTGAGTTTCCATTTGTTGATGCTGGCGAGGTTGCTGTCCAGGTCGGCCATCAGCGAGCCCATCATACCGCCGGGCAAACCGGGGCCAATGAGCAGCGAGTTCATAAAGCGGTTTTTAGGGTTGATGTAATAACCCAAAAAATCATCGATAAAGCTTTGTGTCAGGCTGCGCACTTTCATGTAGGCGTCCATATTGATCTCAGGCACCTCAAAACCGGCATCTTGCAACATGGCATGAACGGCCAACAGGTCAACATGACCGGTTCCCCATGAGAGTGGTTCCATGGCGACATCAACATACTCGACCCCGGCACGACAAACCTCTAAAATAGAAGCCATGGCAAAACCAGGACCTGAGTGTGAGTGATATTGCAGCGGTGTATCAGGGTGCAACTTCTTAATTCCTTTCACGATTTCGCCCAACCAAACCGGACGGCCAATACCAGCCATATCTTTCAAACAGATTTCATCGGCACCGCCTTTAATCAGTTCATCAGCCAGGTCCACATAGTATTTTACGGTGTGCACTTCAGAATAGGTTAAACTTAAAGCAGCCTGCGCAATCATTCCGGCATCCTTCGCATAACGGATCGAATCCAGAATATTACGGGCATCGTTCAAGCCACAGAACGGACGGGTGATATCGGTTCCCTGGGCTTTCTTTACTTTGTACATCAGTTTCCGCACATCGGCAGGCACCGGACTCATGCGCAAGCCATTCAACGACCGATCTAGCATGTGCGTCTGAATGCCGGCATCGTTAAAAGGCTGGGTCCATTGGCGAACCGCATTATTTGGGTTTTCTCCAAAAAGCAGGTTGATTTGCTCAAAGCCGCCACCATTGGTTTCAACCCGCGCGAAACATCCCATCTCTACAATGTGTGGTGCAACTTTAACTAACTGATCAACACGTGGCAGGTATTTTCCCGACGACTGCCACATGTCACGATAAAGCAATGAAAATTTGATTTTTCTCTTTTCCATAAGGCTATGTTAATTTTTTATATTGGTTTTTAGAAATGTTCAGAAGACAGTTAAAACCCAGAGATTACAGCTTCTCAATTTTGGTCACATGCCCTTTCCCACCGGTTACGGTTTTAACAGCTGAGACAATGGCGGCTACCTTTTTCCGATTGAAGTCGCTTGTTTGATTGGCTACTTGCTCTACCTTTCGACTAACTTCTTCAGGTAAATATTGATTCACGAAACGAATAATCAAATTGCCGAGCAATACGACCAGAGAAAGGATAATAAACACGGTAATCATACCAATTCCCATCAACTGTAATGCAAATCCTAAGTCACTCATCTTTTCAATTTTTTTTAAAAAAACTTTTCCCATTTTATAGAACGGAGGCAATAGTACCAAATTTTTGTTCGTTCAAAAATGTTAAAAAATAGTTACCAAAAACAATTATCAATTAATTAACATTGAATTCTATCAAATCGAAATCGATCAATATGTTTTTGCTTGCAGTTCATCAGGGATATCGGCCAGAACACTGATGAACAAACAAACACAGCGGATTTCGAGCACTTTTTCATTTGCGAGTTAAAGATCGCTTATTGTGAAAAAATGATCACCTCATCTATCATCGTTTTAGGTGACAAAAAGGGCTTCTTTCATCTACCCAAAATTCAACCCTATTCGTTCGCCAACTAACAATTCGTGATAGATCACCCAGGCTTATCAAGTCAAAAGGTTTTATTTTTTTCAAGTTAATCCTTACTTTTAGCCTATTAATCAAATCCGTCTCATCAGTCAAGTCTATTCAATAACAAACTATTTTTAAGTCAACTAAAATGAAAAAACACACTAAAATGGAATTGTCGCGAAGACGGTTTCTGGGTACTGCTGCCATTGGAATGGCCGGTATTACATTTTTACCTTCATTAAGTTCGTGCTCATCGCCGGCAACAAGCACGGAAGATAAAATCAGGCTTGGATTTATTGGCATGGGACGACAAGCCATGTTTTTGCTGAACGGCTTCATTCAGATTCCCGGCGTGCGTGTTGTTGCCGGTTGCGATGTCTATGGCCGCAAACGCCAGCGTTTCGAAAACCGGGTGAACGAATTCTACACCAAGAACAAGGTCGAAGTTGAAGTAGCCACTTACGAAAAATATGAGGACTTAATTCAACGCGATGATATTGATGCCGTTGTGATTGCGGTTCCGGATCACGCGCACGCCATGATTGCCATTGCCGCGTGTAAAGCCGGCAAAGATGTTTACCTGGAAAAACCGATGACCTTCACCATTAAAGAGGGCCAGGAATTGAAGCGCGTGGTGCGCGAAACGAACCGGATTTTGGGAATCGGAAGCCAGCAACGGTCGGACCCGAATTTTCAGCATGCCGTTAAAATGGTACAAACAGGCCGTTTAGGCAAAATTGAAAAGGTGAATGCTTACGTTGGCGCTCCACCGATTCCCTACAATTTGCCGGAAGAAGAAATTCCTGCCGACTTGAACTGGGATCTTTGGTTGGGACCGCTCCCTGAAAACATTCATTTCAACAATGAACTGAATCCCCCCATCTCGCTTGATCCGGTAAAACACGAAGAAATTTGGGGTGCCTGGCGTTGGTATAAAGAAATGGGCGGCGGTTTCACGACCGACTGGGGTGCGCACATGTTCGACATTGCCCAATGGGCATTGGGCATGGACCGCAGTGGGCCGGTTGAAATCTCTCCGATTGGCGATGGCACCGAGTTTATGAAGTTTGTTTATGCCGACGGTGTGGTGATGACCTCAGAACCCTTTGACGAGAAGATGACCAAAGGCGTGAAGTTTTCCGGAGAGAATGGATGGATCGAAGTTTCGCGTGGACATTTTAAGGCTTCGGACGATGCCCTGCTCCCACCAAAATCGGACAGTGCCGACGATGACACTCCCTACGAAACCAAGATTCCTCACCAGATCAATTTTATTGAGTCGGTGAGAAACCGGGTTGATCCGGTTGTTCCGGTTGAAATTGGGCATAGCTCGTGCACCGTTTGTACCTTGGGGAACATTGCCTGCGACCTGCAAAGAACCATTAAGTGGGATCCGATTTCGGAAACTTTTGTGGACGACGAAGATGGGGCAGCTGCCGCTAAACTCCACTACCAGTACCGCGACGGCTGGAAATTGCTCTAGCAAAAAAAAAGATACAACCTGAAAAAGCTGTCTCCCCGGAGATGGCTTTTTTTATGTGAGCAAAAGTCCACACCCGAAATACCTATTGTCAAGCAGCTCATTTTTCGAAACCGAATTCCTTTTTTCGAGTACCATGAATAAAACACTTAAAAAAGGAGGTCATTATGCCAAACAGCGTTTATAAAGTGATTGAATTAGTCGGTACCAGTCCTGAGTCGTGGGAAAAAGCCGCTGCCAATGCCATTTCGAAAGCATCCGAATCCTTGCGGGATTTGCGTATTGCTGAAGTGTCGGCCATGGACATGCAAATTACCGATGGGAAAATTGAAAGCTATCGGACCAAGTTAAAAGTTTCCTTCAAGTTTGAAGGCCACCACTAATTCCAAAGAGTCAAGAACGAAAAAAGCCGCTTCATCGGTTGATGAAACGGCTTTTCTATTTTATACTGTCTTGTAAGAATTAAGCTTCAGCAGTTGGTCCTCCAAAATTCATTGGTGGGATCATGGGGTTTTGAGGTCCACTCACCTTAATCGGGCCATGTTGTTTCTCAAACTTCTTCACGTTGTCTTCCAGAGCCATCAAAAGACGTTTGGCATGTTCGGGGGTCAGAATGACCCGCGATTTGACATTGGCCTTCGGAATCCCCGGCATAATGCGAACAAAGTCGAGAACGAATTCAGAACTGGAGTGGGTAATAATCGCCAGGTTCGAGTAAGTCCCCTGGGCTACTTCTTCACTCAATTCAATATTCAGCTGATTTTGATTCTTATTTTCCGACATAATTAATCCTCGTAGTTTTGGCTTTCGGTTTCCTTCACATCCACCATGCGGTCGTACTCTTCGCGCGAACCAACCACCAGGTTTTTGTATTCTTTCAAGCCCGTACCGGCAGGAATCAGGTGACCACAGATGACGTTTTCTTTCAATCCGTCCAAATAGTCCACTTTACCCTGAATGGCTGCTTCGTTCAACACCTTGGTTGTTTCCTGGAACGATGCCGCTGACAACCAACTTCTGGTTTGCAGGGCTGCACGTGTGATTCCCTGAAGAATCTGGCTTGATGTTGCAGGAATGGCATCACGCGACTCAACCAGCTTTTTGTCCTTCCGGCGCAAAACCGAGTTTTCATCGCGCAAACGGCGAGCGGTTACAATTTGCCCGGCACGCAATTCTGAATCACCCGGATCAACAACAACTTTCTTATTGTAAATCCAGTCGTTCTCATGCGTGAACTCGTTCTTGTCAACAATTTGCTTTTCGAGGAAACGGGTGTCCCCGGAATCAACAATCTCCACTTTACGCATCATCTGGCGGATGATTACCTCGTAGTGTTTATCATTAATTCGCACACCCTGCATCCGGTAAACGTCCTGCACTTCATTCAAAATGTAATCCTGAACAGCAGTCGGTCCTTTAATACCCAGGATATCTGAAGGTGTAATGGCTCCATCAGAAAGCGAAATGCCCGCGCGAATGTAGTCGTTCTCCTGCACCAAAATCTGCTTTGACAGTGGCACCAGGTATTTTTTCACATCACCACCCCGTGAGGTCACAATGATTTCGCGGTTACCACGTTTAATTTTACCAAACGAAACCTCACCATCAATTTCCGACACAACAGCCGGGTTCGATGGGTTACGGGCCTCGAACAGCTCGGTTACCCGTGGCAAACCACCCGTGATATCGCCTGCTTTACCTGAAGCACGCGGGATTTTCACCAATACCTGCCCCGCAACAATGGTGTCGCCTTCGCTAACCGAAACGTGACCACCTACCGGCAAGTTGTAAGTACGAATCACTTCGCCTTTTTCATCAAGCACACGCAGCGATGGGTTTTTGGTTTTATCACGGGTTTCAATAATTACCTTCTCTTTATAACCGGTTTGTTCATCTGATTCCTCACGGAAGGTCACCCCATCAATCAGGTTATCAAATTCAACTTTACCTTTAAATTCTGAGATAATTACACCGTTATAAGGGTCCCACTCACAGATCTTTTGCCCTTTGGTCACTTCTTGTCCATTCTCGATGTACAATTTTGACCCGTAAGGGATACTGTGTGTAGATAATGGAATTCTCGTTTTCTTATCGATGATTTTCAGTTCAGCCAGTCGGCCAATAACAACGCCAACTTTCTCACCGACTTCATCTTTCGTTTCAACAAAGCGAAGTTCTTCAATTTCGGCAATACCATCGTAGCGCGATTCAACCATCGACTGAGAAGAAATGTTACCGGCAATACCACCCACGTGGAATGTACGCAGGGTCAACTGTGTTCCGGGCTCTCCAATCGACTGTGCAGCGATTACACCAACGGCTTCACCTCGTTGCGACATGTTTCCTGTTGCCAGGTTTCGTCCGTAACATTTGCTACACACGCCGTTTTTGGCCTCGCAGGTCAATACCGAACGAATTTCAACGCTCTCAATGGGTGAGTCTTCAATCTTCTTACCAATTTCATCGGTAATCATTTCGCCGGTACCAACGATCAGCTCGCCGGTTAACGGATGGAACACATCGTGAACCGTTGTCCGTCCGATGATTCGCTCATAAAGGGAAGCAACAACTTCTTCGTCGTTTTTAATTGCCGAAGCAACCAAACCACGCAAGGTACCGCAGTCTTCGTCCGAGATAATCACATCCTGCGAAACGTCAACCAAACGACGGGTCAGGTAACCTGCATCGGCTGTTTTCAGAGCCGTATCGGCCAAACCTTTACGGGCACCGTGGGTCGAGATAAAGTATTCCTGAACTGACAACCCTTCTTTAAAGTTTGCCAAAATCGGGTTCTCAATAATCTGAGCTCCTGTTGAGCCAGACTTCTGTGGCTTCGCCATCAATCCACGCATTCCGCACAACTGACGAATCTGCTCTTTCGAACCCCGGGCTCCGGAGTCAAGCATCATATAAACAGAGTTAAACCCTTGTTTATCGGTACTAATCGTCTTCATCACCGAGCTGGTCAGCTTCGCGTTGGCGTGAGTCCAGATATCGATGACCTGGTTGTATCGTTCGTTGTTGGTAATGAAACCCATGTTGTAGTTGGCCATTACTTCTTCAACTTCCTGGTAACCGGATTCAACAATGGTTGCTTTGTCCTCAGGGATGATTACGTCACTCAAGTTAAACGACAAACCTCCCTGGTATGCAGCCTTGTAGCCCATGTCTTTCATATCGTCGAGGAATGCAACGGTAGCAGCATTTCCCGCTTTCTTGAAGATATCGGAGATAATGGTTCGAAGTGATTTTTTTGTCAACAGCTCATTGATGTAACCCGCTTTTTTGGGAACTACCTGGTTGAACAGTACACGGCCAACCGTCGTGTCCACGATATGCTTGAACGATTCACCGTTTTCATCCATATCTTCGACCTTCACCTTGACCATGGTGTGCTTTTCAAGAACACCTTCATTATAAGCAATAATCACCTCTTCGGGCGAATAGAAAGTCATTCCTTCTCCCCGGGCTCCTTCGCGGTGTTTGGTCATGTAGTAAAGTCCCAAAACCATATCCTGAGAAGGAACCGTGATTGGAGCACCGTTGGCCGGGTTCAGCAAGTTGTGCGATGCAAGCATCAACAACTGCGCCTCCAAAATTGCAGCATTACCCAATGGCAAGTGAACAGCCATCTGGTCACCATCAAAGTCGGCATTAAAACCGGTACAGGCCAGCGGGTGCAACTGAATCGCTTTACCTTCAATCAATACGGGCTGAAAAGCCTGAATTGACAGACGGTGAAGGGTGGGTGCCCGGTTTAGCAGAACCGGATGCCCTTTCAGCACGTTTTCCAAAATATCCCAAACGACCGGGTCTTTGCGATCTACAATTTTCTTGGCTGATTTTACTGTTTTTACAATGCCACGTTCAATCAGTTTACGAATGACGAATGGCTTGTAAAGTTCGGCAGCCATGTCTTTTGGCAAACCACACTCGTGCAATTTCAGAGTAGGTCCTACTACAATGACTGAACGTGCAGAGTAGTCAACACGTTTACCCAACAAGTTTTGGCGGAAGCGGCCTTGCTTTCCTTTCAACGAATCAGAAAGCGATTTCAGGGCACGGTTATTCTCCGTTTTTACCGCGTTGGATTTCCGCGAGTTATCAAATAATGAATCGACAGCTTCCTGAAGCATCCGCTTCTCGTTACGAAGAATCACTTCGGGCGCTTTGATTTCTATTAATCGTTTTAACCGGTTATTCCGGATGATGACACGACGATACAAGTCATTCAGGTCGGAAGTGGCAAAACGTCCACCATCCAATGGCACCAACGGACGTAAATCCGGTGGAATAACGGGAACAACCTTCACAATCATCCATTCCGGACGGTTAATGTTTTTGCTGGCACGGAAAGCTTCAACAACCTGCAAACGCTTTAATGCTTCGTTTTTCCGTTGTTGTGACGTTTCAGTACCGGCCTTGTGTCTCAAGTCGTACGAAAGTTCATCCAGCTCAATACGTTCGAGCAATCCATAGAGTGCTTCAGCACCCATTTTGGCGATGAACTTATTTGGATCGTCATCGTCGAGATACTGATTTTCTTTTGGTAGGGTATCCAAAATATCCAGGTATTCTTCTTCAGTGAGGAAATCGAGTTTTTTGATTCCATCCTGGCCTTTAATACCCGGCTGAATAACCACATATCTTTCGTAATAGATAATCGTATCCAATTTCTTTGTTGGCAATCCAAGTAAGTAACCAATTTTATTGGGTAACGATTTGAAGTACCAGATGTGTGCTACCGGAACCACCAGCGAAATGTGCCCCATACGCTCACGGCGCACTTTCTTTTCGGTCACTTCCACTCCACATCGGTCACATACGATTCCCTTGTAACGAATACGCTTGTATTTACCACAATGACACTCATAGTCTTTTACCGGCCCAAAAATCCGCTCGCAGAACAAGCCGTCTCTTTCTGGCTTATAGGTTCTGTAGTTGATGGTTTCGGGTTTCAGCACTTCTCCGTGTGAACGTTCTAAAATCTCTTCAGGAGAAGAAAGACTAATCGCTATTTTGGCAAAATTACTTTTAACTTTATTATCTTTTCTGAATGCCATATATCGATGTATATTTAAATCAAGTTAATAATAGGACTGGTTGCTGCTTCGGAATTAATCCAAAGTCACACTTAAACCAAGTCCGCGTAATTCGTGGAGCAATACATTCAATGATTCGGGGATTCCGGCTTGTGGCATCGGTTCTCCTTTTACAATTGATTCGTACGCTTTTGCACGACCAAGTACGTCGTCCGACTTCACTGTCAGAATTTCCTGAAGGATATGCGATGCACCAAATGCTTCGAGTGCCCAAACCTCCATCTCACCAAAACGCTGACCACCAAATTGGGCTTTACCACCCAACGGCTGCTGCGTAATCAATGAGTACGGTCCGATTGAACGGGCATGCATCTTGTCTTCGATCATGTGACCCAGTTTCAGCATGTAAATCACACCCACCGTTGCCGGTTGATCAAAAGGCTGTCCGGTTTCTCCGTCGCGAAGGTATGTCTTGCCATAAGCCGGCACACCAGCTTTATCGGTATATTCCGTTACTTCTTCCAGGCTAGCACCATCAAAAATCGGCGTTGCAAACTTCAATCCCAGTTCCTGACCGGCCCATCCCAAAACAGTTTCGTAAATCTGGCCCAGGTTCATACGCGATGGTACGCCCAATGGGTTCAACACGATATCGACAGGTGTTCCGTCTTCCAGGAATGGCATGTCTTCGTCGCGCACAATACGCGAAACAATACCTTTGTTTCCGTGACGGCCGGCCATTTTATCTCCAATTTGAAGCTTACGCTTTTTGGCCACATAAACTTTGGCCAACTGAATAATCCCGGCGGGAAGTTCGTCTCCAATGGTCACATTGTAGCGTTTCCGACGGGCGACGGCTTCATGCTCTTTATGTTTCTGGATGTAATTGACAATCAACCGGAAAATCATGTCGTTTTTATCCTTATCTGTTGTCCATTTGCTTGGATTAACAGTCAGGTAATCGATTTCCTGCAGTTGCTTCAAGGTGAACTTCACGCCCTTCGGAATGATGTCACCTCCATAATAGTCTTTCACACCCTGGCTTGTTTTACCGTTCACCAAAACAAAAAGCTTGTCTTCCAGTTTGGCACGCACGGCAGCAGCTGCGCGGTCAAATTCTTCATCAATCTGATCCAGCAATGGCTTGGTTGCCATTTTGCCTTTTTTATCTTTGACAACCCTTGAAAAGAGCTTTTTATCGATCACAACACCTTTGAGTGATGGAGACGCTTTTAAGGATGCATCTTTCACGTCACCGGCCTTGTCACCAAAGATGGCACGCAGCAGTTTTTCTTCCGGAGAAGGATCCGATTCACCTTTTGGTGTAATCTTTCCAATCATGATGTCACCCGGCTTCACATTGGCTCCAATGCGAATCAAACCAGCTTCATCCAAGTTGCGAGTAGCTTCTTCGCTTACGTTTGGAATATCTGAAGTAAACTCCTCTACTCCTCGTTTGGTATCGCGAACTTCGAGTGAGTACTCATCAATATGAATTGAGGTCAACACGTCATCGCGCACAACACGTTCCGAGATCACGATGGCATCCTCATAGTTATAACCTTTCCAAGGCATGAAAGCCACTTTCAAGTTACGGCCCAAGGCCAATTCTCCGCCTTGTGTCGCATATCCTTCCGTTAAAACTTCCCCTTTCGAAACACGCTGGCCTTTCACCACAATTGGCTTAAGGTCCATCACCGTTCCCTGGTTTGTTTTTTGGTATTTTGGCAATTTGTACGAAACAACTTCGGGCTCAAAGCTTACAAACTTTTCGTCGTCAGTCATATCGTAACGCACAATAATTTCTTCCGCATCAACATATTCAATCACACCATCACCAGTAGCCGAAATCAATACCCGTGAATCGCGAGCGGCGCTACCTTCCAGGCCGGTTCCAACAATGGGCGCCTCTGGTCTGAGCAGTGGCACTGCCTGGCGCATCATGTTTGATCCCATCAAGGCACGGTTGGCATCATCGTGCTCCAGGAAGGTAATTAACGAAGCGGCCACAGAAGCAATCTGGTTTGGACCAACATCCATCAGCTGAACTTCTTCCCGCTCAACAACCGGATAATCGCCTTCCAAACGCGACTTAACCCGTTGGTTCACAAAGTTACCTTGTTCATCAATCGGGGCATTGGCCTGGGCAATTACTTTTCCTTCTTCTTCTTCCGCCGTCAGGTACACCACACCGTCCTCAGACAAATCAACTTTTCCGTTTTCAACTTTTCGGTACGGTGTCGCAATAAAACCAAGGTCGTTTACTTTGGCAAATACACACAAGGAAGAAATCAAACCAATATTTGGACCTTCCGGTGTTTCAATCGGACAAAGACGTCCGTAGTGGGTAAAGTGAACGTCACGAACCTCGAAACCAGCGCGTTCTCTGGAAAGACCGCCAGGCCCAAGAGCTGACATCCGTCGTTTGTGGGTCATCTCAGCCAGCGGATTGGTTTGATCCATAAACTGAGAAAGTGCATTGGTGCCGAAGAATGAATTGATAACTGACGATAAGGTTTTTGAATTGATCAGATCAATCGGTGTAAAAACCTCGTTGTCTCTCACGTTCATCCGTTCGCGAATGGTGCGTGCCATACGCGCCAAACCAACGCCAAATTGGTTAAACATCTGCTCGCCTACCGTACGAACACGACGGTTGCTCAAGTGGTCAATATCATCAACGTCGGTTTTTGCGTTGACCAGCTTGATCAAATATTTGATAATTTCAATGATATCTTCTTTGGTTAGTACTTGAGTATCCATATCGATATTCAGTCCTAACTTTTTATTGATCCGGTAACGTCCAACTTGTCCTAAGTCGTAACGTTTTTCCGAAAAGAATAATTTGTCTATCACATCGCGTGCCGTGGCTTCATCGGGCGGTTCGGCATTACGCAATTGACGATAAATGTGCAATACGGCTTCTTTTTCCGAGTTACACGGGTCTTTTTGAAGCGTATTGTATATGATAGCAAAATCTTGTAAGTTCTGATCTTCCTTGTGCAGCAAAATCGTTTTGGTGCCCGAGTCCAGAATTTCATCAATGTGGTCGTTTTCAATCACTGTTTCGCGGTCAATAACCACTTCGTTACGTTCAATTGAAACGACTTCACCGGTATCCTCATCCACAAAGTCCTCCACCCAGGTTTTCAATACACGGGCGGCCAGTTTTCGTCCAACAACTTTCTTAATACCGGATTTGGATACTTTAATCTCATCAGCCAATCCAAATATTTCAAGAATATCTTTATCGCTTTCGTATCCGATGGCCCGCAACAAGGTTGTTACAGGTAATTTCTTTTTACGGTCGATGTATGCAAACATGACAGAATTAATGTCTGTAGCAAACTCGATCCATGACCCTTTGAATGGAATAATACGTGCCGAATAAAGTTTTGTCCCGTTTGCGTGCAAGCTCTGTCCGAAGAATACCCCTGGTGAACGGTGCAATTGCGAAACGACAACACGCTCGGCTCCGTTAATAACGAACGTACCGCGTTCAGTCATATAAGGAACAGTGCCCAGGTAAACATCCTGAATAACAGTATCAAAATCTTCGTGCTCAGGATCCGTACAATACAGCTTTAATTTTGCCTTAAGCGGAACGCTAAAGGTCAAACCTCGCTCGATACATTCTTCGATGGAATACCTGGGTGGGTCAACCTGGTAATCCAGAAATTCTAAAACGAAGTTATTTCGAGTATCCGTAATGGGGAAGTTTTCTTCGAAGACTTTGTACAAGCCTTCGCTCTTTCTATTTTCAGGAGTTGTTACTAACTGAAAAAAATCGATGAACGATTTAACTTGAACTTCCAGGAAATCAGGATAATCAAATTTAGTTTTTGTGGAAGAGAAATTAATTCTCTGGTTTTCAGTATTTAACGACATGTATCAACAAAATTAAGTGAACTTAATACATAAATATACAAAAAGGCCTAGAACCCCATCCCGAAAATTCGGGACGAGGTTCTAAACCAATACTGACCTAATAATAAGGTCTTAAGTCTCTTATTTAAGTTCAACTTCAGCTCCAGCTTCTTCTAACTGACTTTTTAATGCTTCTGCTTCGTCTTTCGAAACTTTTTCTTTGATCGCTTTAGGTGCTCCGTCAACAACTTCTTTTGCTTCTTTAAGACCTAAACCTGTCAATTCTTTTACTAACTTAACAACTGCCAATTTTGAACCACCAGCTGCTTTCAAGATCACATCGAATTCTGTTTGAACAGCAGCGGCTTCTTCTTCGCCAGCTCCAGCTGCAGGGCCAGCAACAGCAACAGCTGCAGCAGCAGGTTCAATACCGTATTCTGTTTTTAAAATGTCAGCTAATTCATTGACGTCTTTCACAGTCAAGTTTACCAACTCTTCTGCAAGTGCTTTTAAATCTGCCATTTCCTCTAATTTTTATGCTATAAAATTGTAACTAAATTTATTCTTTTTCTGAAAGTGTCTGAAGGATACCGTGGATTTTGCTTCCACCTGATTGCAATTGACCAATAACTGTTTTCATTGGTGATTGTAACAGGCCGATCAAATCGCCCAGCAGTTCGTCCTTCGACTTGAGTGTTGATAATACGTCTAATTGGTTTTCGCCAACATAAACTGACTCTTCAACGTAGGCTGCTTTTAACAACGGTTTTTTACGTTTTTTAGAAAATTCTTTGATCAGTTTAGCGGGTACATTTCCGACTTCGCAGAACATAACCGAGGTATTACCTTTGAGAGAGTCATAAAGCTCTTCGGTATTCTTTTCAGAATTCTCCAAAGCTTTACGTAATAGTGTATTCTTAACTACAACCAGTTTTACGTCTTTGGTAAAACATAGGCGCCTTAAACTACTAGAGTCTTCTGCATTAAGGTCAGCGATATCTGCCAGGTAAAAATGATTGTAAGAGTTGATCTGTTCAGTCAGATTATCAATAATCTCCAATTTTTCTGATCTTTTCATCTTTACAGTTTTTACTTGTCAGTAACTGACTTTGGTTCAACTTGAATTCCAGGACTCATCGTGCTTGACAGGTAAATGCTTTTCACATAGGTACCTTTAGCGGCGGTAGGTTTCAATTTGATAATGGTATTGATGAACTCGTGTGCGTTATCAACGATCTTCTCAGCAGAAAAGGAAACTTTTCCAATCGAAGCGTGAATAATTCCGAATTTATCAACTTTAAAATCAATTTTACCTTGTTTTACTTCACCAACCGCTTTGCCCACATCCATAGTCACGGTACCGCTTTTTGGATTTGGCATCAAGCCCCGGGGTCCTAAAACCCGACCTAGCGGGCCAACCTTTCCCATGACCGGAGGCATGGTAATTACCACGTCGAAGTCTGTCCATCCGCCTTTGATTTTTTCAATGTAATCATCAAGACCGACGAAATCTGCACCAGCTTCTTTGGCTTCCGCTTCTTTATCGGGAGTTACCAAAGCCAGTACGCGAACTTCTTTTCCAGTTCCGTGGGGTAAGGATACAACGCCTCTAACCATCTGATTGGCTTTGCGAGGATCTACTCCAAGACGGACATCCATGTCAACCGAGGCATCGAACTTGGTAAATGAAATTTCTTTTACCAAAGCAGCAGCTTCGCTTAACGAGTAGGATTTGTCCTTTTCGAGTTTCTCCTGAGCAAGCTTTTTATTTTTTGTAATTCTGCTCATCTTGAAAATGGTTGCTGGTACTGCCAGAAGCATGGGAATTAA
>NZ_LGIA01000180.1 GCF_001270965.1 Sunxiuqinia dokdonensis | reverse complement strand
TTTGAAAATTTATTTTCAGGGCATCCAGGTGAAGCTGCGTCATGCCGCGAATGGCTTGGAGGCGGTGGCCCAAGTGCAGGCGGAAAAACCAGATATTATTTTGATGGACCTGATCATGCCCGAAATGGATGGGTTTGAAGCAACCATAGCCATCAAAACGCAACATCCAGCGATTCCTGTGCTGGCTCTCACTGCCCATTCTTTTCCACGTGAGAGGCACCAGGCTTACAAGGCAGGCTGTGATGAAATCATCACCAAGCCCATTCGCAAAGACATCCTGTTTTTAATTCTAAAACGGCACCTGTCTGTTGTTAACGCGGTATCGAAATAGCTACTTGACCACTTGACGGTTTTCGCTCACTAAATCTTTGGAGATCTTTTTAATCAATTTTCCTCATTGCTTCCGTTATTTTCTTTGTGTCTGTTAGTAATGTCAATTGACTCATATTGAATTAATTTGCTGTTTTCTTTCTGGAGCTCAACAGCTAGTTTTGAAGAAGTAATCTTAGATCAAAGAGGGGGTTGCAAGATGTGTTTTTGTTCCACAAAAACCTTGTGCCTCCCGGCAGGGCTTTCAGCATGAAAAATGGAAGATCCCCCTCTTTTTTGAAACCTTGAATCAGCTAGAAAACAACAAGCCATGAGGCCAAAAACACCGGATCATGAAAAGTTAGATGAGGGCGTTCGCGTCCGGTTGACAGCCTTGGAAAAGCGCTTGTTGCTGAAGCGTTGTAAAAAGGAGGGCTACCTGAATTTGAGTGATTTTTGCAGGGCCAAACTGGTCAAAAGGCGGGAAATCAAAAAAGTGGAAGCTTCCAAAGAATTTGTTTTGTTGGTACGCAAACTCGATTACGAGCTAAACAAAATCGGCGTGAATCTTAACCAGGTATCTAAACGGATTAACTCCAATCATATCTACCACCTGACTGCCGCAGACCGGGAGATTTTCAGGCAGATCTTAAGGGAGCTTCGAAACTGTTTCTCGGTCCTGCAGCACTACCTGGATAAAATTGAAGATGGACCTTCGCAAACTTAAAAATGTACACAGATGGTAATTGTCATTCACCAGTCCAGTGATACCCGAAATGCCTTTCAATACAATGAGAAGAAAATCAAGGAGGGCGTGGCCAGCTATTTTCATAGTGCCAATACCCTGTCGGTTAATCCGTTTATGTATGATCAAGGGCACCGGTGGAAGATTCTTCACGACATTGAAAAGCAAAACCCACGGGTGAAAAAGAAGTGCTTGCATATCTCCGTGAATCCGTCCGGTTCTGATCTGTTGAAACTGGACGATAGAACCGTCCGGCAGGAAGTTGACCGAATGATGGAACACATGGGATACGGTAGCCAGCCTTATTTTGTCTATAAGCATCAGGATTTGGAGCGGGTGCATTTTCATGTTGTCTCTACGCGGATTGATAAAATGACCGGCAAAAAGATCCGCGATGGCTACGAAAAGGACAAAATGCAAAAGTTTGTCAAAGAGCTGGAGCAAAAATACCAGCTCAAGCAAGAGATTCCGGCACAACTCAGGAACCTGAAATTTACCGCATCCAGCGGACATCTGAAGCGAAACCTGGAAAGCCTGTTTAAGGAGCTTAACCGAATAGATATCATCACTTCCAAAGAACTATATGACCAGGCATTGGGACTATTTCAGGTGGAGATTCGAAAAGCGGGGAGGGGGCATATGGTTTTTGTGACCGATGAGAATGGAGCGGTAATCCGGCATCCGATGAAATTGTCGGACTTTGAAGAGCGGCCGAGGTTTTATCTTTCAAGGCAAGAATTGTTGTCTCAGGAACAGAACAAGAAGGATTTACCAAATACGCTTTCAAAACAAAATCATGAAGGAATTGCCATTGGGACACTAAAATCATTAATCATCAAAGAAATGATTTGGCAAATGCAGGCTCAGTTGAATGGGCCTTTGGAGAAGCGCAAAAAGTTCAGACTCAAGGAGCAGTCAAAAAAACGTAAAAAAGGGCGACGTTTATGATTAGAGTTCAAATAGATGATTTTTAAGACTGAAGCTCCACGGTATACATTTCAAGAGAATTTGATCATCATATTGTTCTTCTTAAAAGTTCCCGTAATCGCTTGGTATAATCTGCTTGGTGTGATAACCGATAGGCGGTGTGGCGGTACAAAGGAATTAATGGTCTCTCAAGTTTGTTTGTCTGTGGAGCAAGGGGAATTAAGTCTGGATTTTCATAGAACTCCCTGGCCTTATGTTTAGGCTGATCATCGTTTAGGATGGCCTTAGTCAGTAATTCAGAGGTCAAAAACACTGGAAGATGACGATGCCTGTCAATCTGGTCAAACTCCAATTTCCGCGCTGAGATGTAGCCGGCTGCAATTTTCAGCCACGCTTTGTTTTTGGTGCTTTCAGTGTTCAAATAATCGGTTATCAGGTTTTGGACGTAAATATCGTCCAGTGACAACCCAACTTGAGCGAGATTTGACAGGATTCCTGCAAAATACCGTTTGTCTTTTCCAATGTCAAATACATATTCAAACTCCAGGCGGTTTCCATTTTTGTCGAACCCTGTTGGATCGCAGCCTAAAACAAAGGCTTTGATCTGGTCTTTGTTAGAGCAAAATGGTTTTGGAGTTAGTGTTTCCATCTCAACCAATTTTTTGGTATTTCTTAAAATTCTCCGCCTGCTCAAAAATCTCTTTATAAACTTCGTCACGATCGACAGGCGGGTAGTCATTTTCAGCTAACAAGATGATCAGGTCAGCTTTTAATTCGGCTTTGATGTCGTCGCGCCTATCCCAATCTGTATATTTGGCTTTGTCGTCCACTACTGTCTTTACCTCCCTTGAAAGCTGAATGAGTTTTTCTTCCGGATAGTTGAAATCGTATTTGCGTGCCAAAGCTTTCAAAATATCATAAAAGGCCTTTTCTTCAAAGTCAATTCCCATTTCGTTAAAGGATTCTTTTTCTTTTTTCAGGGCATGATACAGATCGATGATTTCATCGGTAAAGTCTTCCAGAACTTCACTTCGCAGGATATCCGCTTCGTTGCGTTCGTTGTATTTGGTCACCAATGCGTTCATTTGTTTTGAAAAGTCAATCCCCTTTATTTTGTTGACCTTTTTGAAATCGTCGATGGCTTTGGCTAGCAGTTGTTGAAGGAGTTTTATTTTGGTATTGGGCAATTTTATCTTTTCAATTTTCGCCAAATAATCATCGTCAAAAATATTTACCTCATTTTGGTTTTCCTTCCCCATTTTGAATATTTCTTCTACGCCATCGCTTTGCAATGCCTGCTTGATCATTTCCCGGACTTTGGCGTTCATTTGCGCAATATCGGGTACATCGCCTTTGGTCAGTTTAAAAACAATGGAGCGGACAGCTAGATAAAAGTGAATGCGATCGCGGTGGTCAGGTCCAAACGCTTCGTTCCCGGAACAAATGTCATACGCTGCCTTCAAACGTTTGGTTAGGGACATGAACCGTTTTTCCAACTCCTGCGTAAGCTGCACAAATTCAGCGGCCATGTTCAGTGTTTCGAGTTGTTCCAGTGGAGAGCCACTAAAGTAGGGTGTTGAGTTAAACTTGTGGAAGATTCTTCCCAATAAATCCAGATGGTCTTTTACCACAACGATTGATTGTTCGATATCTTCAAAATTGTTACTATCCGCTTTGTTGTATTGGGCCAGAGCCTTGTTCATCTGTTTTTTTATGCCAATGTAGTCAACGACCAACCCCTTTTCTTTGTTTTCTATTTTTCGGTTGACACGCGAAATGGTTTGGATCAGGTTGTGCCGTTGAACTGGCTTGTCAATGTACATGGTATCTAAGGCAGGGATATCAAAACCAGTTAACCACATGTCAACCACAAGTGCAATTTTAAAATTCGATTTCTCATTTTTGAACTGTCGGTCCAGCTCTTTACGATAGTCTTTGGTCCCCAATAATTCATACTATTCTTTCTCGTCATCTTTTCCCCGTGTCATGACCATCTTGATGCGTGCCATGGGCTTGATTTCCTTCTTTTCTTTTTCAGATAGGTTGGCACCCTCTTCGCAAGCTTTTATGTCCGTCCATTCGGGTTTTATGGCGATGATTTGCTTGTACAAGTCCCAGGCAATCGGTCGACTGCTGCAAACAAACATCGCTTTGCCTTTTACTGTTGCAGCCTCAGATACGCGTTTTTCATAGTGCCTGACAAAATCTTCGGCAACGGCTTTAATGCGATCCGGATCACCAATGATTACATTCATATTTGCCGTGGCCTTTTTGCTTTCTTCAATCTGGTATTCGTTGGATCCTTCTTCCGCACACTTCCTATAGTATTTTTCAATTTCCTGTAGCTTGCTGTTGTCCAGTAAGACCTTCGCTGCACGCCCTTCATAAACAATCGGAACAGTAATACCATCTTTTACTGATTCGGTCATGGTGTAGGAATCAACAATCTCTCCGAACACTTCCAGGGTTGCATCGATCGGGGTTCCGGTGAAACCGACATAAGTGGCATTGGGAAGCGAATCGTGAAGGTATTTCGCAAATCCGTAGGTTTTTGTCACTCCCTCCGAAGTGATGGTTACTTTCTGATCAAGGTTTGTCTGGCTTCGGTGGGCCTCGTCGGAGATACAGATGATATTGGCCCGTTCGCTTAGCAGTTCAGTATCTTCGGTAAACTTATGGATGGTTGTAAGGAAAACCCCTCCGCTGTTTCTGTCTTGCAATAATTCGCGCAGGTGTTTCCGGCTTTTGACACTGATTACGGTTTCATCACCAATGTAATTTTTGGCTTTAACAAAGTAATCCTGTGCTAGTTGATCATCTAGGTCTGTGCGGTCGGTAATAAGAATGATGGTAGGGCTTGAAAAATCAACGCTTTTCATGAGCAAGCGTGTTAAAAAAAGCATCGTAAAACTTTTACCGCAGCCGGTAGCTCCAAAATAAGTTCCCCCTTTGCCGTCGCCGTCGGGGCGTTGATGTGCTTTAATATGGCTGAAGAGTTTCCGTGCCGCGTAATACTGCGGATAGCGACAAACAATCTTTTCATCTTTCTTCGAGCTGTCGGGAAAATAGACGAAATGATGGATGATGTCGCGCAAACGGTTCCGGTTGAACATTCCCTGAATCAATGAGTACATGGAAGAAATTCCATTTACATCCATTTCATTGCCCGTAATTTTTCGCCAGCTATAGAAAAACTCGTACGGTGCAAAGAAAGAGCCGACTTTGTTATTCACCCCATCGCTGATGACACAAAACGCATTGTATTTAAATAGTTCCGGAATATCGCGTTTATAGCGGACGGTCAGTTGTATGTAGGCATTGTGAATGGTCGTGTCTTCGCGTATGGCACTTTTAAACTCAAACACCACCAGCGGCAAACCATTGATGTAAATGATTAAATCGGGAATGCGTTTTTCATAACCGTGGATCTCCAGTTGATTCACGATATTGTAGCGGTTGTTATCGGCTTCGGAATAATCAATAAGCTGAATGTAGAGGTCTTTTTTGCTGCGATCGTCACGTTTGAGCAGGAACCCATCGCTCACCATCTTCAGGATGGCCTTGTTACTTTCATAAAGATCGGAAGCAGGCAGTTTTTCCAACTCCAGGATGATCGTGTTCACCTCAGCCTCCGTAATCCCGTCTTCGGAATATTGCGCCATTAAAAAGGCTTTTAAATCAGATTTGATCAGCACTTCATCACCGGCAACCTGGTAGCTTACCTGAGGTTCACGGGCCGTATTCGTTCCTGTTTCTTTTTTTGCTGCTCCGGGAGAATAGTCCATTTCTTCTTTTCGAAGAAGATCGATAAAGGCTTGTTCTAATTGGGCTTCGGTAAACTTCATAGATTAGTTTTCAGTATTTTCCAATATCCTTTGTAAGTCCCCACTCGTTTAATGATCTTTTGAGAAATTAATGAATTTAAATGCTTTTGAATGGCAGATTCGGCAATACCGAGTTTATAAGATATTTGCTTTCTCGTTATGTGCGGATTACGATGAATTAGATCAAAAATTTCTTGTTGTCGTTCTGTTAAACGCTGAATTTGACCACCTGTTTGACCACCTGTTTGACCACCTGTTTGACCACCTATTGACCCACCTATTGACCCACCTGTTTGACCACCTGTTTGACCACCATCTTGACCACCATTTTCCTCACCTTCAATTTCTGCGATGGGAAATGACATCCGTAAGAAGTTATCAGAAAAATGAAAGCATGACTCGTCGTAACTTTCCAAAATCCGTGGAACGCCTGATCCAAGATGTTCGACCAATTCCAGATCTTTAAAAATTCGCATGATTTCCTGGTTGCGAGGAACCGAGAAACCTGCAAAAAATTCCTCATGGCTCAAATCCTCGGGCAGGCCTCCCGCTGAAGTAATTTCTATCCGGTCTGAAAAGATTTCAAACTTGGGAGGTATTTCACGGGTGAAATCGGTGTGTACAATCGAATTGATGATGGCTTCACGCAATGCCACCGGATTCCACAAGCGGGTGTCAATTCTTTTTTTCGATGTGATGTGGCTTGCGGTACGATTCTCCAATTCTATTTTGTCCAGAACCCTGTTTGTTGCTTTGATGAGCGAACAGTAACCATATTCATTATTCTCAACTAAGTCAACCCGATTTTTTCCTTTATACTTGGCTACCTTGATGGATACAGCATTTTCGTCGGCCATTAAATAGCCAACATAGTTGTACTGTTTGTCCTCCGTACGTAAACCGAGATTTGCAGAAAACTGCTGATTTAAGGTTTTGCCAGACTCCTGGTAGTAAATTTTGAGTTGTTCAAACTTTAGATCCTGGCGGGGCGACCGGATTCTGCCCAAAGAATGCCTGGTACGTTTGGCAAACAGCTTTTCAATCAGTTTGGCGGGCATCGGTTCTGAGGCGCTTCCCGTACGAATAAAAGTGCCTTTCTCCGACATGCCATACTTTCGCAGGTGATAGGGTTTTTCAGGACCACTGGCCACCATAATCTTTATGACATCCTTCTCGTTTCGCTCTTCCAGGATAATATCAAACAAGCCCAGACAGGAAGGAAGGATGTTATTTTTCAACCGATCTTTGATCTTGAGTTGCAGGCCATCAGCATCTGAAACGCCAACCACATTGCCGGCTTTATCAATACCGAAATAAAGTAAACCCCCTTCCGGATAGTTCAAAAAGGCCACGACTTCTTTTTCCAGATCGTCAGTCAGTTGTTGTTTGTATTCTATACGGTTCGATTCTGTCATTCGGGTTGAGTCATTTTACGGATTAAATTTATGAATTTTAATATTCATCTTTCATAATCGGGCCCTTTGCCATATCTACCACCACTGACTGAATGGAATAATCAAACCAGCGTTCAAACAGTTCCCATGTTAAGGGTTTCGGCCAAAGCTTGTCATCGGTACACCAATCGAACAACTCCGTTTCAAAGTACAATTCCATGTTTTTACGCAGGTAATTTAATGCATCATCCGGGTGGTCGGTTTCCGGGATCAGGTACACATTGCCGTGGTCGTGTTTTCCCAAGCTTTCCATGGTAACCGGAGCTTCCGGGTAAATATAATTCACCCAATCCAGTAAGGGCTGTTTCGGTATAATAATCAGTGCATCGCGGTTAATGGTGTTGAGCATGGTAGGTGATTTTATGGTAGGTTCATTATTGGCGGTTTATGTGACTAATCTGGCTCACTCGACAACAGCAATCAATTGTTCATCTTTAATGAACTGCCTCATATCTCGAATCGAATTTCCTAATTGTTCTTCTGTAAAGCGAACATTATTAACATTCTCAGGATGATGAATCTGATGTCTTATATAATCCGTCAAAATTATTTGCTCCACTCTTGTATTTCCACCACGGAGAACTTTGGTGTAAGCCATAGTTTGTTTACCATTTCTGAATTCATTTATGCATCCTTCATTTTCGATGAACCCATACAACTCGTTATGATATTCTTCCGTTATTTCGTTAAAAGCAGAAAAATTGACCTCGTTCAATGAGGGGTATGGTAATTGCCCCGGTTCAACAGAAACAACGGTTTTAGTTTCGCCATCTTTCAATACCATTTTGAGATGATTGAAATTCAACTCTTTTACTATGACCGGACTATGGGTAGTCAGAATAATTTGCGTATTTGCTGCTTCAGAAAGTCTTATCAATGCTTTTGTCAGTTGTTTTTGATGTTGCGAATGTTGCGAGGTTTCAGGCTCTTCAATTGCATATACAATACTCGGTATATTGTGTTCAGTTCGTCGTCGTTCCGCTTCAGCTCTGAAGAAATTTAGTAAAATCAGTCTTTTAACTCCACTACCTCGTTTGTTAATAGGAATGTTCTCATCCCCAGTTATGGAAACATTCTTAAAAACATCTTTCCACTTTAAACTATCAGGAGATGGAATTACGGGTGTTAAACTATCCGCAATCTCCGGATTCATTTCCCTAATTTTTGCCAATGTAATTTCAGCCACCTTATTGAGTTTCTGAGTAACAATTTCGGCTACGCCATCCAAGGTTGTTTGAAGTTCTGGGTTTTTCAAAATCTGAGATACCGCAAACTGCATGGGTTCCTGAACTTCGCTGTCTCCGTCACTGTTCTTCCTGTCTGATTGAAACAAGCTATATAAGGGTAAATGGATTTTCAATTTCTCCCAGATGTCTTTTGTTTCTCCTTTAGTGACATCAATTTCTCTTTCCTCACATTGCAATTCACCATGAAAATGATACCATATTGCCGACCTCATTACAGCATTTCTCGTTTGATTTTCACAGTCAATGCCTTGTTCTTTGATGATTTTTCTTAAATCGGCTTGTTTTTTCTGCAATAAGTCAGCGCATATTTCATGTGTGGGATGATTGGCCTTCACAAAAACCTTGGCAGAACCACTTCCGTTTGGATATGTTTTAACAACTTCTAATCGTCCATCCGAATTAAGAAGATACTCTGACACTAATGAAGTTTCGTTTGTTGCATCAAGGACAAGCCTCTCCGGTAGCTCATCAAAAATGACACTGATAATAATCTCGTTTTCGGCATTTGCTAATGCAACTTTGTTAACATCCTCTTTATCAATTTTGACTACACCTTTGTTTTCATTGAAAAAAATATCGAGAGCCTCCAGAATAGTCGATTTACCAACATCGTTTTTGCCCACAAATACATTCAAATTTTGAATCGGAATGATGGTTTCACCTCTGTATCCTCTAAAATTTTTGATTTTGATTTGGTTTAATTTCATAAAGTTCAATTCTCTATAGTTGGTGATGTTTCAATTATCTCTTTGAGCGTGTTGTTTTTTGAAAGCGTATTTCTTTCAATTTTCAGTTTATCCAGCAGATACTTCAAACGTCTATCAACTTCGTTGATAATCTCACTCCACTTTTTTAGATAAAGGCTGTAGTTTCCCCCAGTAATTACAAGGCCGGTTTCGGTATTTTGAATTCTCCGCCTGAGAACATCGTCGTAATCTTGACCAATAAGGAAAAAAGTCCATTCTTCGTTCGCATCATTAAAACAATCCTGCTTCAAAATTACGTCCATATATTCCTCCAATTGAGTCATTTGCTTTGATTTCAGTTGTTTTATAGTTGATGGATTTTTTATTTCAATTACAATATTATGGGGCTTTCCGTCCCGAAAATCTGTTCCTGCTAAAAACAAATCCATTTCTTTGTATTTATCGGGATGCTCAATGAAATGCTTTTTGTCAACGCCTCTTAGTATATATGTGTATTTTCGAAGTGCTTCCTCAAATTTCACTTCTTCAGCACAAACCATTCGATATTCTTCTCCAAAAATCCAGTAATGTTTTTCGATAAATTTTTGCAAATGATCTCTCTCATTAGCCTTCAATTCATGGTTGAAAACGACTTTCTTTAGATTATCGAGGATGATTAGGCGGTCGTGAATGTGGCTTATAGTTGAAATAACTTGTTTTAAGCGAGTTGTTTTCAGGAGTTTGCTGAATTCCTTTCTGTCCTTCGAATCGAGTTCTACAACTGCATCAATGATTTTAAACAAACTTTCACTCTCAGAGCTATCCATCACAAGATTCAGTAGTTCAAGAAAAATTCGTTTCTGTTCTTTGTTGAGTTTCATGAAAACCGCTGGTTCAACTTCATAGATTTCCTTGACAAGTTTCTTCAGCCCTTGCTTCCGAGTTTTATCCCACTCATTTTTTCCAAATTTTGGGAAGACTTTTTCTTCTTCATATTTGTCGACCAATTTTTCTGCCTGAACTCTTAAAAAAGGGCGTCTTTTTTTCTTCAAATATTCGTCTAGTTGGGATATCAACTCCTTAAATATCCGCCGTTCCTCGCCTGTGTCAAACAGCTTCAAATTTATATCTTCCTCTTCTTCATCGTTATTAACATTGTTGAAAAAGTCACTTACAATTATCAAGCTATGCCAAAAATTATCCCCTTTCTTATTTAAAGATGTCGTTTTTGTATTTTTCAATTCGAGGTCTTCATTTACAAAGTAAAATCTTGAATATTCGTCATTTAATTTACTTGACCATCGAATATACTTACATTCAAATTTCACACTGCCCATATTTTGTTGCAGGGCAATCGGATAATTATCGACTTCTTCAATAATGGAGGAGTAATCGAGTTCCTCACCGTTTATTAAGAGTTTATGTTCCTCCCTTAATTCAAGGAACCATGCAAATTCAGCTTTTAAATATGGCTTTAACATGTCCTCAATAAATGCACTAGATATTTCAGAATGAATTTCCGTGAACACTACTGTTGTTCCCGGTATACCTGTTGTTATGACTGGTTGAGTCGGATTGTATTCTCTTAGATTGTCACTATTGATATCAATCCGGTAAAAGGCAAGTTCACTGGTATCTTTCCTGTAAGCAGTTTCCCATCTCGCAAACCTGGCAAACTTATGAAATGTAAACCTTCCGTATCCATTTTTGCCTCTTGTTAAGTCACTATTATTTGAACTGAGGCTTGTTTTGTTTGATTCGTAAAATTTTCTAAATCTTTCACCTAAATCCTCATAAACTATGCCTTCGCCATTGTCAGTGATGCGAATTGATTTGTAAGTGTCAAATTCCGGTGAATCAATCTCAAATTCAACATTTATTACTGTTGCTTTGGCATCAAAGCCATTCCAGATATATTCAGCGACAGCTCTTTGTGAGGAATATTTTTGTAACACCTTCTTTATTCCTGAGCTAGTAATTTCAACAGACTGGGTACTCATATATTTTGTTTCCTTTGGTTGCAAGTTTCGAAAGCACTAGGAAGTTTAAGCTTTCAAGCTTTGTATTTTCTCTTTCTACAATAACGGTATGTTTGAATATTTTTACAACTTCTCTTTCGAACCGTACTATATTATCAGCAGGAACAACAAGCACCCTTAAGCCATTCAATAATCCTTGTGTTATTAGTGGTTGCCCAGTGCCTTCACTGCGTTCATTTAAGTTTAAATCCCTTAACAAGTAATAACAGAACATATTGGCGTCATTCCTAGATTTCGCAGATATTGCATTGTCACTTATCCAACATTTATCTAGTTCTCTGTACAAGCTTCCACAATACGCACCAACTCTACCAATTGCAAGAACATTTTCATTATTATAATCATTGACGTATCCTAAAACGCCGTTACCACCATATACAGGATAATCACCCACATTATTGGGCTTGGATTTGCCATTTTTAAACTCAATTAATGTTTCTAAGTTATCAACTTTCCATCCCTCTGGAATCTCCCTATCCAGTTCTTCATTCCAAACCATTTTCCCGCCGGTACTTTTGTACAGGTTTCCATTTTCATCGGGAAATTCAAAATCTACAAACCACTGCTTATAAATAGCCTGTGCGGTTTCTTCCAGTTTTTGGATGAGTTGGTTGTTTAGGGCAATACGGTTTTTTATGGTGTTGTATTCGGCAACAATTTCGCGTTGTTTTTCAGGAGAAGGTATCGGCAGCATGGTGTTGGATAATTCTTCCCATCCAAAAACTTCTCTTGCACTACCATGACTCATAAAGCGAGCGTAGCGATCAAACTCCGGTCGTCGGAACCACATCATTAAGTATTCTGGATTTAGCTCATTGGTATCAATAATTTCAAAAGCAGTGTATGCATGGGAAATAATGGCCTCATCGTAGTCATCCAGTAATGCAATTGAAATTTTGTCTCCATTACGTGAGGTTACCGGTCCATAGGCAAATTGATTTCTTTCCAGGATCTTATATGAGCGCATATCGGTACCAACAATATTAGCAATAGAAGGCATGAATACCTTTTTGATACTGACACCTAAAAGAAGTTCGACTTTTAAATCCGTATTGCGGACATTCACTTCTCGTATGTAATTTCCAAGCGGCTTATAATCCCTTTGCATGCTCTTCGTTGGTTTTGTACCCTTGATCGGGGTGGTTGTGGGTATACGGAAAGCGTTTAACGAGTTTACCGCTCTTGAGTAAATCCGGTAAGATGCGGTTTCTGATATAATTCTCAGATTTACCCAATTGCTTGGCCAACTCTTCTTTTTTCACATATTCATCCTTGCATAAACGCAGTATAATGCGTTCTAATTCTTCTCTCTTGATATTTTTACCATGGAAGCTGTGCATTTCATTCTCAGAGGTTGCAACCTTTTCTGTTTTGGAGGTTGCAACCTTTTTTTCAGAGGTTGCAACCTTTGTGCTGGTTAAGTTTTGATTTTCAGCTCTTTCATCAGAGGTTGCAACCTTTCCGGAGGTGTCAACCTTTTGGTCGGGGGTTGCAACCTTTTGGTTTGAGGTGTCAACCTTCGATTTAACTTTATAAGTCGTCCAACGACCGTTATTGTCTGATTCCAGATAGTCCTCGGCACAAAGTTTCTTTAACAAATTGGTTATGTCGGTACTATGCATATTCAGCACATATTGCAATCGCTGGTTCGAAATTGAGCCTTCAATCTGGCAAAAGGATAGTGCTGTCAACTCATCGGGCGAAAGATGGCTAACGTCATCAAAAACAGCATTCAATTCATTGAGAACAGCTTCGGGGATGACACTGAACATGGGCAGCGTTAACTTTACCCTGTCTGGTTGTTGTTCTATTTCCAAAAATGGGCGTCTCCAGTGTGATTCCTGCCAGCCGGACATAATTTTATCCACGCCGCTTCCGGCTTTTTCAGCTCGACCGATCAACATAAACATTTGTTGCAAAGCCGGATTCCTGCATTCGCTAATTCCACCAGAATAATATTGATGGATGGAAACCAAAAGCGTTCCAGGGTTGGAGAATACAAATTTCTCGGTATCCAGTTCGATCACAATATTTCCACTTAGCGCGTAGTCGGTATGCACCAAGGCATTTACAAACGCTTCGCGTAAAGCGATATGTGTTGGCATTTCATCAACCCGCTCGTCTTTGTTCAACTGAAATGGTTTGGGCAGGGTGGAGGATAATTTAGGCCATACTTTCAGGTAGAACTGCAATAAATTGTTTTCCCAGGTTCCATCCGGACAGATCCGGTCGGTCCACCGAATTTTAGTGTCAGTAGAAAGTCGCTCTCTGAAATCTGGAAAAAAATCGGGCAATGCCTCTTGTTCTTTTATACTGTCAGCTTTTCCAAACATGAGCAAGCCCGCCAAGGTAATCCCTTCCTTTCTTGTTTTTCTCTCGACCCGATATGCACCAATTTTTTTGAAAAATTCCAAATCGTCCAGTACATGCCACGGGTGACTGGGTTTGGACGAAACAAACAGCTGTCGGAATTGCTTTACACTTGTCGGGTCAAAATCGTTGGTTGTAAAATTTTCCAATATGAGGCTGTCCCTTTTTAATTCCGCACCGGAATCAGCCAGCATCCTTTTTACCTCCTCATCCGTACATCGATAATCGCCTTCATGGTTTCTTTTATAGGTGTTTCTAAAAGGATTACGTGTTAAAAAAACCGGACGTTCAGTTCGGGAAGCGAAGGGAATTCTGAAAACGAGCAAATTCTTATCCTTTATTCCGATTACCTTTACGTCGTCGTTGCCTAATAAATTACGACTTATCGTATTGGGATTGTTGCAGTCATCCCAAAACTGTTTTTTGTATTTTTCGATCTGTTCGTCAGTTAATCCTTCAATGATTAATACTCCCTTTTTATCCTTTACCCCTAATACGATGATTCCCGTATTAGTATTAGCAAAGGCAGAATAGGTTTTCCATAGCTCCTTAGGAAATCCATCTTTGCCGGACTTGTATTCAATTTCGAAATATTCTTTCGGGAGAAATTCTTTATTTAACAGCGAATAGATTGAATGCTCGTCGTCGATCTCAAAAAGGCTCAACTGCTTATTATTCATGGTAAATCAATTTTGTAACCCAATTCATCAAATACTTTTAGCAGATCTGCTTTTGACTGTTCTTCGGCCTTTAGCAGTTCGGAGAATTCTGATCGCAGAGCTCGCATTTTTTCATCGAAGTCGATGTTTTCGTCCCGATTCACAAACTCAATGTATTTACTGGGTACCAGCGAGAAGTCTTTCTTTTCAATTTCTTCAATGCTTGCAGAATAACAATACTCGGGAACGTTCTCATAGGCTTGATCATCCTGCTGCCACGTATGGTAAGTGGCTGCAATTTTTTCGATGTCGCCGACAGAAAATTGGGTAAACTTTTTTTCAAATGGTTCGCCCATTTGTCGTAAATCCAGAAACAGGATTTCCTTTGCACGGTTTCGAAAGAGCCGGGTTTCGTCGCCTATCTGTCTGGTTTGCTCTTTCTTGTTTTTGTTCAAAATCCAAACGGTCACACTGATGTCTGTGGTGTAAAACATACTGCGAGGCAATATGAGGATCGCTTCGACCAAATCATTCTCAATCAGTTTGCGCCGAATTTTGTATTCTTCGCCACCGCCACTTAGCGCTCCGTTAGCCAGAATAAAGCCGGCGATACCATTCTCTGACAGTTTAGCCACCATATTGAGAATCCAACCATAGTTGGCATTGCTGGCCGGCGGCACTTCATAACCATTCCAGCGCGGATCATCGATCAACTCGTCTTTCGCACGCCAGTCCTTTTGGTTAAAAGGCGGGTTGGCCATAATAAAATCAGCTTTCAAATCAGGATGCTGATCGCGTCCAAACGTATCGGCCGGCACATCACCCAGGTTTGCAGATATTCCGCGAATAGCCAGGTTCATTTTCGCCAGCTTATAGGTGGTAGCGGTGTATTCCTGTCCGTAAATAGAAATTTCGCGTTTGTTCCCATGGTGGCTTTCAATAAACTTTACCGACTGCACAAACATACCTCCCGAACCACATGCGGGGTCGTAAATAATGCCTTTGTAGGGTTCAATCATTTCAGCTATCAGGTTGACAATGCTTTTGGGCGTGTAGAATTCGCCTTTTCCTTTTCCTTCGGCCAAAGCGAATTTGCTCAAAAAATATTCGTACACACGTCCCACCACATCCTGTTGCTTATCCTGCAAGGTGTCGATGTTGTTTATGGTGTCCAGCAGCGCAGCCAGTTTACTCACATCCATGTTTAGGCGCGAGAAATAATTATCGGGCAAAGCTCCATTTAAGGTGGGATTATTCTTTTCGATGGAATGCAAAGCGGTGTCAATTTTCAGGGCGATGTCGTTTTGCTTCGAGTTTTTGATAATATGCGACCAGCGGCATTCCTCCGGCAAATAGAAGACATTCTTCATGTTGTAGAATTCCTTCATGTCGATATACTTGTCTTTTCCTTCTTCCAGGAGTTCCTTCCGGCGTTCTTCAAATTTGTCGCTTACAAATTTCAGGAAGATGAGCCCCAGTACCACATGTTTGTACTCGGATGACTCAACTGTTCCACGTAATTTATTCGCCGAATCCCAAAGGGTTTCTTCCATGCTCTTTTGCTTGCCGTTTCCGTTCTTTTTGGCCATGCTTTCTTTATTCTTATTTCAATTATTATATTCTTCCTTTAAACCATGATGCCCTGTGTAGGAAATTACAGAAATCTACTACCAGCCATTCATTCATGAATGGAAACAACGCATTGACTTTTCTTAAAACCCAGGGATAAGTATCGAAGAAGCTGGTTCTTCAGCAAATCGTTTGTCAGATTTTGACGATCGAAGTCAGGCATTTCCAGTTATTTTTTTTAGTTCTTCGAAACTAATAAATTCTACTGATATTTTATTAAACTATGTTCGATGTTTTTCGAGATCACCCCGATCTGGAATGCTCATTATTCATTCAGGGCAAGCAAAAAGGCGAAGTGTCAGTTCACTTGAGTTCGATCATTGAATTATTTTCAACTATTCCAATACTCATAGGCTTAAGCTGTTTTACTCAAATTTTCCTCAAAGTTATTGATCGCTTCCCGGAACGGTAAAGGGGCGGTTGCTTTTCGTGGCAACCGTCCTTCGGATGCGTTCAGCTTTTTCCTTTCCAAATCAAACATTCCCTCCACACGGAAAACCTGACATGCACCCCATTGACCTCACCCGGGACACCTCAATGCCAGTACGCCAAAAATTTAAGTTTAAAGGCGTGCCAGATGCCATTATAAGTCCGCAGGGCAAGCGGCGATCTATTATGAATGATTTCAAAAATTTAAAACCCATTTCAGTTTACTCTACAAAACAGGCCGTTGATGATGGTTTTCTGATTCAAGTTGATCAAAAGATTTCCAAGGAAGCTGGGATTCGTCATCCGGTTTACCTGACCCGATCGGTTTGGGACAAATATGTGGAAGTTCCCGAAGGGATGGAAGTTTATCAGAACCAGGATGGCCGATTATGGGATGTGCTGTTCATGTTTGCCTTTTTCGCCCGGAAGGAATCTTCTTCTCACTTGCTTTTTAAGCTATTGATCCAACTGCCGGACACCGGTGATTGGGAGCAGAACGAAAAAGTAATGGACAGGTCGAACCGGCTGTTGCGCGAAGTTACCCTAAAGGCCTTGATAACAGCCCGTGATTTTGATGATCCGTCGCCTGCGATTTTCATTATGAAACCGTTTGAAGATTAACCAATTCTGATGATTTGAACACCAGGGCCGAGTGCCCCTTTTTTGTTCGTTCCCATGGCTTTTCAGGAAAATTGTTAAATCTGACGTATGGAATTAGGATACAAATCAGCCAGCTGTCCCTCTTTTGCCCATCAAAAAAAAGAAGACCCCAAGCCAACAGCTGCTTGTCAATTTTTCTACGAATTCAGTAACTACCAAACTGTGCTCGAAAGATCAAACAAAGGCGATCGTTCTTTGTTATGTTTTTGTAGCTCAATTAAATGCCCATTTGTTCACAAAGCTAATTTGCTTTTAAAAATTACTACGTCCGGGCAAGTATTCATCAAAATTGTATTAAATGAAGCGAGCTGATTTTATAAAAAGACTAGGTGGAGGGATTGCGGCTTCTGCGTTTTTGCCTGCATTCACATTTTGCGGGAACGGCAGCAGGGGTACAATGATCGAAGGAAATTACAAGATTAACGCTAGTTTTAATCCTGATGTTGATGTCGAATTTACAGCCATCCGGAACAATATTCAGGTAATGAGTGGCAACAAAACAGAGGTCTATTCTTATGTATTGAATGTACTAAAAGCAGACAATGCCACTGTTGAAAATCTGCCCGGCTCATGGTTGGGGCCCGTTTTCAGAGTGAAGCAGCGACAGAGAATCAGGGTTCGGTTTAAAAATCAACTTCCACGTGAGAGTGTTATTCACTGGCACGGGCTGCACATTCCGCCGGAAATGGACGGACATCCAATGTATGCCGTGGAAAACGGAGCGCAATATGTATATGAATTTGAGGTGAACAACCGTCCTGGAACCTACTGGTTTCATCCACATCCCGATAAGATTACCGGCCAACAGGTTTACGAGGGGCTTGCAGGAATGTTTATCGTTGAAGGGAACGAAGATCATCTGCCGACAGAAAAATACGACCTTCCCCTCATTATTCAGGACCGGATATTTGACGGAAATAATCAACTGGTTTACATGCAAAATAATCAGATGAGCAGGATGCAAGGTTTTCTGGGCGACCGGATTGCGGTAAACGGAACCCTCGAAAATAACATACACGTTTCAAAATCAACTTACCGATTTCGTGTTTTGAATGGTTCCAACTCAAGGATTTACAAACTTGCCTGGAGCGATGGTTCCGATGTGATTGTTATCGGAACCGATGGAGGATTATTGTCCCGACCTGTCCGAAAACCTTATGTGATGCTCGCTCCCGGCGAACGCATTGAAATTTGGAAAGATTTTTCAGAAATGAATGCTGAAGGCCAGGTTTATCTGCATAGCCTGCCGTTCAATGATGGCACTTCCATGGGAATGGGAGGTGGCATGATGGGAGACCAGATGATGTCCGGCTCAGGGCTGTCAAACGGTACCGGTTTCGACATCTGCTCGTTTACGGTTACTTCCGAAAGTGGCGAAAGAAAATCGTTGCCCTCCGCTTTTCAAAATATCAGTTCCATTCCGGAGTCGGAAGCTGTAAATGCGGCCTCTCCGCGTCAGTTCCGTTTTTTCAACCAGCGCATGCAGTGGGTGATTAACGGAGAAACCTTTGAAATGAGGGAAGTAGCAGACTGGGAAAAAGTAAGCCTGAATACTACTGAAGTTTGGGAGTTTATAAACGGCGATGATGGCCGGGGAATGGGAATGATGCAGGATATGATGCGTATGCCCCATCCGGTGCATCTGCATGGGTTGCAGTTTCAAATTATCGATCGTGATATTTCCGGGGTAAGCGCTGACTCATGGGGGACAGTCGAGGATGGTTTTATTGACGATGGATGGCAGGATACTTTTTTGTTATTGCCGGGAATGAAAGTTAAAATAGCACTGAAATTTGAAGATTTCACCGGCGTTTATGTCTACCACTGCCACAACCTGGAGCACGAAGATATGGGAATGATGCGTAATTACGAAGTCGTGGAATAGAACATAAATAGTAAAGAATTGGTGCCATGACAAACAAAATTAAAAAACGATATAACCGGATTGCCGGAGTTTATGATATCCTGGACCAACCCATGGAAATGGGTTTCCATAAGTGGAGAAAGAAAATGTTACGCGAAGCTTTCGGCAAAACTCTGGAAGTGGGCATTGGCACAGGTAGAAATTTACCATTTTATCTAGAGGATGTAGAACTTACAGGAATAGATTTCAGCGAAAAAATGATTGAAAAAGCCCAAAGTAAAAACAACCGCCCGGAAAAAACGGAGCTACTGGAAATGGATGCAGAAAATATGTTTTTCGACGACAATACTTTCGATACGGTAGTTACCTCATGCGTGTTTTGTTCCGTCCCCGATCCCGTGCAGGGCTTGAAAGAAATAAGGCGGGTATGTAAAAACGGCGGAAAAATATTAATGCTGGAACATGTGCGCAGCCACAAAAAAGCGGTGGGCCCGTTGATGGATGCCTTCAACTTTATCCCCCTTAATATTTATGGGGCGAACATCAACCGCGAAACGTACGATAATTTGTTGAAAGCAGGTTTTGAACCGAAAAACATACGGGGTGAAAATGTGTGGTTAGATATTGTCAAACTCATACGGATAACCAACAACAAACAGTAAAAATAGCAAAAACAATAAAATACTATAAAATCTTCTATGAATTATATAACACATAAATTATTAATTATCATGTACTTTGTAAAACAATTAAAAATTAATGACATGAAAAAGATGAAAAAGTTAGTAATTATCGCAACAGCCCTCCTATTTATGGCAGGGTATTCGGCAAGTGCCCAAATGATGGGCCAGAACAACAAAAAGAGTCAAAAACAAGGCATGATGATGCAAAAAAGCGGAATGATGCAAGGAGGAATGATGCAGGGCATGATGAACAACGGGAAATGCCCCATGTGCGGCCAGATGATGAACCAAAATATGCCCATGAAAAAATACGGCATGATGGTAAACCACCTGCCCAACATGCAGCAGCAACTGTCGCTTACCGATGACCAGGTAAACCAATTGTATGATTTACAGACAGAATTCAAAAAGCAGCAAATCGATTATCAGGCAGAATTACGTAAGAAACAGATGAAACTGAAAAGTTTATTGGCAGACAACGCCCCGGCCGGCCAGGTGAAAAACCAGATGAAAAACTGTGCTGATACGAAAATCAACATGAAAGCCGCCGCTTATGAAACCGCCGGCAAAATGAAAGCGGTACTCACCGATGAGCAGAAAGAAAAGATGAAAAACATGATGATGCAACATGGCGGCATGATGCAAGGTGGCATGATGCAGGGAGAAGGCGGAATGATGAACCAGCAACAGGATCAGGATCATGAAGAACACCATTAACAAGAAAGGAGCAATAGTATGATGAACGGATTTGGAGGTCACGGCTGGGGCATGGGCTGGTGGTGGATCATCGGGCTTATTATCATAATCGTTATTGTTTGGATGGTGGTTAAGGGAATGAACCAAAGCAACAGCCCCGGTCAAAGGCCCGGCAAGTCGGCGCTCGATATTTTGAAAGAGCGCTATGCCAAAGGAGAAATTGATAAACAGGAATTTGAAGAACGCAAAAAAGATTTATAGGAGTAAAAATGGAAATTATAATAGCAGCTACCAAAACATGCACACACCGGCCAAAACTTGAAGAACAATTGCAAGATGCCGGATTGCAATATGAATTATTGTACTTTGAAGACCATCCGGAGTTAATTGAAACGTATAAATTAAAAACATCGCCACTTTTAATTGTGGATGATAAAGTAGTTTCGATAGGAATGCCGGAACATAGTCAGATTAATGAATTAAAAGATAAATTATCATGAAGTATTACATTGAGAAAACAACAGAGTACGCTTTTGACGAAGCCGTCGAGAAGGTGACCGAAGCACTGAAAAAAGAAGGTTTTGGCGTATTGTCGGAAATCAACATCCACGAAAAGCTGAAAGAAAAGCTGGACGTAGATTTCAGAAAATACCGGATCTTGGGCGCCTGCAACCCCCGCAAAGCATATGAAGCCCTTCAGTTTGAAAACAAAATCGGAACCATGCTGCCCTGCAATGTCATTGTACAGGAGTTGGACGATGGCAAAACAGAAGTTGCCGCTGTAAACCCGGTGGCCTCCATGCTGGCTGTTGATAACCGGAGTTTGACCGAAGTAGCCAGTGAGATAGAGGAAAAACTGCAACGGGTAATGCATTCATTATAAAAACAGAAAATATGGATATTAATAAAAAGCGAACACCGAAAAGAGAAGAGGCACAAATGGTACCACAACCGGTAAGAGGCGAACCCGGGCTGGTACATGTAGATACCACCTGGGGGATCATCCAGCCATTGCAGGTAAGGGAAAATGTCCGTACTGTGGATGAAATTGAAATCGGTGAATTTCAGGAAAAGGGGCTGCCGATAATCGATGCCCGGACATCCGGTTTTTATGAAGTATCAACCATCCCCGGAGCGAAGAATATCCCCCATGATGAAATAACCGACAGGATGGATGAGCTGGACCGCGACCAGCCGTCCATCTTTTTTTGCAACGGCCCACAATGCCCGCAATCGCCAACGGCCATCCATAATTTACTGGAGGCAGGTTACCCTCCCGAAAAAATGCTTTACTACCGAGGTGGCATGCACGATTGGGTAACGCTGGGCCTGCCGGTGGTCAAAAATACGTAATTTATCGAATAGGTTTAGGCCTGAAAGAAGAAAAAATTCTTCCCGTTGGCTTAACACACAACATGAAGCATCGTATATTAACTAATGGAAAACACATCTGATACCACCTTATTATGGCCATTCCTGTTGTACGGGATTTCCGTTGTGTTATTGGTGGCAGGCATCCTGTCAGTCTCTTATTTTCTGGGTGAACGGCATAAAGAACATGCCACGGATGAAGCGTTTGAATCGGGCATCACGGCCACCGGTACATCACGGCTGCGCTTTCCCGTCCATTTTTATGTCATCGCCATGTTTTTCGTTATTTTTGATTTGGAAGTCGCATTTATCATATCGTGGGCAATTGCCATCAGGGAGACAGGCTGGTCGGGCTACCTCGCAATCCTGGTTTTTGCAGTGGTTTTATTGGTTGTACTTATTTACGAATGGAAATCGGGAGCGCTCGATTTTGGCCCCAGCGGAAAGAGAATTTTGAATGCTTATCATAAAAACATAAAAAAAAACGCTAATGAAGTGGTGGACAAGCAAGTTAAATAACCCGGTAGTTCCTGAAACAGGAAACGGATCATTTGAAGAAACAGTTCAGAGAAATGTGCTGCTCACCAACATGGAGAGCATGGTGGCCTGGGGAAGGAAAAACTCCATCTGGCCGTTCAACTTTGGCTTGTCGTGTTGCTATGTGGAGATGGCCACTTCAATCACCAGCCGCTACGATATTGCCCGTTTTGGCGCCGAAGTGATACGGGGCACGCCGCGCGAAGCCGACATGATGGTGATTGCCGGTACCGTATTTATTAAAATGGCGCCTGTAATCAAACGCTTGTATGAACAGATGATGGAACCGCGCTGGGTTATCTCGATGGGTTCCTGTTCCAATTCAGGCGGTATGTACGATATTTATAGCGTGGTGCAGGGCGTGGATAAATTTATGCCGGTAGATGTGTATGTGCCCGGGTGCCCGCCACGCCCCGATGCCTTTTTGGAGGCCATTTTATTGCTCAGGGACCAGGTCGGGAAAGAGAAAAGGCCGTTGAGCTGGGTGATGGGACCGCAGGGAATTGTAAAACCGGAAAAAATTTCAATGAAAGCTATTCAGGGGCCGGAAAGGTTGAAAATGACGGAAATTAAAAGTCCCGATGAAATATAGGAAATCAGATGACAGCTATCGCTTCCATATTAAATGATAAGTTTCAGGATTCCATCCTAAGCATCCAGGAAACAAAAGATGAATTTCCAACCCTATGGGTAAATCCCGGCCGGATTGTTGACGTGCTTGGTTTTTTAAAAAACGAAGTAGCCCGGCCTTTTAAAATGCTCTACGACCTCACGGCAATTGACGAACAGGCTAGGAACCATCGCCAGGGACAACCTGACAGTGGCTTTACGGTCGTGTATCAACTGCTCTCTTTTGAACGGAACAGTTTTATCCGCCTGAAAGTCCCGCTTACTTCCGAAAAACCTACCCTCCCTTCCATCACTTCGATATGGCCTGCTGCCAACTGGTACGAAAGGGAAGTGTATGACATGTTTGGTATAAAATTTCAGGGGCACCCCCATTTGAAAAGAATTTTGATGCCCCAAACCTGGGAGGGGCACCCGCTACAAAAATGCCATCCGGCCAGGGCTACGGAAATGGGGCCCTTTCAACTTCCGGAAAGCAAACAGGAGATTGAACAACAGGCCTTGCAGTTTAAACCCGAAGAATGGGGGCTGGACAACACCCTGGAAGAGGACGATTTGATGTTCCTCAACCTGGGGCCCCAGCACCCCGGCACTCATGGCGTTTTAAGGTTTGTGCTCCAATTAGATGGTGAAGATATCGTGAAGATTATTCCTGATATCGGATTTCACCACCGCGGTGCTGAAAAAATGGGAGAGCGGCAAACCTGGCATTCCTATATCCCCTACACCGACCGCGTGGAATACCTCGGCGGCGTAATGAACAATTTCCCGTATGTGATGGCTGTGGAAAAGCTTGCGGGGATAACTGTGCCCGACCGTGCTAAGGTTATCCGCATCATGATGAGCGAACTGTTCAGGATATCAAGCCACCTGGTTTGGTACGGCACCTTTGCCCAGGACCTTGGCATGATGACCCCGGTTTTTTTAATGTTCAACGACAGGGAAAAAGTGCTTGATATTGTTGCTGCTGTTACCGGTGGAAGAATGCACCCCAACTGGTTCCGCATTGGTGGAGTAGCCCAGGACCTGCCAACGGGATGGAAAAAACTGATTCAACAATTCATTGACTATTTCCCCAAAAGATTAAAAGAGTACGACCGCTATGTAATGAAAAACGGCATATTCAAAGCAAGGACTGTCGGAATAGGGGTATATTCCACAGAAGAGGCGATTGAATGGGGTATTACAGGGCCAGGGTTAAGGGCCACCGGCTTCGATTGGGATTTCAGAAAAAAACAACCGTACTCCGGTTATGAACAGTTTGAATTTGATGTGCCGACAGCCCAAAATGGCGACTGTTACGACCGCTCAAAAGTTCGGATAGAGGAGATGCGGCAAAGCCTGCGTATTATTCAGCAATGCCTGGATAACATGCCCGAAGGGGAATTTAAATCGGACCACCCGCTTACTACGCCGCCACGAAAAAAACATACCATGCACGACATTGAAACACTCATTAATCATTTTGTACATGTAAGTTGGGGGCCGGTTATGCCTGCAGGCGAAGCCTTTTGCAGCGTGGAAGCCACCAAAGGGAACAACGGTTACTACCTCGTTTCCGATGGCAACACAAACTCATACCGGACAAGGATTCGGACCCCCTCTTTCCCGCACATACAATTTGTGCCGGAAATTAGTACAGGCTATACGATAGCTGATTTGATGGCCATTTTGGGAAGCGTGGATTATGTGCTCTCAGATATTGACCGGTAAATACGTTTTGAAAAATGACAACACAAAATAATATATCAGAAGAGATTAAAAAGGAAATAGAGGAAATCTATCAACATTTCCCGCAAAAAAGCGCGGCATGTATCGAGGGTTTAAAGGTCATTCAAAAACATCACCGCTGGGTATCCGACGAAGCGGTAAAAGAACTGGCCCAAATACTGGAGATGTCGCCGGACGCGATTGACAGCGTGGCCACCTTTTACAGTTTAATATTCCGGAAACCGGTAGGGCGGCATGTCATCCTGGTGTGCGACAGCGTGAGTTGCTGGATGATGGATTATGAAAAAATTGCCGGTTATTTAAAAAATAAGCTTTCAATAGATTTTGGCGAGACCACCAAAGACGACCGGTTTACCTTACTGACCATACCCTGCCTGGGCACTTGCGACCGTGCACCGGCCATGATGGTTGACGAAGACCTGCACAGGGATTTGACAACGGATAAAATAGATGAAATACTTAAAAACTATGAATAGAAAATAATAACCAGGGAAACAGCATGGAAAAACCATTGACCCAACATATTAAAAACGACAACACCTGGCTTTCGCTTAAAGATTACGAAAAAACAGGCGGATATCAGGCACTGCGTAAAGCGTTAAAATTAAACCCGGAGGACGTTACAAAAGAGGTAAAGGAATCGGGTTTGAAAGGGCGAGGCGGAGCAGGTTTTTCAACCGGGATGAAATGGGGCTTTGTGCCCCTGGGGGAAGATGTCCCTACTCCCAAATACTTTGTTGTAAACGGGGATGAAATGGAACCCGGGAGTTTTAAAGACAGGCTGCTGCTGGAAGGAAACCCACACCAGTTGCTCGAAGGGATGATTATTGGCGCGTATGCCATCCAGGCGCAGTTCGCTTATGTTTTTCTCCGTTGGGCTTATCACCAGGCGGCAAGGGCAATTACCCGGGCCATTGAGGAAGCTTATGAAGCAGGGTATCTGGGAAAAAATATCGCAGGAAGCGATTTTCAACTCGATGCCTCCCTGCATGTAAGCGTTGGCCGCTACATGTGCGGTGAGGAAACAGGCTTGCTCAACGCGCTGGAAGGAAAAAGGGCGAACCCCCGGTCAAAACCGCCGTTCCCCGGCGTAAGTGGGTTATTTGGGAAACCCACTGTAGTGAACAATGTGGAAACCCTGTGCAATGTGCCCCACATTATTGCCAATGGCGCCGGTTGGTTTAAAAGCCTGAGCAAAACCGATGAAGGAGGCACTAAAATTTATGGCGCCAGTGGCCGCGTGAAAAAACCCGGTTTATGGGAATTGCCATTGGGTGTTTCGCTGCGCGAAATCCTGCAAGAACATGCCGGGGGGATGCAGGACGATTTCCAGTTTAAAGGGGTGTTGCCCGGGGGCGGCTCTACCGATTTTTTGACCGGCGACCATATGGATGTAACGATGGACTATGCCGGCGTGGGCAAAGCCGGAAGCCGGCTGGGCACAGGTACACTTATCGTGTTGGATGACAAAACCTGCCCCGTGGGGATGGTACTGAACCTGGAACGTTTTTTTGCACAGGAATCGTGCGGTTGGTGCACACCATGCAGGGAAGGGTTGCCCTGGACAGCCAAAACCCTGGAAGCAATTGAAAACGGGAAAGGCGAAATGAAAGACCTCGACATCCTGAATTTTCAAACTCGGTACATGTCGCCGGGAAATACCTATTGCGCGCTGGCGCCGGGCGCCATGGAACCCTTGCAAAGCGCCCTGAAATATTTCAAAGAAGATTTTGAAAAACATATTCACGAACATAAATGTCCCTGGAAAAAGGAATAGCAATGGCTAAAATAATTATAGACAATAAGGAATATGAATCAGACGAAAGCAAAAACCTGCTGGAAGCCTGTCTTTCGCTGGGGCTCGACCTCCCCTATTTTTGCTGGCACCCCGAGCTTGATTCGATAGGTGCATGCCGCCAGTGTGCCGTAATAAAATACAAAGACGAGGACGATACCAAAGGAAAGCTGGTCATGGCCTGCCTCGAACCGGTGACCGATAAGGTACGCATCTCCCTGGAAGTTGATGAAGCAAAGCAATTCCGCGCAGATAATATTGAAGCCCTGATGATTAACCACCCGCACGACTGCCCGGTTTGCGACGAAGGCGGGGAATGCCACCTCCAGGACATGACCGTAATGTCAGGCCACAACTACCGCCGGTACCGTTTTAAAAAACGTACGCACACCAACCAGTACCTCGGCCCTTTTATTAACCACGAAATGAACCGGTGCATCCAGTGTTACCGCTGTGTAAGGTTCTATAAAGATTATGCGGGCGGAAAAGACCTGGATGTATTTGGCGCGCACGACGACATTTATTTTGGGCGGCATGAACCCGGGACACTGGAAAATGAATTTAGCGGCAACCTTGTGGAAATATGCCCGACTGGTGTTTTTACAGACAAAACGTTAAAAAAACATTACACGAGGAAATGGGACCTCACCAACGCGCCTTCGGTCTGCCACAATTGCGGACTGGGCTGCAACATCATTGCCTCGGAACGGTATGGTGGTATCCGTAGGATACTGAGCCGCTACAACGGCGATGTAAATGGGTATTTCCTATGCGACCGCGGAAGGTTTGGTTATGAATACGTAAACAGCAAAAAACGGATTCAGTTCCCTTTCAAAAAACAAAATAATTCACTCGTCCAGATAGAAAAAAAACAGGCTATTCAGGAAATAAGGAAAGTTGCTGAAGGGAAAAAATTAATTGGTATCGGCTCGCCCAAAGCATCCCTCGAATCCAACTTTTTGTTGCGGCAATGGGTGGGGGCCAAAAATTTTTATGCAGGAATTCCCGAAACAGAAGGAAAACTAATTCAGAAGGTTATTGAAATAGTAAAAAGCGGAAAGGTAAATGTGCCCTCCCTGAACGAGGTAAAATCGTATGATGCCGTTTTTATTTTGGGCGAAGATGTTACCAACACAGCGCCCATGCTGGCTCTGAACCTGCGGCAGGCAGTCAGGAATACACCTAAAGAGCAGGCGGCCGGTTTGAACATTCCCGTCTGGAACGATGCCGCAGTCAGGGAAGTCGTCCAAGGAAATACCGGGCCATTTTACATAGCAGCCGCGCAGGCTACCAAACTGGATGAGGTTGCCACACAAACATATCGTGCGCACCCCGATGACGTTGCCCGGCTGGGACAGGCTGTCGCCCATGCAATTAATCCGGAACTACCGGAAACAGATTGCAGCAAAGAGGCCGGAAAACTCGCGGAATCCATTGCAGGGGCGCTGCTCGACGCGAAAAAACCGCTGATTGTGGCCGGCACAAGCCTGTACAGCCGAGCCATTATTGAAGCGGCTGCCAATATTGCTTTTGCGCTGAAGGAAAAAGAAAAGGATGCCGGATTATTTTATGTCGCTCCCGAAGTGAATTCGGTTGGCCTTTTTTTAATTTCCGATAAATTTTTGGACCAGGCTTTTGAAAACGTGAATCAAAATGACGATGCGGTCCTGATTGTCCTGGAAAACGATTTATACCGGCGAACGGACAAAAACAGCGTGGATAATTTTCTTCAGGATTATAACGATATTATAGTCCTGGCTTACCTGGAAAATGCCACCACCCAACATGCAACTTATGTACTGCCTGCCGGAACTTTCGCCGAAGCGGACGGCACCGTAATCAACAACGAAGGAAGGGCACAGCGTTTTTATCAGGTTCATGTTCCTGAAAACGATGTGGAAAGCAGTTGGAAATGGTTGCAGGAAATCATGCCGGTCGGAACGGCGGAATCAACAATACATTTCGAAAACATTGTGTACAATCTGGTAAAAACTTTTCCTGATTTGGAGGGAATTCAATCCGTTGCACCGCCGGCAGATTACAGAAAGGGAACACAGAAAATCCCGCGCGAACCGCACCGCTACACCGGAAGGACAGCAATGCATACCAATATAAATGTAAGCGAGCCCAAGCCGCCCGAAGACACGGATTCGGCTCTTTCGTTTACCATGGAAGGTTATTCCGGTATCCCAACCGCAGCCATCACACCGTTTTATTGGTCGCCAGGGTGGAACTCGGCACAGGCCATTAACAAATATCAGATTGAGGTGGGCGGTGAACTCCATGGCGGGAATTCGGGGGTACGGTTGTTTGATAAAAAGAATAGCAACATCGGGTATTTCAAAAACATTACTAAAACATTTTCACCCCAAAAAGGGGAATGGTATGCACTGCCGCTGTACCACATTTTTGGTTCCGATGAACTGAGCGCACAAAGCCCGGCGGTGAACGAGCGGTTACCCAAACCGTACATCGCATTAAATAATTCCGACGCATGGGAAGCCGGTGTGAAGGAGGGTGATTTGCTCGGAATCGTATTGCAGGGTGAAACACTGAAACTGCCGGTAAAGCTAAACACCGGTTTAACCAAAGGGACGATTGGGCTGCCCAAAGGATTAAAAGAAACTGTGGGAACCCGGTTTCCGTTTTGGATAACTTTCAAAAAAATAAAAGATGAATGAGGGAGTATTACATACGCTTGTTGCATTTGGAATATTAGTGGTATTGCTGACCATTGCTGCCGGGTTAATCTGGTTGGAAAGAAGGCTGCTGGCGTTATGGCAGGATCGTTACGGGCCCAATCGCGTTGGCCCCTTTGGCCTGTTCCAGGTGATGGCCGACATGATTAAAATATTTTTCAAGGAAGACTGGATTCCGGGTTTTGCCGATAAAAAAGTATTTGTTATAGCCCCCGCGATGCTGGTGATAACCATTCTAATGAGTTTTGCCATCGTTCCTTTTACACCCGAAATCATGGTGGTTGACCTCAATATTGGCATTTTGTTTTTCCTCGCTATGTCGTCCCTCGGCGCTTACAGTGTTGTACTGGGCGGATGGTCGTCCAACAATAAATATTCGCTCCTGGGGGCCATCCGCGGCGCTGCCCAAATGATTTCCTACGAAGTTTTTATGGGCATGTCGTTAATGGGTGTAGTTATCATGGCAGGTTCTTTAAACATGACCGATATTGTGATAGCGCAGAAAAAAATGTGGTTTATTATTCCCCAGTTCATCGGTTTTGTGATTTTTTTTATTGGGGGCGTGGCGGAAGCGCACCGCCTCCCGTTCGATATAGTGGAAGCCGAGAGCGAGTTGATTGCAGGGTATCATTCCGAGTATTCAGGTTTGAAGTTCGGGTTGTTCTTTGTGGGCGAATATTTGGGCATCACACTTATTTCAGCATTGATAACCACCTTGTTTTTTGGCGGATGGCTCGGTTTTGGGTTCCTGCCACCGGTATTTTGGTTCCTGCTCAAAACGTTTGCTTTCATCATGGTCTTCATCTTGCTCAGGGCTGCCCTGCCCCGCCCGAGATACGACCAGCTGATGTCGTTGGGTTGGAAAATCCTTTTGCCGTTGTCGCTTTTAAATCTGTTGGTAACGGGAGCTATTGTATTGTATTTTCAGTAATAAAATGATGATTTTTATATAAAAAATAGTTGCAACCATGTTCAGTAATTTAAGATCGCTTTGGATTGTTTTTTTACACCTGTTCCGTAAAAGGGAAACTGTTGAGTATCCTGAAGAGAAAACGGAGTTGCCTGCGCGATGGCGTGGCCGTATTGTGCTTACCCGCGATCCGGACTATGAAGAAAGATGTGTTGGCTGTTATTTATGTGCCGCGGCCTGCCCGGTAGATTGTATTTCCCTTCAGGCAACCGAAGATGAAAACGGGCGGAGGTACCCGGAGTTTTTCCGTATTAACTTTTCGCGCTGCATTTTCTGTGGTTATTGCGAAGAGGCATGCCCTACCTATGCCATTCAACTTATCCCCGATTTTGAAATGGCGGAATACGACCGGCAAAACCTGGTGTATGAAAAAGAGGACCTCCTGATAGAAGGGCAAGGCAAATACCATGGTTACAACTTTTATAAAGAAGCCGGCGTGGATTTCGGGGTAAAGAAAAAAGGGGAAGGTGAAAATGAAAACAAACCGGTGGATGTGCGGAAACTGATGCCCTAACCTGCTTGCAGTGAAATTTGAAATAAAAATAAAATAGAAATGAACATACTTTTCTACATCGCGGCTACTGCGGCGATTGTTTCAACCCTTATGATGGTGATCAGTAAAAATGTCGTTCATTCCCTTCTGTTCCTCATTGTCTCGCTGTTTTCGGTTTCGGTGGTCATGTTTATTATAGGCGCTCCCTTTGTGGCTGCTTTGGAAGTAATTATTTATGCCGGGGCCATAATGGTGCTGTTCGTTTTTGTGATAATGATGCTCAATTTAAGCGATGAAGAAAAACGGAAGAAAAGGTTAATGAAGTCCAAAATATGGATTGGGCCCTCGGCAATCTCTCTCATCCTTCTTGCTGAAATGGTGTATGTGCTAACCGCCCAGCCCGGCTATGCGATGGGGCAGGAAGTGGTGCTTCCGGTTGCCGTGGGCGAGCTGATGTTCACAAAATACATTGTAGTGGTCGAATTGGCCGCCTTCCTCCTGATCGCCGGGATTATCGGGGCTTATCACCTGGGCCAGAAGGAGAAGACGGTCCATCACCGTTATTTAAAAAATAAAAATCAAGAACTATGAACGTACCAATGGAACAAGGAATATTGCTGGCTGCCATTTTATTCTGTCTTGGCTTAACGGGCTTGCTGGTACACCGGAATATCATTTACATGCTGATGTCGGTGGAAGTAATGCTGAATGCCGCCGGGCTTGCTTTTATAGTAGCCGGATCGGCCTGGGGCGAGGCTGACGGGCAAGTGATGTTTATTTTTATTTTGGCCATGGCCGCGGCCGAAGTTTCTGTGGGGCTGGCATTAATTATTCAAATGTTTAAAAAATTCAGGTCGGTTGATATCAACAAGGCCAGTACAATGAATGGATAAAATAAAACTGTAACAATGAAAGAATTGCTTTGGTTGATTGTGGCTTTGCCCTTTTCCGGGGCGCTAATCCTGGCGCTGGCGGGCAGAAAACTTTCGCGTTTAACCTGTTCAATCATCGGTGTAGGGACCGTTTCCCTTTCGGCCGGGCTTACTATTCTCGCCGGTCTCGATTTTATGGGCAATAACCCAACCGGCAAACCTTACCTGCAGGTACTCTGGCGTTGGATTGACGTGGGTGGTTTATCCCCTGACATCGCCTTTCACCTCGATGCGGTATCACTCACGTTCATCTTTGTCATCACTTTTGTGGGTGCGCTTATCCACCTCTATTCTGCCCAATTTATGTGGAAAGAAGATGGGTTTTCCAGGTTTTTTACCTACATGAACCTGTTCATCGGATTTATGCTGGTACTGGTTTTGGCTGATAATTTATTGTTGCTTTACCTGGGCTGGGAAGGGGTTGGCTTGTGCAGCTATTTACTTATTGGTTTTTGGTATAAAAACCCGGACAACGGTTACGCGGCACGCAAAGCGTTTATCGTAACCCGCGTGGGCGATACGGCCCTGGCTATTGGGCTTTTTATCCTGTTTATGACTTTTCACAGCCTGAACATCCGGGAGATTTTGAATGCCGCCCCCGGCACCTGGGGAATTGGTTCCGGAATAGCGGTTGCTGTGGCGCTCCTGCTCCTGGGCGGGGCCGTGGGCAAGTCGGCCCAATTGCCGCTGCAAACCTGGCTGCCCGATGCCATGGCCGGGCCATCGCCGGTTTCAGCGCTTATCCACGCGGCCACCATGGTTACCGCAGGGGTTTACCTCATTGCACGCACCCATGTGTTGTTCGAACTTGCCCCGATTGTTCAAACTACCGTGGCGGTTATCGGGGCGGCCACCCTTTTGATTGCCGGGTTTTCAGCGCTAAACCAGCACGACATAAAACGGGTGTTGGCCTACTCCACCATTTCACAAATCGGGTATATGTTCCTGGCCCTGGGTGTGGGGGCATGGTCGGCGGCTATTTTTCATTTTATGATACATGCCTTTTTCAAAGCGCTGTTGTTCCTCGGGGCGGGAGCGGTAATTTGGGTCTTGAACGACGAACACAATATGTTCAAAATGGGGGGACTGCGGAAAAAGCTTCCGGTGGTTTTCTGGACCTTCCTGATTGCTTCGGGCTCGCTGGCTGCTTTGCCGCTAATCACTGCGGGGTATTTCAGCAAAGATAAAATTATATGGCTCGCTTATGTCGGCGACAAAGGGTCTGTGGTACTTTGGTTAGCCGCATTGATTGGTGCGTTTATTACGGCGCTTTACACGTTCAGGATGGTTTTTTTAACCTTTTTTGGAACAACGAAAGCCGAACCTTCCGCCCGCCCGGGAACTGGAATGGTCATCCCGATGCTTATCCTGGCCTTTTTCTCTTTTGCCGCAGGTTACATCGAACTCCCTGAAAATATGGGCCACGTGGTGCTCTTCTCTGGGTTTATTGAAAAAACATTGCCCGCCACAGCAACCATACACCTGGGAAATTCAACAGAATTAGTTTTTCAACTGATTGCAGGGCTGGCGGCAATTTCAGGCTTGTTTGTTGCCTATAAATATTATTTTAACAAACCTTACCCGGCGGCTGTACCTGAACGCAACGCACTGCAAAATTTTTTCTTCAACGGATGGGATTTCGATTTTGTGTACGACAAAATGATTGTCACACCCATTGTTTTCTTATCCAGAATCGATAAAGACGATTTTGTGGATTTGTTCTATAAAGGCCTGGCTTCGCTTGCACGTGCGCTGAATATTGTGTTAAGCGCCTCTCAAAACGGAAGGGTGCGCTGGTATGCCATGGTTATAGCAATCGGGGCAATTTTAACCTTAACCTTAATATTTTATCCATGATACTTATTTGGCTTATCATATTATTGACTGGAAGCGGGCTGTTGGCATGGTTGGCTGGCCGCTGGAGCAATACTTTGCCCCGGGTTATCAGCCTTGTTGCTAACCTCTTTCTGTTGGGTATTGTAATTACCATGTGGTTAAAAAGTGTGCCCGGAACTGAAGGGCAGTGGGTTTCAAGTTATACCCATGCGTGGGTTCCCGGCTTTGGCATTCAAATTAAACTGGCGGCAGACGGCCTGAGCCTGCTGATGTTGCTGCTCACCTCTTTTATGGGGATAATTTCCGTTTTGGCTTCGTGGAAAGAAATTAACAAAAATGTTGGCTTCTTTCATTTTAACCTGATGCTTGTCCTGGCAGGTATCACAGGGGTTTTTCTGGCATTGGACCTGTTCCTGCTTTACTTTTTCTGGGAATTGATGCTCATCCCGATGTATTTCCTCATCAGTATCTGGGGGCATGAAAACAAAACCTATGCTGCTACCAAGTTTTTTCTTTTCACCCAGGCCAGCGGGCTGCTGATGTTCCTTTCAATACTTGCACTCTATTTTATTCACGGCGCCAATACAGGGGTTTATACTTTTGATTATGAACAACTGCTGGGCACGAACATAGCGCCAAATGTTGCCTTTCTCTTGATGATGGGTTTTGTAATTGCTTTCACCGTAAAACTGTCAACTGTCCCGCTTCACAGTTGGCTGCCTGATGCGCATACCCAGGCGCCCACGGCGGGTAGCGTAATCCTTGCCGCATTGTTGCTGAAAACAGGTGCATACGGATTGATACGTTTTGTTTTACCACTGTTCCCGCAGGCATCGCAACAGTTTGCGCCCGTGGCCATGGCCCTTGGCGTCATCAGTATTTTGTATGGAGCCAAACTCGCTTTTGCACAAACCGATTTAAAGCGGCTGGTAGCTTACATTAGCGTAAGCCACATGGGGTTTATTTTGCTCGGCATTTATGCCTTTAACGAAATGGCGATGCAGGGCGTGGTGATGCAGATAATTGTGCATGGGATAAGCACAGGGGCGTTGTTTATTATTGCGGGTGCTTTGTCGCACAGGATACATACCCGCGAATTGGCGCAAATGGGTGGCCTTTGGTCGAAAGTTCCGCGGATGGGCGCCATGGGGCTCATCTTTGTGCTGGCTTCGCTGGGCTTGCCCGGGCTGGGAAATTTTGTTGCCGAAATATTGATTTTAATCGGTTCATTCCCCTCAAATCAACTACTGACAATTTTAGCAACAATTGGTTTGATAACAGCTACTGTTTATTCGTTGCGCATTATGCAAAAAGTGTTTTATGGAGTAAAACACAAGGAATGGAAAATTGCTGATTTTGGGTTTCGAGAAATGGTGGTCATGGGTTCGCTAACCGTAGTCATTATCTGGCTGGGGCTGTTTCCATCACCGGTTTTACGCTTATCTGAAAATCCGGTCCGGAATATTATTGAAAAGGTAAACCAATCGCAAACAAAGTCTGCACAAAACGAAGCTGCAACAACGGATTATATGTCAGTGCGAAGGCTGATGAAGGAGCAACATTTTAATACGAAAAACAAAAACGTTAACACTAAAGAGTAATGTCAGAAAGAGATATATTACGTATTCTGCCCATGATGATATTGGCCGGGGGAACAATCCTTACGATGCTTTTGGTGGCCATAAAGCGCAACCACAAGTTAACATTTATTTCTACCCTCACCGTATTGGCGTTCTCGTTTATCTCCCTGTTTCGTACCAACAACGGGTTGCCCCATTCCATAGGCGACCTTTTATTAATCGACCGTTTTGGAACCTATTATCAGGCAATCATCCTGCTGGCTGCTTTTTTAGTATCCGTTTTCAGCTATATCAGCATACAGAATTTTTTCCCTGAAAAGCGGAAAGAAGAGTATTACCTGTTGTTGATGATAGCCACGTTGGGCGCCGGAATGATGGTGATCAGCACGCATTTTATCTCATTTTTTGTGAGCCTGGAAGTGCTCAGTGTTTCTTTGTACGGCCTGATAAGCTATTACCGGGAGCGTACCAAACCCATTGAAGCCGGGTTGAAATACCTGATTATCGCGGCCATGTCCTCCGCTTTTTTACTATTTGGCATGGCGCTGGTTTATGCCATTTCGGGAAATATGGCTTTCCACAACCTGGCGGATACGGTCACACATTTAAACACTCCATCTTTGTTGATGGTGACGGCCGGCCTGGGGTTGATGATTGTGGGAATTGGGTTTAAGCTGGCCGTGGCGCCTTTTCACATGTGGACGCCCGATGTGTACGAAGGCGCCTCCTCACCCGTCAGTGCGTTTATTGCCAGCGCATCAAAAGGGGCCATGGTAGCCGTTTTGATCCGCATTTTTGTGATGGCCGATTTGTATCATTTTAATAAAATTATGGAAGTATTTGTGGCAATCGCCGTACTGTCGATGTTAATCGGTAATTTGCTCGCCCTGGTGCAAAAGAATGTGAAGCGCATTTTGGCTTATTCCTCCATTGCCCATTTTGGGTACACTCTGGTAGCGCTGGTTTCAAGCAGGGAAATCGGGCCACAAGCGGCCACTTTTTATGTTACCACCTATTTTGTGACCATACTGGCCGCTTTCGGGCTCATCACCCTCATCTCGCATTCTGACAGGGAAGCCTCGCATATCAAGGATTACAAAGGCTTGTTTTGGCGGAAGCCATTTCTTTCTGCGGTTTTCTCCATCGTGTTGCTATCGCTGGCCGGTATCCCGCTTACAGCAGGTTTTATGGGGAAATATTTTATCCTCACCGCTGGGGTGGGGGGTGCAAGCTGGCTGCTTGTTTTTGTATTAGTACTCAGCAGTGTAATTGGTTTGTATTATTACCTGCGCATCATTGCCACCATGATGAAAAGGAAAAAGGAGAAAGTACCTTTAGCCAGGGTATTCTTGGTTTTTTCCGCTTCAGGAATTTTTGTGCTGGCGGTTTTGGGCGTTTTGATTGTTTGGCTGGGTGTTTATCCAACATGGCTAATGGATTTGGTGAACAGCTTGTTTATTACAGTGTATTGATTCAATCAGTCAACCGGGGGAGCAAGACAAATTTTAATAAAATACAAAAGGATAAAAAGAAATAATAAGCCAATGGATAATTTAATGCTAAATAAAAAATTCATCGTTTTACTGGTCTGTTTGTTTGTGGTAATGACCGGTTACGGGGTATTATTGCCGGTCCTGCCCTTTTTCATCGAACGGCTGGTAGCATCTGCCGGAAACGGTAATACCGACATATCCTTTCATTTTAGTATACTTACGGCTATTTATCCCTTTGCCCTTGTATTCACAGCGCCCTTTTGGGGGAAAGTTTCCGACCGGACAGGTCCCAGGGCGCTTATAATCCTTGGGCTTGGAGGTTACTCGTTTATGCAAATTATGATTGCATTCAGCACCAACCTCGCCATGCTTTATTCAGCACGAATTTTGGGCAGCCTGCTTTCTTCCTTTCTGGTGCCGGTGGTCAACGCTTACATCAGCAATATTACTACCGAAAAAAAACGCACACGGGCCATAGCCTGGGCAGGGACTGCCGCAAGTGCCGGCGTAATTACCGGACCCGGCATAAGCGGCTTGCTCATCAATAACAACCTTCATTTCAGATGGGAGTCCGGCCACTGGATGATTGACCGTTTTAGTGTGCCCTTTCTGGCTCTCGCTATTTTGGGTGGCATCACCCTGGTGGTTTCCCTGTTTGTTTTGAAGCGCACAAAAAGAGTACCCGCAACTGCTCTGCGAAAACTGACTTTTCGGATATTCCCAAAAGGGAAATGGAAAAGTATGGGCGAATTACTGATATTATCATTAACCATACAATTTGCCATCACTTTATTTGAATCTGTTTTTATCCTCTATGGTAAGGACGTTAGAAATTATTCGGCATCATTTATCGGTATAGGGTTGTTGGTTTGTGGCCTTGTGATGGCCATATTACAACCCGTGATTGCAAAATGGGGCCCGTTAATTTTCCGAAACATTAAAAAACAGATATTATATGGGTTCCTGATAGCCGGGGCAGTTTTGATGTTATTTGTTTTGGGTCAGGACACATGGTACCTTATCACGGCCATAGGAATTTTCGGTTTGGGCACATCTCTGGTCATACCCAACCTGATTGCCCTTATTTCCCTGCAGGAAAATAAATCTTCGGGCTGGGCCCTGGGCATGCAATCTTCCTTTAGCGGGATCGGGCAAATTGTCGGCCCCTTATTAGGGACAGCTATTTATACTTTAAATAGTACTGCCCCTTTTTATGTTGCGGGAGGTATTCTTGTTTTATTGGCATTTATTCAGTTTTTAAATTATAAATCTTAAAAAAATGAAAAAAGTAAAAGTAGCCATCAACGGATATGGCGTAATTGGAAAACGGGTAGCGGATGCCGTTGCCTTACAGGACGATATGGAACTGGCCGGGGTTTGCGATATTATTACCGACTGGCGGATAAAAATAGCCGTACAAAGGGAATACCCGGTATTTGCTTTTAATGACGACTTCAGGAAGCAAATGGAAAATGCAGGAATAAAGGTACAAGGCACCCTTTCCGACCTGATACAAAAGGCAGATATTATTGTGGATTGCACCCCGAAGAAAATAGCTGCCAAAAATATTGAGAAATACAAAGAAGCCAACCTTAAATTTATTGTTCAGGGAGGGGAAAAGCACGAAACAACCGGTCATTCTTTCAGCGCCGAAAACAATTATGAAACGGCATTGGGGCGTGAATCAACGAGGGTAGTATCATGCAATACAACATCTATTGTGCGTACGCTTACTGCACTGAAAAACGCAGGGCTGTTAAAAAAAGCAAGGGGGACACTGCTCCGCCGGGCAACCGATCCCTGGGAAAGCCATTTGAACGGTATCATGAACACGCTGGTGCCCGAAAAGGAAATACCCAGCCACCAGGGACCCGATGCACAGACGGTAGATCCCGATTTGGATGTAATAACCGCGGCCGTTAAAGTCCCGGAAACCCTCAGCCATTTACATTACTGGAATGTGCAACTCACCAGGGAAGCAGGTAAAGAGGAAGTGCTGGATGCTTTCCGTACATCCACCCGTGTTGCCCTTATCAATTATAGTGATGGGCTTTCCGCCAATAATGCCATCAAAGAGCTGATGCTGGCGTTGAACAGACCTTATGGTGATATGTACGAAGTGGCTTTGTGGGAGGACATGTTGAAAGTACAAGGCGATGAATTGTTTTATGCTTACGTGGTGGACAACCAGGCCATTGTAATCCCTGAAACCATTGATGCCATCAGGGCAATGACCGAAATAGAAAAAGATTCCGAAAATTCTATTCGGAAGACCAATAAAAGTCTGGGTTTACGGCAGAAGTTTTAGGAAAGAATGTTAAAGATAAAGTACTTTATTATAGCGATGATTTTGCTGGCATTGGGTAAGATATGCCGGGGACAGGATAATATGCTTATTGAGCAAATAGCGGGCAGGGATATCATCCGTAGGGGCTATAATGAAGCAGGTGACCAAATTTCGAAACAAAAGTTCTCAATCAGTAAATTGGATACAGTGGAAGGATTTCTATCCGTGCAAATCAGGGTTTCGTTATTCGATGAAAAGGATAAGCTAACCGAAAGTTATACAACTGATTATGTTTGTAAGCCAGACGAATCGAATGTCCTTGTCACTGTTTTCCCGTTCGCCCGGCAAAATGACGCAGAATATGTCATTGAAACTTCATCTCCGGAGTTTAAAGAACTATATGATTTTTCAGACAATGCTAAAAAGTTAAATGACCTCATTGTTGAGATGTCTGTTAAATCGGGGCTTTTAGGATTTTTTGGTTCTAAGAACCGGATTTCGATAAAAAACAGGAGCCTTGAAATGGAAACCGGTAATTATATCCTTACATCTGACTTAACAGTTGAAGCCTATTTGTGGGGGGTCAGGGTGAAGTCAATTCAGTATCGGGTTACCGAAAGGCTAGATCAGGAAAAATCGTTGATAAGCCAAAACTTTAAAAATGAAGATGGAAGCTATTTTTTAATTAACTATAATGATGCTACTGATGGCTCTAAATTCCTCGATTGATATGAATAAAGCAAAAAATCTCAAGCCATTCCTGTTTTTGATAAGCGCATGGTTGATTGTATTCGTATCTTTTTATTTTGAAACCATTGTAGGCAGTTCTTTATTTTCGAGGTCGGGTTCTTTAATGGTATTGTTTGCGGTTATCGCAAACCATAGCCTGTTAAAAGGGCGGGATGAATATCACCACAATCAGTTGCAGGCATATTCCAGGGGAACCCGGGTAAATCTTGAGGAAATCCATCCTTCAAAAAAACACCAATACCTTGAAACTTTTGCTCATATAAATATTGTATTGGGAACGGTCATTTGGGGTTATGGAGATTTATTGTTCCAATGAATTGGTACTGAAATATTTTATAAAAAGAAATGTACTTTGGATTACAACTCAATTACATAACATTTAACAATAGAATATGAAAAAAGATTCCGCAAATAAATTAACTCTCATTGGGTCGGTGTCTTTAGGAACCGGTGTTATGATAGGTGCCGGAATATTTGCGCTGATGGGACAGGTTGCCGAATTAGCCGGCAGTCTTTTTCCTATAGCTTTTTTAGTTGGCGGCATTGTTTCTGGTCTTAGTGTCTACTCTTATGTAAAATTTTCAAATGCATATCCCTCGTCGGGTGGAGTTGCCAAATTTTTAAGAAAAGCTTACGGTCCTGGAACAGTCACAGGCACTTTTTCTCTTTTAATGTATGTCTCAATGGTTATTGCCGAGAGTCTTGTAGCCAGAACTTTTGGATCCTACACACTTAGGTTGTTCAATGTTGGTAATGACAGCGTCCTTGTCCCTGTACTTGGCGTGGTTCTGATTGCGGCAGCCTTTATTATAAATGTAGCGGGCAATAAAATAATTGGAGCAACCGCAACTATTACTGCAGTTGCAAAAATTCTTGGTATTGCCACGTTAGCAATCGCGGGGCTCGCTATATCGGGCTTTCCCTCCTTCGGAAATTTGGGTAGGGTAGACAGCAGCGATTGGTCAATGGTTGGAGGTTTTATTGCAGCACTGGCTTTGTCGATACTTGCCTATAAGGGCTTTACAACAATTACCAACCAGGGCGGGGATATTGTAAATCCAAACAAAAACGTGGGGCGCTCCATCATTTATTCCGTATTAATATGTATGGTTCTTTATGTGGCATTAGCTCTGTCGGTTTCAGCAAACCTCAGTATACCGGATATCATCAAGGCAAAAAATTACGCACTTGCAGAAGCCGCCCAACCGGTGTTCGGTAGTTTGGGTTTATGGTTTACAGTAATTTTGGCAATCATCGCTACTGTATCCGGATTGATTGCAAGTGTTTTTTCAGCATCCAGGTTGCTTGCTATGCTAAGCAATATGAAACAACTTCCTGAATTACGCTTTAAATTCAGCAACCCGGCACTTCTATTTACTGTTTCACTCGCCATAGTACTGACTATTTTATTCGATCTAACCAGGATTGCCGCAATCGGCGCTATATTTTACATAGTTATGGATATGGCTGTCCATTGGGGTCTTTATAGATTCCTGAGAAAGGATATTAGTTTTAATCCTGTTGTTCCCATACTTGCATTACTTTTTGATACAGTTATCCTTATTGCTTTTATAGTACTAAAATTTAAAAGCGACCCACTTGTGCTTATCGTTTCTTTCACGGGCATTCTTATGGTCATATTAGCCGAAAGGCTTTTCATGAAAACTCATACTGGCAGTGACGGAAAGATGGATATGGAAATGGATATGAAGCCTTAGGAGATTATTATGAAAAAAAATTTATTTTAATATTTAATTGTATTTATCATGAAAAAGATTATTTCGATAGTTATAGTTTTTATGGGGTCCTTCATTTTACTTTATGCCGGGAATACAGTATCCGGGAAATTGCAGGAAAAGGACATGAATGAAATTTCAGTGTCCCAACTTCATAAAATGATGGCGGAAAAAGATTTCACACTTGTGAATGTGCACATACCGTATGCAGGGGAAATTCCCAAAACGGATATGTTGATTCCGTATGATAAAATAATGTACCATCTGGATGAACTGCCATCGAAAAATAAAAAAATTGTGTTGTACTGCCGCAGCGACCGTATGAGTACGATTGCCGCAAAGGCACTCGCGAATGCAGGATATTCCAACCTTTATAATTTGAAAGGCGGGATGAAAGCTTGGGAAGCAGCGGGTTATGAGTTAATTGACAACCAACCGTCGAAGACAACCCGTTCCGGCAGAGAGTGATGGACTTCCGTAATTATGATATTCCAACAATCTTTAAAATTGAAAAACTATGAAATTTAAATTTACTTTTTTAACCTTAGCATTGTTAGCGCTGGCAGGATTTACTGCATCAGCACAAACCGATACGACAACTTACCGCCTGGTTTTAAAACAGGAACTGGTCAATAAAGCGGGCAAAAACGTCATGGGCATGACCATCAACGGCCAAATTCCAGGTCCAACCCTGCGTTTTAACGAAGGCGATTATGCGGTCATTTATGTAAAAAACGAAATGGATGAAGAAACATCCATTCATTGGCACGGGTTGTTATTACCAAATTTTTACGATGGTGTGCCTTACTTGAACACCCCGCCTATTATGCCCGGTGAAACCCAAAAATATGAATATCCCATAAGACAATCGGGAACTTACTGGTATCACTCCCACACCATGTTACAGGAACAAAGCGGGGTGTACGGTTCTTTTGTCATTGAACCTGAAGAAAATACCCTGGATTATGATAAGGATTTGGTAATGGTGCTCTCGGACTGGACAAATGAGAAGCCCCACAGTGTATTACGATTTTTAAAGCGGGGCACCGAGTGGTACACCATAAAAAAAGGAACGGCCACTCCTCTGAATCAGGTTATAGCAAGAGGTGCTTTGGGTGCACAGCTCAACTTCTGGAAACAGCGTATGGAAGGTGCCGACATTGCGGACATTTACTACCCTGCTTTTTTAGTGAACGGTAGTTCATCTCAGGAATATCCTGACTTTAACCCTGGTGAAAAAGTAAGGCTTCGTATTATCAATGGGGCGGCCTCCACTTCATTCTGGATGACTTTTGGAGGGGAAAGCCCAACCCTGGTTTCGGCCGATGGCCTGGACGTGGTGCCTGTTGCCCACAACAAAACCTTTATCGCCATTGCCGAAACATACGACTTTATCGTAACCATTCCACAAAACGGAAAGATAGAATTCAGGGCCACAGCACTAGATGGGTCCGGTACAGCCTCTGCCTTTTTGGGCAGTGGCGAAGTGTTACCGGCGCCGGTTGTCCCCAAACCTGATAAAATCGCGATGATGCAGCAAATGGCCAGGATGGATATGCGGATGGGAGCCCCCGCACTGAAATTCAGGCCAAAAAAAGATGAACCTGAAAAAATGATGGAAAATTGGGGGATGAAAATGGATAAAGAAATGGAAATGGAGGGAATGGATGGTATGGGTCAATCCAAAATGGAAAAGGACAGCAAAATGGAAAAAATGTCAGGAATGGACATGTATTCAGAATATAATTATGATTATTTAAAGTCGCCTGAAAAAACCACCTATCCCAAAGATACGCCCGTTAAAGAAATTTTGCTGAACCTGACAGGGAATATGCAGCGTTACATTTGGAGCATGAACGGGATCCCCCTCTCAGAAACCGATAAAATAAAAATCAAAGAAAGTGAAGTGACACGTATCACACTCAATAACCTGACGATGATGCACCACCCCATGCACCTGCACGGCCACTTTTTCAGGGTCATCAACGAAAACGGGGAGTATTCCCCTCTGAAACATACCGTTAACGTCCCGCCCATGCAACAAGTGACTATTGAATTTTATGGCGATGAATACGGAGACTGGTTTTTCCATTGTCACATTCTTTATCACTTGATGGGCGGAATGGACCGGGTTTTTAGTTACGATACACCCCGCGACCCGCGACTTAAAGGGTATCCTGTATCGAAATTGATACACGAAACAAATCTGTATTACACCTGGGGGCTGGCAGATGTGGCTTCGCACCTCACGGAAATTAACCTGGTTTCATCCAACATCAGGAACCAGTTTAACCTGAACGCCGAATACGGGTGGAACAAAAACATGGAGGCCGAATTGACCTATGAACGCTATTTGTACGACTATTTCCGTGTGTTTGCCGGTGTAAACGTGGAGAATGAACAGGAGAACAGCCTCGATGAGATATCACCAACCGCCGTGGCAGGGATCCGGTTTTTTACGCCTTACATGTTTAACCTCGATGTACGCATCGATAACGAACTGAGGCCGCAAATTGGCATCGCGCGCGAAATCATGATTTTCCCCCGCACCCTGGTTTTTGGCGTATTTGAATACCAGGCGGATTTTGGCTGGGTGAATGATTTGAATGAAGAAAACCCCGCGGGCAACATCAACTATAAAGAAGAGATAACCTGGAGCGCAGGCCTGGAATATTTTCTCTCAAAAAACATTTCCCTGATGGGCAGCTATGACAATCGGTTTGGAGCCGGCGGCGGATTATCTATTAGATTTTAAACGATGAGTGGATATAAAAAAAACAGTTTGTCTTTAACCGGTGCTGTATCACTTGGGACCGGTGTAATGATTGGAGCAGGAATATTTGCGCTGCTCGGACAAGTTGCCGAATTATCCGGGAATTTATTCCCAATTGTTTTTGTATTAGGCGCTATAATCTCAGGGTTCAGCGCTTATTCCTATGTAAAACTATCCAACACCTTCCCTTCGGCAGGAGGAATTGCCATGTACCTTCAAAAGGAATATGGTAAAACTACATTTACCGCATTCGCTGCTTTATTGATGGCATTTTCAATGGTTATTAACGAAAGCCTGGTAGCGAGAACTTTTGGAACCTATGTAATGCAATTGTTTGGAGAAGAAACGGCCTCCTTTTGGGTGCCATTTCTGGGTGTTCTTTTAATTATCATCGCATTTCTGGTGAATATTTCCGGTAACAATTTTATTGAAAAATCAGCGTTCACCATGGCGATCCTAAAGGTCGGAGGTATCTCTGTTTTAGCTATTGGTGGGTTGTGGGCAGCCGGATTTAGCTTTGAAGATACAGTTCCGTCAACTATGCCAGATAAGTCGGCGATAAGCATAATTGGTGCACTCGCATTATCCATATTGGCTTATAAGGGGTTTACAACAATTACCAATAGCGGTGGTGAGATTAAAAAACCTCATAAAAACGTGGGAAGGGCAATCATACTATCTATCCTTATTTGTGCTGTGCTGTACTACTTGGTGGCAATAGCTGTAGCATCAAGCCTTTCTATTGGTGAAATAATCGAAGCAAAAGACTATACCCTGGCCGAAGCTGCAAGGCCTGCCTTTGGGAAGTCTGGTGTTTGGGTAACGGTAGGTGTTGCCATCATTGCTACCGTTTCTGGTCTAATAGCAAGTATTTTTGCAGTATCCCGAATGACGGCCATGCTTACCGAAATGAAATTAGTTCCACACAACCATTTTGGGATGCCCGGAAGCATTCAAAAACACATGCTGGTATATATGGCTGTTATTGCAATAATTCTGACCGTTTTGTTTGATTTGAGCCGTATTGCTTCTCTGGGAGCAATATTCTACCTGGTAATGGATATAGGGTTGCATTGGGGATTATTACGCAATTTAAAAAACAAGGTGAAGTTTTCTAAACCAATTGTCATGCTGGCTATTCTGCTTGATGCAATTGTATTAACCGGATTTATATGGATTAAAGCGAAGGTCGATTTAACGCTAATAATTGTGGCCTTTGGTCTAATGGTTATTCTGTTTTTTGGCGAAAAATGGTTTCTCAAATCTTTAGACAAGAATTAGTTCATTTTGGAACTGAATCTTTTGTAATAGCAAGAGAGAGTTAACAATTTAAGCCGAAAAGGTATGATAATTGCATGTTCCTTTACAGATTTGATTAGTGAAAATAAACATACAGTTCTTTTTAACAGTTTGACATGACAACAATTCAGCTTCTTTCGATAGTTACTTGTCCGGCGTGTGGATTTCAAAAAGAAGAGACCATGCCGGAAAATACGTGTAGTTTCTTTTACGAATGCACCCATTGTAAGCACATAATAAAGCCGAAAAAAGGAGATTGCTGTATTTTCTGTTCGTATGGTTCGGTCAAGTGTCCGCCTGAACAGAAACGTGAAAAATGTTGTTAGGAACCTGACAACTTATTTTAATAACTCATAAAAACCTTTTAAAATGAAAAATATAAAACATAACATCGTATTGATTGCAATGACCCTGTTTTTATCAACTTTTGCACATGCAACGTTTGCAAGCGATACAGAGAATCAAATAATTACAGCTGAAAAAGACACTATTCAAAACACTACTGTTTGCTACGAGGTTTTTGGCATGGATTGTCCGGGCTGTCAGTCGGCACTGGAAAAGCAGGTGAAGAAAATTGACGGTGTTGCCGATGCCAAAGCAAGTTTCAAAGAAAAGCAAGTGGTGATAGAATTGATGCCAGATGCCAAAGTGTCAGACCAGGAAATCGAAAAACGCATTAAAAAAGCCAATTTTACTCCGGGTAAGAAAATTAAGGCCGTAAAAGATGAAAAATAAAATACTCAGTTTTTCTATACTGACGGCCTTTTTATGCTACTTCGGGTCACAAACAAAAGCAGAAGGAATTAGCGTGGATGCCGGGTTAACACCTGCACAGGACCGTATTGTTGTACGGCTGCAGTACAGAAATATGCTTATGCAAATGGGCGACAACGACATCGTCATGCACATGATGCCGGTGGTGGTCGCCTACGGCTTAACTCCCGACATCACGGTGATGCTCCGCAATATATACCGCTCAGTGGGTACAAACGAAACGATGATGGAAATGGACAATCGCTGGATGGATCCTTTTCTGATGGGGAAAGTGAAGCTATATCGCCGCAATACACGGGCTTACTCACTTGGTGTGGCCGGTTTCGCAGGTACTACATTTCCCGTTCTAAACAGTTCGAGCTCAAAAACCTACAGTCCGGTTCTGGGATTGAATGCTTCTTTCCGGCCCGGGCTCTGGTCATTCGATTTGAACAATGCGTACGAATGGGTGAACTACAATACCGAAGAAAACCAGCCGGCGGCAAGACAGTTACAATTGAATTTGGCCGTTTCACATAACATTCTGGTGCCCGGTATAGAAAATTGGATCCTATCGCCCGTGCAGGAATTTTCATTTATCAGTGATAGTCCTGTCACCGGAGAATCCAGTTCTTATGGGTTTATTTCACCGGGGTTACAAATTGTTTCGCCATACGTAAAATTTGAGGCATTGTACCAGATCGCTTTAAACTCTTCGCAAAATACGGGATTGAAAAACGGTAACCGATTGATTTTAGGCTTAAGATTTTTGTTCTAGAACCTGCAATAACCCACATTTTAAAAGATTGTCAACTTCAGGCAGCCTTTTTTATTTGAAATTTTTGGTACTCATCCAGCCCCTACTAAATGATAGATATGGGTAAACGGGCAAGAAAAATAGAATCTTTGTACAAGTTTTTCAATATTTTATGCGATTGTTTTAGTAGGTTTCGTTATATTTATACAACTATGTAATCATCATGCCGAGAAAAATTAGCCATATTCTTCTGTCATTTCTCTTGTTGCTTTCAACAATGGGTATGGTTATAAATTTGCATTATTGTGAAAATCAATTATATGATGTAGGAATTTTCTTTGAGGCAACAAATTGCTGCATCGAAAATAGCCAGAGTCATCATCATGAAAATGAGAATCATCATAAGCATATACAGGCTCATCATGATTGTAATCCGGAAAACCACGCTCAAAATGATTGTGATGACGAGACCGTAACCATTGAACCTGTCGATAATTTTGTGGCATCTTCATTCAGTTTCGACTTCGACAACTTATCTTTCATAAATCTTTTCTTGTTGGTACCGGTTATTACGGATTTATACAATTTGTCAGCTGTTTCAATTAGTGAAATTCCCGAATTAAATATTCCGCCTCCTAAAATTCAAACCATACTTTCCAATTTACAGGTTTATCGTTTATGATTTACGGGTTTTGAACCCTTCGTGCAGCCATTATGGGCATGAAGGGGATTGATGTGACATTTCGGGTGAACACCTGAAATGAGTCTCTATATCCTATTTGTAAATTATAAATGAATAAAAATGGAATCACATATAATACGTATAAGAAACATGGCATGTCCCAGATGCCTGTGGGCGGTAGAAGGTATATTAAATAAGCTGGGAATTGACTATGAAAAAGTAAAAATGGGGGAGGTTATTACTACCGAACCTAAAAATGAGATTGAGCACATTGACGAACTTAAAGCCGAATTGCAGAAGCTTGGATTTAAGCTACTCGAAGAAAAAAAGATGCAACTGGTGGAACAAATCAAAGGTTGTGTCATGTACTGGATACAACATGCAATAACGGGAAAAGAGAAATGGACGTTTTCAAGGTTTCTGGTGTTAAAAGTGAACCGCGATTATGGCTACCTCAGCACCGTATTCTCGGAAGTTGAAAACACGACCATTGAAAAATACATCATTCTTCAAAAAATTAGAAAGGCGAAAGAACTCATCACTTTTGATGAACTGAATTTTACTGAAATCTCGTATGAACTGGGATATAGCAGTCCGGCCCATTTTTCAAATCAATTTAAAACGGTAACCGGGTATTCCCCGCGTCAATTTAAGAAGATGATTAAAATTGCTGAAAACCAGAAAATTATGTAAGTTTTTTCATGAATTGTGTAATAGCTAGACATCAGAATTCCAGTACCTTTAGAAAAATCATTAAACGTTCAGGCCATGTTTATCAAACTATTAATTGCATCGGTTATCCTGGTTGCATTTGTCATATTGGCACTGGGAGTAAAGTTGTGGTTCGACCCCAAGGCCGAATTTTCTGCTCATTCTTGTGCGCTTGAAGATGACGATAAGCTTGATGAAGATCAAGCCTGCTCTAAATGCCAGTTAAAGGATTTGGCCAATTGCCCTGAAAACAAGAATAATCAAGTCTGAGATAAATAATTGTATTGTTGAACCCTAAAAAGTTAGTTATGAAACTAATCAAAGCGTATATCAGATACCGAATGGTGGAAGAAGTTTACAAAGCCCTTAACCAAGCGGGCTATTGCTGTATGACCTTTGTTGAATGTGAAGGCACCGGCCAGTATTCAGACCATGAAAAAGAACACATCAGTGCTAAATACCCTTTTGCAGAAGCTTTCCGGGTAATTAAACTGGAAATACTGGTTGCCCAGGAACATGTTCAGCCTGTTGTGGAGCTTATTCGTAAGAATGGACGAACGGGGTATCGAGGTGATGGGATGATTGTTATTTCGCCGGTAGATAATGTGTACAAAGTAAGGAACGATGAAGAAGGGATTTTGGCGGTTTGACCGGAGCCCGCTTAAGTCCTTCCCGGTAATGGCATCATCAACAAAACGAATACCTTTTGTTGACCAGAGCAGGATGGCATTGCTCAAAGAGATGCTATCCCTATTTCTGTTAAAACTGAAATGATGGACAAAGAAAAAATTATAAAAATACACCGAAAGCGGGCGCCTTCTTATAATTCGGCGGTTGAAATTTTTAGCCTCATCGGATGGAGAGTGAATCATTACCGGGTTGATGCTGTTGAGGCACTGAATTTAAAGAAAGGGGATACGGTGATTGATTTATGCTGCGGTACAGGATTAAATTTTCCGCACCTGTATAATTCGGTTGGACCTGAGGGTAAAATTATAGGTGTCGATTTGTCCGATGAAATGTTAGAGGAAGCTGGAAAACTGGTTACAGGGAAAGGTTGGAAAAATTTCACCTTGGTACAAAGCGATGCTGCAGAATACAGGTTCCCAAAAAATATTAACGGGATAGCTACTTCGTATGCAATTACATTAATTCCGGAATATGATGTCATAATTGGCAACGGCTCAAAAGCACTCGCTAAAGGCGGGAGGTTTGTTATTCTCGATTTCAAAAAACCGGATATGTGGCCCGAATGGTTTTCAAAGTTAATGGTTAGATTTTTCATAAAACCATACGGCGGCACATACGATTTAAAAGACCGCCATGCTTGGGAATCATTGGAAAAACAGCTCAGTTTAAATGAGTTCCGGGAATATTATTTTGGGTCAACATACATTGCAACAGGAGAAAAGTAAGGTGTTGAAGGGCGGTGTATGTTTAGGATAATTCTGTTTTTATCTGAATACTAAAAAACAAAACAAAGAGGATATGAAAACAAAAAATCTTATAGTAAGCTTTTTAATCCTGCTCCTGGTTTCTTCCACAGGCATTATGCTGGAAATTAGCCTTTCACGGCTTTTTTCCTACATGCTGAGCTACCACTTTGTTTTCATTATAATCGCTTTTACCCTTTTTGGCCTCGGGATTGGGGAGATGTCCTACTACAGATGGTCGTGGGTGCGGACAAAAGCCCGGATATTTTATGATGTGCTCCCTTTTAGTATCCTGTTTAGTTTCATTTTACTGGTTTCACTGAACAAATCGGGCATTTTTGCAACACCGTCATTTAATCTGATAATCAATATATTAATGGCCATCCTGCCATTTATTGCCATCGGTGTTGTCAAGGCTGACATTTTCCATTCTCAAAGAACAAAAGCCGCCTGGTTATACAGTATGGATTTAGCTGGTTCCGCGGGAGGGGCGTTGTTAACCGTATTTATCCTCAACAATCTCGGTCTGCCCAAAGCATTTCTTATAAGTTATGTTTTGCTCGCGATCGCCGGCCTGTTGTCCTGGGTTTCACTTTCCGGTAAAAAAAACCAGCCCTACCTGAGAGGGGTAATTTGGGTTGTGCTGTTGGCTGTCCTGGGATGGGCCAGCTTTTGGGCATACAATTTTAACCCCTCAATCAGTAAGGACAACGACAAAGATATGTTGCGGCTGATGAGCAACCCGGCAATAAAAAGCCGCATTATTGAAACAGAGTGGAATTCGTTTGGAAAAACCGATTTGGTTGAATTAACAAATCCTGACGGCAGCAGCGAAAAAGTAATGTTCGTTGATGGCGCGGCGGGCACCACCCTGGTGAGTATTGAAGAAATTGAAAACAACAAGGGGGAACACGCCCATCAGTTCGGGCATTTTCCGGCAACCTTCGGGCTGAATTTGCTGAAGGAAAATGAAAAAGATTCGGTTTTGATCATTGGCCCGGGAGGAGGTGTTGACATGGCAGCCACCTGGCTATTGAATTTCAGCCAAATTGATGCTGTAGAGATAAATCCGTCTTTTGTGAGCCTTATGGAAAAATACAATCCGTCAACGTTTACACAAAAAGACAATATCGCGGTTTATGTTCAGGAAGGAAGGAATTTTGTCAGGGAAACAAAAAACAGGTACGACGTAGTCATGCTCACCATTCCGGTTACCAAAGGCGGGAGGGGCGCTGACTTTTACGGGCTCTCTGAAAACTATCTGTTTACGCGCGAAGCCGTTAAAGATTACCTGAATGTACTAACACCCGAAGGAAGGTTGGTATTCACCATGCACAACGCGACGGAAGTGTACAAGATGCTTTCCAATTACCTCGAACTAATGGAAACCAAAGGCATCGACGGAGAAAGCGCCATGCGGAATGTTTTTATCTATTCCAACGGAATGATGCCGGTACTGGTAATAAGGAAAGCCCCTTTTGAAAAAAACGAAACAGAAACACCCCATATATTGGCACATCAATACAATTTGGACCGGGAAACATTCTTCATTCCTTATGTTCGGCAGCTAGAAGCAGATACTCTGGTTGAAAACATAAACTACCAGTGGTACATGTTTGACAGGCTGATTTATGGAATATCCCAAAATGAATTCGATTATAAGCAACTTTCAGAAGCAGCCGTGTTGAACCTGGAACCAGTAAATGACGATTCACCCTATTTTTTCAACTATGAGAACGGCATCCCTAATTCACTGATGACATTGTTCATCCTTTCATTGATAGTCATGGGCTGGCTTATTTTCATGACTGCCAGGGGTTGGAAGTTCAGTCAGGAATTAATACCAGAAACACGCAGGAAACTTAATTTCCTTGCATTTGTGGTTTTTGTGCTTGGCATATCCTATTTCTTTGTACAGTCTTATCTGTTCCAGGTACTGAACCTTCAGCTTTCAAACCCTGCACAGTCATTTTCCCTACTGCTGTTCACGTTCTTGCTGGGTAATGGTTTGGGCAGCTTTTATACCGGGTTGTTCCAAAAAAATTTCCTGTTGAAGGCGGGTTTGTACAGCGCAATGGTGGCAATTGTTATGATCGCTGTCAGGGTTTTTATTATACCCGGATTTGCGGTGAATGGGATTTCACAACCACTTATGGTTGTATTGTTGCTGATTCCGGCCTTTTTCATTGGCATCCCTTTTCCTTCAATCCTTAAGGAAGTATCGGGCGAACAGGAACATCTCCTTCCTCTGTTTTTGGGCATTTCCTCACTGGTCAGCATGGCCACCGCGGTAATGGTAATTGTTATTTCCATGCTGTGGGGGTACTCTTATGTATTGTGGCTGGGCATTTTCGGATATGTCATCGTAGCCTTGTCATTAGTGCAGTTTTATCGAAAAAATTTAAAAGTCAGTAAAAATGCATAAAAAATGGTCACTCCATATTGGTAAATTATTCGGGATAAAGGTTCTTATCCATTGGACATTTTTAATTCTTATTGGCTGGATTTTCCTGATGCATTTCCGCATGGGGCACGGCTTCAGCGAGGGTTTTTCGGGCATGTTGTTTATACTGGCCATTTTCGCCTGTGTAGTGTTGCACGAGTTTGGGCATTCACTCACTGCGAAACGGTTTGGTGTTCAAACAAAAGACATAACCGTTTACCCCATCGGTGGCATTGCAAGCCTCGAATCCATGCCTTCGAAACCAGCACAGGAATTACAGGTAGCGATTGCAGGTCCGGCAGTAAATTTGCTCATTGCCGGAATATTGTGGATTCACCTAAAAACCACAGGGCAAACTTTTAACCTGGAATCGATGCAAAACATCGGGCTAACAGGGGCAGCTTTCGCGGCCAACCTGATGTATGCCAATATTATTCTGGCGGCTTTTAACCTGATACCGGCATTCCCGATGGATGGTGGCCGGGTTTTACGCTCGTTACTGGCCATGAAAATAGAACCGGTGAAAGCTACGTCTTTTGCTGCAAAAACTGGCCAGGTACTGGCTATTGCTTTTGTTTTCTTTGGGTTTTTCTTTAATTTCTGGTTGGTGTTTATCGGGCTGTTTATCTTTCTGGGTGCCGGCGCAGAATCTAAAGCCGAAAAGATAAAACATGCCCTGGAAGGTGTTCGTGTGAGGCATGTAATGAGGCGAAATTATGCCATCATGAATCCGGACACAACCTTGAAAACGGCAGCCGATCATTTTGTAAATTCTAACGAAAAGTCATTCCTGGTTATGGAAAAAAACATTGTAGTAGGCATACTCAACGATAAAGACATTGTGGAAGGTTTACACAAAGGAAAAGGAAACCAAAAAATCAGGGATTATACGCAGAAAGATTTTTACTGGCTTAAAAAAGAGGAAGCCCTGTCCGATAGGTTTTTTCTATTTCAACAGAACAGGCAATCCCTGTTCCCTGTTAGGGAAAACGGCAAACTGGACGGGGTTGTGGGAATAGATGATATCCACAAGTGGATACAGTCGAAAGCGTTTATGTTTAACCATTAAAAAAATGAATTATGAAAACAAAAAAAAGTATTCTAATAGCGGTTATTACTTCCTTCATTATTGCTTTAATGCTAACTTCATGCGGAGGACGTAGTGATAATAAGGAAAAAGAATCGCCAAGACTCATGCCATCTGAACATGGTTCAATGACTGAGAGTCAGATTAGTGAGAGCTCATCAGACAACATGCACAAACAACACAATAACCTGGCTGAGAATTTTGTGCATAAGGATATTATAATACTCGACGAGGTTTACCCGGTAAAAGAACAAACACAGGCAGAGCTCGATGAGGTGGTAGATTCCTACCTGCTTATGAAAGATGCCCTGGTGAATGGTGATGTGGCTGCAACAGACAAAGCAGTCAATTTAATGCTCAGCAAGATTAAAGCAGTTAAACCCGACAAACTGGATGGCGAAGGATTGGATGCCTGGAAAGACCACATCAGATTATACGAAGACAAATTAAAGGAAATGCAACATGTAAACGGTCTGGAAGAAAAACGGTCTTATTTTGGCCACCTCTCCGAAATCATGTACTGCACCATTAAAAGCTTTGGATTAAAAGAAGGCAATTTATACGCGATTTATTGTCCGATGGCTTTCGACGGAAAAGGCGCTTATTGGATTGCCGAAAGCAAAACAATACAAAACCCCTATTTTGGCGATAAAATGCCAACATGCGGAGAGATAAAAGAAGAGTTTTAATTAATTTAAAATGGAAGTACAATGAAAAAAACAATGATTATGCTTGTCCTGGCTTTAGTAGGCTGGGGAGCAAGTGCGCAACACGGCCATTCAACGGAAGGACATTCCAACATGGATACTAAAATGGCAAACAAATCAATGGTCAAGTCCACGGTTGAGGTTGAACAATCTAAATCAGCAACTGCTATTATCGACAATTACCTGGCATTGAAAGATGCACTGGTGGCTGATAACAGCAAGAAAGCTGCAAGCTCGGGGAAAATGTTGTTTGATGCTTTCGCGAAATTCGATATTTCGGCCCAACCAAAATCACAACAAAAAGAACTGGGCGAAATTATTGAAGATGCCAGGGAACATGCCGAACATATTTCGGAAAACGACGGGAGTATCGGCCACCAGCGTGAACACTTCGAAATATTGAGTACAGATATAAAAGATTTGGTTGTTATTACCGGGGCCGATCGCAATTTGTACCAAATCTTTTGCCCCATGTATAACAATAAGGAAGGTGGTTCGTGGCTCAGTGCTTCTAGTGAAATTAAAAACCCGTTTTTTGGCAGTAAAATGTTAAAATGCGGCAGTGTCCAACAGAAAATTACGATTAAGTGAAAGTTTTGAAAATTACAGGATTAGTGCTATTGGTGGCCTTGGTGGTTTTACAATTCATATCCACCAGGAGCAATCAAAGCACAACCGTGCTTTCAACCGACTTTGCAAAAACCTACGATGTTCCGGAAGATGTAAGGAGCATCTTGGCTGTGTCTTGCTACAATTGTCACAGCAACAATACAAACTATCCCTGGTACAGCAGGGTGCAGCCGGTTGGTTGGTATTTGGAAAACCACATCAAAAAAGGGAAGGAGGAGTTAAATTTGAGTGAATTTGGATCTTATTCAACCCGAAAGCAAAAAAGCAAATTAAAGTCAATGATAAGCCAGGTTGATGATGGTGAAATGCCTTTGGCTTCTTATACGTTCATCCATCGCGAAGCCTGCTTGTCAGAAAATAGTAAAAAAAGACTCGTTGATTATTTGAAAACATTAAACGAATGATACGGGCAATTTACGTGCTATAAAAGGTTATGGATTGAATAAAAATAAAAAAGACTCATGGATATTAACATTAAAAATATGGTTTGCCAACGGTGTATACTGGTGGTTTCGCAAATTTTTGAGCGGGCCGGGATAGAAATTGAAAACATACAGTTGGGTAAAGTAAAAACCACTAACGAGGTAGCACCCGGCAAACTCGAACAAGTAGACAAAAGCCTGAAAAGGATGGGGTTTGAAATTATCAACGATTCAAAGGGCAGGTTAATCGAATCAATAAAAAACATCACAGTTGATTATGTGTACCACCATTCCGGAGAAAGCAAAATGAATTTTTCGGAATACCTTACCGGCAAACTCAACCTGGATTACCCGTATCTCAGTTCGCTTTTTTCGTCGGTTGAAGGCACCACCATTGAAAAATACATGATTAGCCTGAAAATAGAACGGGTAAAAGAGTTGCTTGTTTACGATGAAAAAACATTGAGCGAGATTGCCTTTGAAATGGGATACAGCAGCGTGGCCCATCTTTCCGGGCAGTTCAAAAAAATAACAGGGTTTACTCCATCGTATTTTAAAAAGCTGCGAGAACAAAACCGCAAATCGATAAACGATGTATAATTTAAAAACCATGTAAATTAATTTTAAAAAATTGTAACACTTTAAAGGATAGTAGCTTTTATCTTTATAGCAGATATTTTGAGATATTGGTTTATGAGAATTAAAATTAGAAATATGGTTTGCAAAACATGTATCCTTGTAGTTTCTCAAATTTTTGAAGAAGCCGGGATTAAAGTGGAAGATGTGAAGATAGGCTATGTTGTCGTGGAGGACAAGATAACTCCCTTCAAGCTGGATGCGGTAAATAAACAGCTTAAAAAAGGGGGGCTGGAAGTCATAGATGGTCATAAAAACCAACTAATAAATAAAATAAAAATCGGTATTGAAGAATATGCCTATTTGGAAGGCAGGCAATCAAATCTAAAATTGTCTGATTTTCTTATAAAGAAGATAGATTTAAATTATGCCTATATAAGTTCACTTTTTTCATCTAAACAGGGTATTACCATTGAGAAATACCTTATCAAACTAAAAATTGAACGGGCACAGGTAATGCTCCTTTGCGATGAAAAAGAATTAGCTGAAATAGCCTGGGAGTTGGGGTACAGCAGCGTCCCTCATTTTTCGGGGCAGTTTAAAAAAACAACGGGTATTTCACCAACTCGTTTCAAAAAAATAATGAAGCAAACTTACAACGAAATATAAGTACATCAAAAAGTTAAAATCATATAAATCATTCAATGAATTATGTAACATATTATATACCTGATGGTTGTATCTTAGAAGTAGTTAAACATTAAAAATTACATATCATGAAAACACGAAAGGATTTTACAACAGAAAGAAAAAATGAAGGAATGGGGACAGTGTCCCAAAATAGCGGAAAAAATACTCCGGAATCAGATGTAAAGTACCAGTGCCCCATGAAGTGCCACGGAGAAGAAGTTTACGATGAACCCGGACTCTGCCCTGATTCTAAAATGCAGATGATTCCTGTGAATGGCGGATATATTTTTTATTAGAAGATAAAACGGAGCTCACAAACGTGGCTTTTACAAAAATTATTTAAGTTAAATCTTAAAACTTTACACCATGAAAAGTCTGATAAATTTCTTTAGAGGGAAGGGAACCAGTAATAGTTCGTCTTCGGTTTGGAAAAGAAGCCAATCGCAACCCCGGTATTTTTGCCCGATGAAATGCGAAGGGGATAAAACTTATGATGCCCCTGGAAATTGCCCGGAATGTATTATGAAACTGGTATCGGCAAATGATATTAAAGAGTCAATTGTACGTTTTCGTTGTAATGTTTGATTTAAAAAAAGTAAAACAAAAAATCATATAAATCATTTAAAAAATACTGTAACATATTAAATAACTGCGTATTGTATCTTTGAAATAGTTTAAAATTAAAATTTAAATATCATGAAAACACTAAGAGATTTTTTTACAGGAAGAAAAGAGAAAGAAACTGTTCAAGACAGAGGTAATACACTTGTTGCCGAACAGCAAACCCGGTACATCTGCCCCATGAAATGCGAAGGCGAAAAAACCTACAATGCCCCGGGCAATTGCCCCGACTGCAATATGAAACTGGTGCCGGTGAAAAGTAAAAGTTCACACGATGAGCATAAACACAACCACGGTTGCTGCTAAAATGTTCGCACATCCGCAAGTCATCGAATGAATTGTTGATATCGGGAAGATTAGCCCGATCAGGCATTGCTCCTAAAAAAGTACTCATCCGATCACTAATCAGCAAATAATTATTAATTCGGCCCGGAGGAGAGATGGTTTTCTCCCCCCCCCCCTCGGGTTTAAACTGAAAATTAATATGGACCAGAAGCACAAGCGTCATCATTGTCGCCATTAACGCACGATTCTTAAAACGAAAAAATAAAATCAACGATTGAGAAAAGTAGCAAAATATGATAAACAGGATAGAAAAAATCAAAGAATACCTGGGTGATTCCCAGGATGATTTATTAACGCATACTTGTGAAACAATAGCCGCGGACCAGCTCATGCTTCCCGGTCCCGGTTATCTCGACAAGGTTTTTACAGGAAGCGACCGCAACGTGCAGGTGCTGAAAAGCCTTGCTTCCATCTATAACCATGGCAGGCTGGGAGGCAGTGGCTACCTGTCGGTATTACCCGTGGATCAGGGTATTGAACATACAGCGGGCAGCTCTTTTGCCCCAAACCCCATATATTTCGACCCGGAAAATATCATCAAACTGGCAATTGAAGGAGGGTGCAACGCGGTGGCTACCACCTTTGGGGGACTGGCATTGCATGCCCGGAAATACGCGCATAAAATCCCCTTTATAGTAAAGATAAACCACAACGAATTGTTGACCTACCCCAACACCTACGACCAGATTATGTTTGGGTCGGTGCGCGAAGCTTGGAGCCTGGGGGCAGCGGCGGTTGGAGCCACCATTTACTTTGGCTCTGCAGAGGCTGACCGCCAGATACAGGAAGTATCGGAGGCTTTTGATGAAGCGCACGGACTGGGGATGGGCACCATTTTGTGGTGTTACACACGAAACAGTGCCTTTAAAACAGCAGACAAGGATTACCATACCGCGGCCGATCTTACCGGACAAGCCAACCACATAGGCGTAACAATAAAAGCCGATTTGATCAAACAAAAGCTGCCTGATACCAACGGTGGATTCCGTAACATCAGGTTTGGGAAAACAGACCCGGCAATGTATAATAAGCTTGCCACAAATCACCCTATTGATCTGTGCCGCTACCAGGTGATCAACAGCTATATGGGGAAAATCGGTTTGATCAACTCAGGGGGCACCTCTTCAGGAGCATCCGATTTCGCGGAGGCAGTGCGCACTGCCGTGATCAACAAAAGAGCGGGAGGTACCGGGTTGATTTCAGGAAGAAAGGCTTTTCAACGCCCGCTTAAGGAAGGCGTCCAATTACTGAATATCCCTGGAAAGATAAACATCCTGTATGAGATTCAGTAATTGGACGCCTTCCTTA
>NZ_LGIA01000179.1 GCF_001270965.1 Sunxiuqinia dokdonensis | reverse complement strand
ATATCCTTTTATTGGAGCAACAAAGATAATAAGAAAGCGCAATTGACACAGCTGGAAGCCCGTTTTAGGAGCCTCCGTCGGCGCTTTTTTTTGCGTTCAAAAATGAGGCTTGAGACATTCTAAACCGGATTTCATAGAACTGAATTGATTTCCAGCTGTTATCTTTGCCAGAATATTAAAACCTGTATAACGGATGAAAAAGAGTTTCACAACCCGGTCGCTCCACGTTCCATTTCCGAAGAATGACGCTCACCGGGCTTTAGATATGCCTGTTTATGAGTCGGTTGCTTTTGAGTTTGAAACAGCAGAAGACATGGTCGATAATTTCAGCGGCAAGCTGCCTGCCCATGTTTATTCGCGAACCAGCAACCCCACGGTTGAGTATTTTGAGCAGAAGATGAAAGCGCTCACCGGCGCTCATCATGCCTTGGCTGTGGCTTCGGGCATGGCAGCCATTTCCAATTCCATTTTGGCTATTTGCAAGAGCGGTGATAACATTATTTCAGGAAATCAATTGTTTGGGCATACCCATGCCTTACTCAATCAAACGCTGCACAATTATGGGCTGGAAACTCGTTTTGTTGATACCACCAACGCCGAAGCAGTAGAGCAACTGGTGGATGAAAATACCCGGGCCATTTATTTTGAAACGGTAACCAACCCGCAACTTGAGATTGCCGATATTTCGAAGTTGGCAGCTATTGCCCGCAAGTACAACCTCGTTTTGATTGCCGATAGTACGGTCACGCCCCCGGTTGTTTTTAACGGCCGGTTCCATGGCATTGATATCGAAGTGATGTCTACAACCAAGCACATTTCGGGTGGTGGAACCTCGTTTGGCGGAGTTATTTTGGATCATGGCAACTACAATTGGGCACTCAATCCCAACGTGAAGCCTTTCAGTAAAAAGTTTGGGAAAGATGCTTTTATTGCCCGTTTGCGCAAGAACTACTTCCGCAATACCGGCGGCGCTATGTCGGCTCACACTGCGCATTATCAAATTTTGGGGCTCGATATGTTGGAGCTTCGCTTTGACCGATCGTATGAAAACTGCATGAAATTGGGCGAGTTTCTGGTGGGTCACCCTTTGGTTGGAAAAGTGACCTATCCTGGTTTGAAAAATTCGGATGGATACCATTTGGCTACGAAACAGTTTGAGGGAAAGCCGGGGACGGTTTTGAGCTTTGATCTGGAATCGGAAGCCGCATGTTTCAAATTCATGAATCACCTGCACCTCATTCGTCGTGCCACCAACCTCAATGATAATAAATCACTGATTATTCATCCCTGGTCAACCATTTATGCCGAGTTTACTGAGGAAGAACGCATGGCCATGAAAATCAGGAAAACAGCGATCCGATTGTCGGTAGGGATTGAAGGTGCAGCAGATTTAATTGAGGATATTGAATCTGCATTGCAGTCGTTGCACAAATCGGATTGACATTGTCAAATCTATTCGGATGCTGCCGTTTCGCCTTGTTTGATGTCGGGAATGGTAAATACAAAACGTGATCCTGCTCCTTTGGTGGATGAAACCTGAATTCTCCCGCCAAGCATTTCAACGTATGCTTTCGAGATGGAAAGGCCGAGGCCAGCCCCTTCGTAAGCTTTCGACACCGATGTGTCGGCCTGCACAAAACGATCAAAAACGGCGTTCAGCTTTTTTGTGCTAATCCCAATTCCCGTGTCATTGACAAAAAACTCCAAGGTATGGCCATGAACTTCATAGCCAAACTCAACTTTCCCGGTTTCGGTGTATTTGATGGCATTGTTAATCAGGTTGGTCAGCACGGCCTGAATTTTTTCCTGATCACTAAAAATTACCGGATGTAATTTTCCGGAAGGCTTTCTACACAAGAGTTGAAGCTTTTTATTCTGTGCCATTGGTAAGAAAAAATTGAAAAGCTTATCCAGCTCAATGTTGATATTTACGTTGGTTAAGTCGACTTTCATCTGTCCGGATTCAATCTTCGAAATATCAATAATCTGATTGATCAGATTAAGCATGCGTTCGCCGCTTTCTTCAATAATTTGAATATAACGCCGCTGTACTTTTTGATCCAGAAAAGGTTCCTTCAGCAAGCTTGCAAATCCAAGAATGCCGTTCATCGGAGTTCTAATTTCATGGCTGATGTTGGCCAGAAAGGCCGATTTCAGACGGTCACTTTCTTCTGCTCTTTCTTTGGCTTTAACCAGCTCTTTTTCTGCTTTTTTTCTTTCATCAATATCCCGAATTGAGCCTTCGATACCCATGAATTCATTCTTGCTACCAATGATTTGATGTGCGTTGATGGAGACAAACTTGAATAGTCCACTTTTCGTATTAAACCGGGCTTCAAAATCCCACACTTCATCTGAGCTTTCAACCTGCTCAACCAATTCGTGAAAAACCGCCGGGTCCTTAAACAGAATCGTTGCGTGGCAATCGATCAACTCCTTTGTTGAATGGCCGTTCATACGGGAAATAGACGGACTAATTTCAATCAGCTTGCCGGATCGGTCGATCTGAAAGAATACGTCCTGAATATTCTCGAAAATAGCGCGATATTTCTCCTCACTTCGCCGCAGTTCGTTTTCAGCCTTTAATTTTTGCTTTTTCAAGCGGGTTTCAAACAGCGCCTGCTTAATGGCCGGACATAAACGCTGGAGGTTTTGCTTGAGTAAGTAATCGGTGGCCCCGTATTTCAACATCTCTACGGCTATCTCTTCACCGAGTGTACCGGAAACGATGATGAATGGAATTTCGGGATAATGCTCGGCGCAAACTTGTAAGGCCTCAATTCCGTTGTAATCCGGCAAATGATAATCAGCAAGGATAATATCAAAATCAGATTTTTTGAGTGCTTCCAGAAATTGCTTTTCACTATCAACTCGTGTATAGTCAATTTGCCATCCTTCTCTTTGTAGTGTCATCAGGATCAGCTCCGAGTCTTCCGGAGTGTCTTCAAGATGAAGAATGCTGATTTCTTCAATTTCGATGGTATCATCGTATGGCTGATCCGAAATTGATGTTGCAAAACCAATTGCTCGCGCGGCCCCGCGATTATCTCTTCCTTGTATGTTTTCCATTCGTTGAAATTTGTGCATTCCTATTACTATTATTCCCAACAATTGAAACAAATTCCCGCAGTGGGTTTATTTCAGTAGTCGGTTTCGTTTGCTGATTTCTAAAAAGAAGGCAACCATAGCCCTTCACTGAAAAATCAGCTTGATAACAACACAAAGGTGTTGCTGATTTTCGGCTTCTTTTCAGACAGCATCGTTCACATTTTTCTCAATTCTCTTTTCGCTTTCTTAAGCTGGCACAAATGGAATGGTCTTGATGACATTTTAAAATCGATTGTTTCAAAAATAAAGTCTCGCAACCAAAAACACTGCAGCGGTTTTTTAATTCCCTGCTTTCCAAATATATATAATTACAAATAGTTTACACCGAGATGGGGAGATTTTTTATAGAAAAACTTCGAGATTAGAGATTGCCCTTGCTGCCTGATCCACAGTTGTTGCGTTTCGGAATGGTTTGAAGGAGCACATTTTTGTCAGCGATCGTAATTTTGTGCGGTTGAATCGAAATGCTGATCACCAGGCACAAAAAAAATCGGGGTGCCATCGTCATGGCACCCCGTTCATAATTTAGTTTAGTTAGACCAGAAAATAAATATTGGTTTAAAGAGAGAAAAGGTATTCTATAAATCTGTCATTTAAAAGCAGTTATTTTTAAATGCTGTGCTAATATAGCAACTATTTCATTTGAATATTAAAAAAACCTTAAAATTTCTTAATGAATAAGAAACACAATCAAAAATGGTGATGTAAATATTTGTTTATCAATCGTTAAAAAATGTAAACATGTTGTACAATACATTTGAATTTGCAGCAAATTTGTTCGAAAAAATAGGGATATCTTATCTATTGGGCTTGAAATCTTTCAATCTAATCAGATAAAACGGTGTTTTATTCGGAATAATGAAGTTTTTTTATCTTTGCCAGCAAATTTGAACACATGCATTTATACAACCGATTCAATAAAGACGAGCTGAAACAGCGCCTGATGGGGGAGGTCTTTAAGCGAAAAACCATTTCATTTTATCGTTATGTGTCGATTCAGGACCCGTTAGAATTCCGCAACCAGCTTTATCGTGCGTGGAGCGCCTTGGATTGCCTGGGGCGAATATACGTGGCCCGCGAAGGTATCAACGCGCAAATGAGCGTTCCCGAACATCAGCTGGATCGTTTTTTGAAACAACTCGACGAAGTTCCCGAGCTGAAGCAGATGCCAATTAAATATGCCATTGAAGACGATGGGAAGTCGTTTTATAAACTGACCATTAAAGTACGCCCGAAAATAGTCGCCGACGGATTGGATGACAATGCTTTTGATGTAAGCAATGTTGGAAAGCATCTTACGGCCACCGAGTTTCATGATTTGGTTGATGACCCGGACACTTTGTTGATTGATATGCGAAACCATTACGAAAGCGAAATTGGTCATTTTAAAGGAGCCATTTGCCCCGAGGCTGATACTTTTCGCGAGGAGATTGAGATGGTTGTTCATGATTTTCAAGACCAGAAAGAACGAAAGATTTTGCTGTACTGCACCGGGGGAATTCGTTGTGAAAAAGCCAGCGCGTATTTGAGGCATCATGGGTTTAGCGATGTCAATCAACTACATGGTGGAATTATCGAGTATGCCCAACAAGTTAAAAGGCTAAACCTGGAGTCGAAGTTTGTTGGAAAAAACTTTGTTTTTGATGAGCGACTGGGGGAAACAGTCAGCGGAGAAGTGATTGCACATTGTCATCAATGTGGGCGGAAGTGCGACTCGCATACCAATTGCGCCAACAATCTGTGTCATATTCTTTTCATTCAATGTGAGGAATGCGCCCGGGAGTTTGACGGTTGTTGCACGAACGAATGCCAAACAGTTTTGCATGCCTCTGAAGAAGATCGATTGTTGTTTGTTCAAACTTTCGAACGTAAATTTGGCAACCGAAAAAGCTTTCGGAAAAGCATCGACAATAAATTAAGAATCGACAGTCAGGTAGCAAAAAAAGAGTGATGAGTAATTTTTGGCAGCATATTGAAAAACCGATCATGGCCCTGGCGCCGATGGAGGATGTGACGGATACCTCGTTTCGCGAGTTGGTGGCCAGTATTTCCGAAGCCGGATGTCTGCATGTATTGTTTACGGAATTCACGGCTGTTGATGGCATGAATCATCCCAAAGGTAAGCTGCGCGTGGCGGAGCGGTTGGTTGTGAGCAATACGGAACGGCAACTGCTGAAAGAGAAGGGAATTCGCCTGGTAGCACAAATTTGGGGTAACAAGCCGGAAGTGTTTCACAAGATTACCAAGGAGATTACCGAAGAATATGCCTTTGATGGCATCGACATCAATATGGGCTGCCCTGTGAAAAATGTCGTCAAGCAAGGCTCGTGCAGTGCCTTGATCGACCAGCCAACGCTGGCCCAGGAAATTATTCTGGCCTCAAAAGAAGCCACTCATTTGCCGGTTTCAGTAAAAACACGCACAGGCATTAAGCAACACGAAACGGAGCGGTGGATCAGCCAGTTGCTGGAAACCAAACCGGCTGCCATTACCTTGCATGGCCGCATTCAGAAACAGCAATCGGATGGCAAAGCCAACTGGGACGAAATTGCCAAGGCCGTTGCTTTGCGCGACGCATCCGACCTCAAAATTCCGGTTCTCGGAAACGGCGATGTGCTTTCTTATGCCCAGTCGGTGGACTATTCGCAGCAATATGGCGTGGATGGCATCATGATCGGACGGGGTATTTTTCACAATCCCTGGTTTTTTAATTCAATTCCCAAACAGCCCGACAAAGCAGAGAAATTGGAACAACTAATCCGGCACACCCAATTGTTTGAGAAGAATTGGGGAGGCGTGAAAAATTTCAATATTCTGAAAAGGTTTTATAAAATTTATGCCAATGGGTTTGAAGGTGCCGCCTACCTCAGAGCTGAACTGATGAACGCCAATACTTTTGACGATGTTTACAAGTTAATTCAAGAACAAAATCACTCCGTCAGTTTCACCGAACGCTAGTGTGAACACGAGTAGTAATCTTTGCAGACTGAAATGTCAAGTTGGTAGTCCTTGTTTTTCCACCGTTCAACAACTTCTTCAATGGCACCGCTAAAACCGGCCAATACTTCAATATTAGCTGATTTGAGTTTGTTGATAGCGCCTTGCCCAATGCCACCGGCCAGCAAAATTGATACCCCTTCGGCTGCCATATCTTGAGCCAAATTGCTTTTGCAACCGCAATTCTCTGTAGCGTTCATTGTGTATTGCCTGGTAGTTTCCAGTTGGTCATTCAATTCTACAATAGAAAAGTATTCGCAGTGGCCAAAATGGCTATCAACTTGGTTCGCTTTACTCGGTATCGCAATTTTAATCATCTTGTATGTGTTTTATAATTGATGCAAATTTCGATGCAAATATAAAGCACAAATGTTCTCAATTGACAAGTTTTTGGAAAAAAAGCGGTCAGTTACGAATTTAGGATTGCGGCCAAGGTTAAAATTCCGCATTCCGTTCGAGTCAAGAAACTTAGGATCAGACCTAAGCTAGCAACCGTGTCGCTGACACTGTTTTTATTTCGAAGTGCTTGCAGGTACAAATTTCAACGAAACCGAATTTACACAGTGGCGGGTGTTTTTATCGGTAAAACCTTCTCCGGTAAATACATGTCCCAAATGGCCGCCGCAGTTGATGCAGGTAATTTCTGTCCGCCTGCCGTCGGCATCAGTCGTACGTTTTACTGCTCCCTCAATTTCGTCGTCAAAACTGGGCCAGCCGCAGCCCGAATCAAATTTATCAGTTGATCGATACAACGGTGCGTCGCATCGTTTACAAACGTAAGTGCCAGCTTCTTTATGCTTGTCATACTTCCCGGAGAAAGCTGGTTCCGTACCTTTATGAATGATGACATATTCTTCAAACTGATTCAGTGCGTTGTATTCCATCGTGGTATCTTTTTCATGACTCTGTGAACAGGCAGGTAACGACCAAGCCAGCAACAGGAGTCCAATTAAGTAACTTATTTGTTTCATTTTTACTGGTGTTTCAATCAAAACAGGAGATCACTGTTTGTATATAAAAGACAGCCTGAATGGCTATTTTGTTCGGGCATTGCTAACCGGAGACGCTTATTCATGCAGGAATTTTCGCTTGTATTGAATTGAGAATAGCCGGAAGAAAAAAATACTTCCCCGTTTCTTGGCTGTAACTGTTAAAAGCAAGGTATCTTGCAGCCGAAAATAGACACATCAAACAATTGCAAATAAATGATGGAAATACCAGTGATTTACCAGGACGAACACCTTTTGGTTGTTGACAAGCCAGTGGATTTACCTGTGCACAAAAATGATTTTATGCCTCACGATGCGCCTTACCTGACCAAATTGATTGGTGACGAGGAAGGCCAGTGGATTTACAACGTTCATCGGTTGGATTCGAAAACATCTGGCTTGATCATTTTGGCGCGTTCGTCGGAGGTGGCTCATCACCTGACCCTGCAATTTGAGCGCAAAGAAGTCGAAAAGGAATATGTAACCATTGCTTTGGGAGAAGTTCCTGAAGAAGGTTTTTTTGATGGAAAAGTCGTGGTCAAGAAAAAAAGCAAATTTAAAAAGGATGCCCTGACGCGATTTCGAAGGGAAAGACTGATACAAACCAACATTTCCTATAAAGAACATACCAATGTTTGTCTGAGCTTGGTTCGCGTGATGCCGGAAACGGGACGATGGCATCAAATCAGGCAGCACTTTGCCAAAAACAGGCACGATATTGTTGGCGATTCACATCATGGCGATTTCACGCTGAACAAGCTGATCAAAGCCGAGTGGGGGTTTAACCGGCTGATGCTGCATGCCTCGAAACTGGCTTTTACCCACCCGGTTTCAGGTGAAAAACTGAAGTTTGAAGCCAAACTGCCGGACGAGTTCGAGCAATTGCTTCAAGCTGTTGGAGTCAGTTAGCAATCCTTGACTATTTGTGTGAAGTAGGCCCGCTCTTGGTTCACTTTTCTGGTCAATGGCGTGTCATACTTGGTCATTGTTTGTCATTCAGTCGTTGTTTTTTGTCTATTCTCAAAGAAGTGATACAAAGCGGCGAATAAGTGGAATTTGGAACTTCGAATTTGAAACTATTTGGATCTTAGATGGGCAGCAAGTACAGAAAAGCAAAAAAATGACAGATGGAGCCGCCCAAAATGAAAAGATGAAACACGAGATGAAAAAACGGCACCTTTGGGAACAGGTAGAAAATGGCTCCGACAGTATAACTTAGCCCACCCGCCAGTAAAAACCAAAGCGAAGTGCTCGGAACATTCCGCACCACAGGTACAATAGCCACAATGATCAGCCAACCCATGGCCACATACAGCCAGGCCGACAAGCTCCGCCATTTAGACGAATAAAACCAAACTTTAAAAATAATGCCGGCGATAGCGAGGCTCCAGATCAATCCAAAAATCGTCCACCCAACCCATCCCTGAAGCGAAATCAATGAAATGGGTGTGTACGAGCCTGCAATGAGAATGTAAATGGCTGAATGATCAAATTTATTCAGTTTGAGTTTAAGTCGTGGGTTTTTGGCGCTGTGAAAGAGGGTGGAAGCGAGGTACAGTACAATCATACTCATCCCGAAAACCGCAAAACTGACGATGTGCAAGGCGTTTCCGTAAATAGCTCCAAAAACGGTCAGCAAAGTGACTCCTGCCACGGCCAAGGCAATACCGATGCCGTGAGAAATGGTATTGGCCACTTCTTCTGCCCGAATCAATTCTTTGCTTTTTGCTTTCTTCATTTTGTCACCCTTGCCGGATTGCTGTTCCTGTTTGTTGGCCAACTTTTAAAAGGCTTTGCCTTTTCAAGTCATTTTCCGAATACAGCGACAAAAATAGAAATAAATCAGGAACCTGAGGACTCAATTTTCAGAACGGACGTGAAACAGAAGTACCAGAACCGACTGAAAAGTTTTCATTTTCTGTTAGTTAATCACTAACTGCTTTCGTAGGCTCTTCTTAATTCAGCAATATCCAGCTTTTTCATTTGCATCATTGCCTCCATCACGCGCCCCGATTTTTTCACATCCGGATCGCCGATCATTTCAGCCATCATGGACGGAACGACTTGCCAGGAGACCCCATACTTGTCTTTAAGCCAGCCACATTGTTGTGCATTCAGGTCACCGCCCGCCGATAACTTATCCCAAAAATAGTCGACTTCATTTTGTGTTTGGCATTCAATCATCAAGGAAATCGCTTCGGTGAACCCAAAATCGTGCGCTAAACTGCTGTCCATCGCTGCAAACTGTTGTCCGTTGAGATTGAATGCAGCATAATTGAGTGTTCCTGGCGTGCCGCCTTCGCCTTCCTTGTAGCGGCTGAGCTCACCAACCGAGGAGTTGTCAAATACTGATGTGTAGAAATGGATGGCTTCCTCTGCCTGGCCATTCTGCTGGCCGACAAAGAGCAGCGACGGAACAATTTTCGCGTTTCCATGGCAAAGATTCAGTTGCCACGACAAGCCATATTGATCTTGGATCCAGCCATATTTCTCACTAAAGGGATATTTGTCCAACGGCATAAGTGCAATGCCTCCGGCCGAAAGACTGGCCCACAAACGATCAATTTCTTCCTCCGTTTCACAGTTGATAAAAAAGGAAATGGCAGGGGTGAATTTGAAATGTGGTCCGGCGTTCAGAGCCGTAAACTGGAAATCTTCCAGCTGAAAATCAACGGATAAAACA
>NZ_LGIA01000178.1 GCF_001270965.1 Sunxiuqinia dokdonensis | reverse complement strand
AATTTCATTTACCAAGTTCGATGCCTCGGTTGACATGGATGTCCGTCTTGGAGTAGATCCTCCTGAGCAAGCTTTTTATTTTTTGTAATTCTGCCCATCTTTAAAATTTTAATTAGTTATTTGATGGAAACTTACCTGTTACGTTAATTCCCATGCTTCTGGCAGTACCAGCAACCATTTTCATAGCAGATTCCACTGTGAAACAGTTCAAATCAGACATCTTAGATTCTGCAATCTGTTTTACCTGATCCCAGCTTACTTTACCCACTTTTTTTACGTGTGGTTCAGCTGATCCTGATTTCAACTTAGCGGCTTCGAGCAATTGGATGGCTACTGGGGGTTGTTTAATTACAAAATCAAACGATTTATCTGCGTAAACAGTAATGATAACAGGGAGCACTTTTCCGGCAAGGTCTTGTGTCCGCCCGTTGAACTGTTTGCAGAACTGCATAATATTAACCCCTTTGGCACCTAATGCTGGTCCTACCGGAGGTGAAGGGTTAGCTGCACCCCCCTTAATTTGTAATTTAATTAATCCAGCAACTTCTTTAGCCATAATAAAATCAATAAAAATTTAACTACTCCTTTTCAACTTGCATAAAGCTAAGTTCCAAGGGTGTTTTACGTCCAAAAATTTTGACCATCACTTTCAACTTTTTCTTTTCCTCATTGATTTCTTCAATGATTCCATTGAATCCGTTAAAAGGACCGTCACTTACTTTCACAGTTTCTCCAATCACATAAGGGATATTCATCTCCTCGGCATTTTCGGCCATTTCGTCAACCCGACCTAGAATCCGGTTAACTTCCGACTGCCGTATTGGAACTGGGTCTCCTCCTTTGGTGTCACCTAAGAATCCGATCACGTTGGTAAAATTTTTCAACATGTGGGGAATCTCACCGACCAGAGCAGCCTCAATCAATAAATAACCAGGAAAGAAGCTACGCTCTTTGCTTACTTTTTTCCCGTTACGGATTTGGTATACCTTTTCTGTTGGTATCAATACCTGTGAAACATACTCTTGAAGTCCTGCATTTGCAATTTCGCTTTCGATATATTCTTTAACCTTCTTCTCTTTTCCTCCGACGGTTCTAAGAACATACCATTTTTTTACAATTTCGCTCATGTCGATCTCCAATCGTATTAATAAAATAAACTGTACACAAAGTCCATAATGTTCTCAAACGAGATGTCCATTACGAATACAATAAGTGCTATTATAAAGGAAGCAACCATTACTACAAATGCACTGTTTTGCAACTCTTTCCAAGTTGGCCAGGAAACTTTATGAACAAGCTCATTATAAGCTTCTTCGATATAGATTTTAAGTTTCATTCTCTTTTTTTAGTTTGCGTTGGTCGGATGGCAAGAGTCGAACCTGCTGTTATACTTGTATAAATACTCCCTACTGAGTTACATCCGCAAAGAATCCCGGACCCCAAAAAAGGTCCGGGACATCTCTTGGTTATTTTATCTTGTGTTACTCAAGAATTTCAGTTACCTGACCGGCACCAACGGTACGCCCACCTTCGCGGATTGCGAAACGAAGACCAGTGTTCAATGCTACCGGATAAATCAAGTTAACAGTAATGGTTACGTTGTCACCTGGCATTACCATCTCGCGACCTTCTTCCAGCGTAATCTCACCTGTTACGTCAAGCGTACGCAAGTAGAACTGAGGACGGTACTTGTTGTGGAATGGCGTGTGACGACCACCTTCTTCTTTCTTCAATACATAAACCTCAGCTTTGAATTTTGTGTGAGGAGTGATTGAACCTGGCTTAGCCAAAATTTGCCCACGTTTGATTTCTTTTTTGTCAACACCACGAAGCAACAAACCTACGTTGTCACCAGCCTGGCCGTCGTCCAAAATCTTACGGAACATTTCAACACCAGTACAAACTGTTTTGCGACCTTCTGCACCTAAACCGATCAACTGAAGTTCATCACCTGTGTGAACAACACCAGTTTCGATACGGCCAGTAGCAACAGTACCACGACCTGTGATTGAGAATACATCTTCAACCGGCATCAGGAATGGCTTGTCTACATCACGTGGAGGCAGTGGAATCCAAGTATCGCAAGCTTCCATCAACTCAAGAACTTTTTCTTCCCACTCTGGCTCACCATTCAGTGCACCAAGTGCAGAACCTTGAATTACAGGAGCATTGTCACCGTCGAATTCGTAGAAATCAAGCAATTCGCGGATTTCCATTTCAACAAGTTCCAACAATTCCGGATCTTCAACCATGTCAACTTTGTTCATGAAAACAACCAATCTTGGTACGTTTACCTGACGAGCCAACAAGATGTGTTCGCGTGTTTGAGGCATAGGACCGTCGGTTGCAGCAACTACGATAATGGCACCGTCCATCTGGGCAGCACCAGTTACCATGTTCTTCACGTAGTCGGCGTGTCCAGGACAGTCAACGTGCGCATAGTGACGTGTTGCAGTTTCGTACTCAACGTGAGCTGTATTAATAGTAATACCACGCTCTTTTTCTTCTGGTGCACTGTCAATTGAATCGAATGATTTAATTTCACAGAAACCTTTTTTTGCTAATACAGTTGTAATAGCAGCTGTTAGGGTTGTTTTACCGTGGTCAACGTGGCCGATAGTACCAATGTTCACATGGTCTTTGTCCCTATTAAAATGTGCTTTAGCCATAACTCGTAATTATTAATTATCTTTTATTTATTTATCATTGAGCCGAGGACGAGAATTGAACTCGTGACCTCATCCTTACCAAGGATGCGCTCTACCCCTGAGCTACCCCGGCAACGAATATCTTCGTTGTTAAAATTTGAGCGGGAGACGAGATTCAAACTCGCGACCCTTAGCTTGGAAGGCTAATGCTCTATCAACTGAGCTACTCCCGCAAATTTTGAAATTCCAAATTCCATGTTTCAAATTCCAATTTTTGGCATTTGATTTTTTGTACTTTGGGATTTCACTGTTGTGGGGAGAGCAGGATTCGAACCTACGAAGTCATAAGACAGCAGATTTACAGTCTGCCCCAGTTGGCCGCTTTGGTATCTCCCCAAAAATTTCAAATAACAAATTCCGATCATTCAAATTCCAACGATTTGGAATTTGGGTTTGGAATCTCCCTTGTTTGAGCCGAATCTCAGATTCGAACTGAGGACCCCGAGATTACAAATCACGTGCTCTGGCCAACTGAGCTAATTCGGCAACATTAACTCGCCTTTTCTCCAAGTTAAAACCTCGGCAAACGCTTTGTTCGTATGTTTATCGAGGCTTTCCATGCTATAAGCTCTGACTAATCAGAGACTTGTCCAAAAAGGGTTTGCAAATGTATAAATATTTTTAATGAATTCACAAGAATTCACCCTTTTTTTGAAATTATTTTTCCTTCAGTTTTTCCTTGAATTTCGTGAGCTGGCGGCGAATTGCATCAATGGCTAAATCAATCGCTTCTTCAAAGGTATCCGCTTCTTTTTTGGCGAACAAATATCCATTTGCAGGAATCGAAAGTTTGATCTCTGCAATTTTATTATCTGCAGTCTCTGGCTTCAAAACTTTCAATATTAATTCGGCTGATATAATACCTTCAAAAAAGGTATCCAACTTATTTAGTTTTTTATTGGCAAAATCTACCAATTTTTGATCTGGTGTAAAATGAACGGCATTCAAATTAATGTTCATAATTTTTCCTCCTCTAAATTTAGGCTCTTGGATGAGCTTGTTTATATACGCTTTGAAGTTTATCCGTTGTTGTATGGGTATAGATTTGCGTTGCAGCCAAATTACTATGTCCCAACAATTCTTTAACGGCATTTAAATCAGCCCCGTGATTCAACAAGTGTGTTGCAAAACTATGTCGAAGCACGTGTGGACTCTTTTTCTCCAGTGTTGTTACTAGTGCAAGATACTTTTTCACCACACGATAAACTAACTTTTCGTAGACCTTTTTCCCCTTTGAAGTCAAAAAAAAGTAAGAAGCAACTTCTCCCCACGTTGCATTTCGAATCAAGATATATTCTTCAATCAAGGTATTCAAACTACGAGGATATGGGACCACCCGCTCTTTGCTATTCTTGCCAAGTACTTTAATCAGATGTTCATGCTGAAAAATTTGCTTTTGTTGAAGATTGATCAATTCTGAAAGGCGAATTCCGGTGCCATAAAATAAACTCAAAATCAGTTTATCCCGAATTCCTTCAAAGTCGGATTGAAAATAGCCATCATCCAGCAAGTGGTGCAAACTATTTTCGTCAACAAAGATTGGAAGCCGTTTGGGAACCTTTGGCGTAATGACACCTTCAGCGGGACTCACTTCAATCAACTCCTGCCGTAGCAAAAACTTGAAAAACGACTTGAGAGCCGTTATTTTTCGGTTGACTGATTTCGCTGCGATTCCGCGGCTCATCAAGTCAACGATCCAACTTCGGATCAATTTAGTATCCACCGCCAAAACGTTAAAATCCCCGACCGTTTTGAAAACAAACTCTTCAAACTGATCGAGGTCTTTTCGGTATGCCACAATGGTATTCAGTGAACACCTTTTCTCGAATTGCAAATATTTCAGAAATGATTCCCGGTAGGCCATTAAAAAACGTGTTTATGCTGCAACAGGAATCGGCTAAATAAATTTAGTCTTCTTCGCGTTGCATCTGTTCAATATAGATAGCCTTTTTCACCTCAGCTCGTCTTTCAACTGAAGGTTTCGTGAAGGCTTGTCTTCCACGTAACTCTTTAATCACGCCAGTTTTTTCAAACTTTCTTTTAAATCTCTTAAGGGCTCTTTCGATATTTTCGCCTTCTTTAACCGGAATAACGATCATATAATTATATTTTTAACTGTTTAAATTTCGAGCCGCAAATTTATGAATTCTATGGTATTAATCAAATTAATCTTGAGAAATTTCAAATTTAAAATCACAAACCTTCAAAAACGTACTAAAAGAAACAACGACATTCAATTTTTGGTTTTCAAATAAGGGTAAATCTTCTGAAACTCTTCTTCACTCATCAGCTTATTTAATCGTATGGCTTGAAGGTCATTCATAAATCCATTCCCTGAACGGAAATCGACGATTGCCTTGGCCGCATCCCATGACACGTATGGATGTCGCGCCAGTTCATCGGGCTCAGCAAAATTCACATTAATCTGCTTCACCTGGCCAGTATCCAGTTTCAGATACGGAAGAATGTTTTCAATGGTTTCCGGTTTCAGCCCGTAAACTTCATGCAGCTGCTCAAGGGTTGAAAAACCGCCCAGCAGGTCTCGATACTTGATAATCCGCGACGATAACACGTCGCCAATCCCATACAAGGTTTTCAGTTCCGCTGCCGTTGCAGCATTGATTTCTATCGGTTGAATCGCAGGCCGGGCAGGTTCCTTGACTCCGGGTTCAAGAATCGAAGATAATGGCTGCTCAGGCTTCCTTTCAGAAGCGTATATCGTCGGTTTTCTCTTGTCCAACTGAAGGTAAGGCTTGATGGCTTCAAAAACTGAATCATTCATCCCGTAGATTTTGCGAAAGTCGGCATCAGCATAAAATCGGCCTCCCTTGGCACGATACGCCAACAGGTTTTTCTTGACATAGAATGGAAGTTGCAAACTATCCAGGGCAAGACTATCGATGGTGTTGGGGTTGAAGTGAAAAAGCGATCCACGCAACCGGAACCGGGCACGTTCATTTTCTTGCTTCTGCTCCAGCATAGCCAGCAACTGTTTAAATTTTTCCTGATCGGCCTTTCCGGGCTTTTCAAAATAAAACACCAACTGATTTGCGGCAAAAGCAACCAGGATCAGAAAAAGCAAAATCGTCAAGCCGATCCGTTCATTCCTGGTGAACGTAAAATAATCGCGGATAATTTCCCTAAATCTCACAGTTGTTTCCTTTTTAAAATGATTGGCAGGGCGAAAATGAATTCATTAACAAAATCATTTCAAAAATTACAACAAAAAATCCGGTAAAAAAACAGGTCCGGTAAAATCAACCGAAAAAAAATAAAATGACAAATGAAATCCGGAGTAAACACTATAGACTTATGAGGCCAATCTGTTGCAGAAAGACCAAGGCGATGGCAATGGGTGCAATAAATTTGACAACCATAAAGAAGGCCGGGAAGTAAACTGCTTTCAAAAGCCCGTCATTCGACAATTCTGCTTTGGCCTTTTGCTTACCCAGCACCCAGCCAACAAACACAACAATCAGCAATCCGCCCAAAGGCAGGAATACATTGGCCGAAAGATAATCGAGCAAGCCAAATACATTCATTCCAAAAATCCGGATGCCCTCCATGGCCCCCCACGACAGGCTACACATAATTCCGAGAACAGAAACCGAAGCCGTTGCCAGCCAGGTGGCTTTTTTACGGCTGAGCCTCAACTCTTCAACAAAGTAAGCGACAATGACTTCGAGGACCGAAATGGTCGAAGTGAGGGCAGCAACCCCTAAAAGCAGAAAAAACAATAACGAAAAGATATAGCCTCCGGCCATTTGCTGAAAGATATTGGGCAGGGTGATGTACACCAAACCTTCGCCCGATCCAGGCTCGATACCAAAGGCAAACACCGCCGGAAATATCGCAATCCCGGCCATCACTGCAATCAAAGTATCGGCAAAAGCTACCGAGAAGGAAATGGAGCCCAGAGGTTCCCTTTTATTGATATAAGAAGAATAAGTGATTAGCGTCCCCATGCCAATGCTCAGCGAGAAGAACGCCTGTCCAAGAGCCTCCAGCACGGTCCGTGCAGTAATTTTCGAAAAATCGGGTTTAAACAAAAACTCCAGCCCGCCCCTGGCTCCTTCCAAGGTGACCGAGCGAACACACAAAACAATGAGAATCAACAATAAAATCGGCATCAGGATTTTTGTATACTTCTCAATTCCATTTTTCACGCCGGAAATAATAACCAGTGCAGTTAAGCCCATAAAGACGAAAAACCAAAGTAACGGGCGCCAGCTGTCACTCCTGAATTCGGTAAACATGAGCGATAGTTCGTCGGCAGATTTGCCAGAAAAACCATTGGCGAACGATTGATAAATGTACTCCAGGGTCCAGCCTGCCACCGCGGTATAAAAAGACAAAATCATAAAAGCGGCAACCACTCCCATCAAGCCTACGAGGTACCACGGTTTGCCCGGTGCCAGCACTTTAAAGGCACCAAAGGCGTTGCGTTGGGAGCTCCGCCCAATAACAAACTCGGACAGCATAACCGGCAAGCCAATAGCTACAACAAAAGCCAGGTAAATGATTAGAAAAGCTCCACCACCGTTTTCGCCAACCACATAGGGAAAACGCCAAATGTTCCCCAAACCAATAGCAGAACCAGCTGTTGCAGCAATAACGCCAAACTTGCTTCCAAATGAATCACGGGAAGTCGGTATTCCAGACATAGACTTTAGGTTTTAAATCAATAGAATTTGCTGCTTTTAGCTTTCAATCCTGTTTATAAGGCGGCAAAAATGCAAAATATTTTTATTCCTTTCAACAAAACAACAACGAATGGCGCAAAAAACAAGGCATAAAAAAAGCCCTCCAAAATTGAAGGGCTTTAAATTTCATTTGTTTGAATTAGCTTCTTCCGATGCAGTTCAAATCTTCAAATGCAACTTTCAAACGGGCAATTTCTGCTTCTTCCGCAGCACGCAACCAAACCCGTGGATCGTAGTATTTTTTATTCGGTTTGTCTTCGCCATCAGGATTACCAATTTGGCCTTGCAGGTAATCATGGTTTTTAGCTTCGAATGCACGAACACCCTCCCAATAAGCCCATTGCGTATCAGTATCGATATTCATTTTGATGACGCCATAAGAAATGGCTTCGCGAATTTCTTCAACTGTAGAACCTGATCCGCCGTGGAATACGAAATCAACTGGTTTTGAATTTGCAGTTTTGTATTTTTCAGCGATGTATTTTTGTGAAGCATCCAAAATTTTCGGAGTCAACTTAACATTACCTGGTTTGTAAACACCGTGTACATTACCAAATGATGCTGCAATCGTGAAGTTCGGGCTAATTTTGCTCAATTCTTCGTACGCGTAAGCAACTTCTTCGGGCTGGGTATAAAGCAAAGCATTGTCAACATCTGAATTATCAACGCCATCTTCTTCACCGCCGGTAACACCCAGTTCAATTTCGATGGTCATACCTATTTTGCTCATTCGGGCCAGGTATTCTTTGCAAATTGCGATGTTTTCTTCCAATGGTTCTTCTGACAGGTCCAACATGTGAGAAGAGAACAATGGCTTTCCGGTTTCGGCAAAATGTTTTTCGCCTGCGTCCAGCAAACCATCAATCCAAGGCAACAATTTTTTTGCAGCATGGTCCGTATGCAAAATTACGCGAACTCCGTATAGTTCAGCCAAATGATGAATGGTTTTTGCTCCTGCAACTGCACCTGCAATCGCGGCCTGTTGTCCTTCCAATTTCAACCCTTTGCCTGCAAAGTATTGCGCCCCGCCATTCGAGAACTGAATAATTACAGGAGAATCAACCACTTTTGCGGCCTCCATAACGGCATTGATTGTACTTGAGGTAGTGACATTAACCGCTGGCATGGCAAATTGATTCTCTTTGGCCACTTTAAAAATGTATTGTACATCTTCTCCGGTTACTACACCTGGCTTGATGTTATCAAAAAGTTTTTCGCTCATAGCTTTTATATATTAAATAAATTAATCAGGATAATTTCAATTTGAAATTCAAATCTTTGATCGGCTGCAAATTTACGAATAAAAAACAAAAAAACGGACAGCAAACATTAAATGCAGGTTAAAACGGATAGCCAATCGCAAAACTCAGGTTGAAATGCTCAGCCGAAATTGGATAGTTCCCAACAATGAATCGTTTCCCCGCATCAAGCGACGGATCACGTAGTTTCATCCCCAGGTCGAGCCTGAAAATAAAGTAAGTGAAATCGAAACGCAGCCCCATGCCGGTACCAAGAGCGATTTGCTTATAAAACTGGTCAAACTTAAACTGGGCACCCGAACGGTTATCCTTTTCGTTGATTGCCCAAATATTGCCGGCATCGAGAAAAAATGCGCCTTCAATTCGCCATACAAAACGGTAGCGATACTCCAGGTTGGCTTCCAGTTTGATATCCGACGATTGGTTTGGATAGGCTCCCTCAGGCGCATGGTAGGTTCCAGGCCCCAGCGAACGAACCTGCCAGGCTCTGATTCCGTTGGCTCCTCCTGTAAAATATTTCTTCTCAAATGGTAACACATCGAAATTTCCGTAGGGTAACCCAACGCCAACAAAGGTGCGTGCAACCACGGAATTATACTTGTCGATCATATAGCCGTACCGATATTCAAAATCGGCTTTCAAATATTGAGCAAAACGATTTCCGAGTACTTGATGGTAATCTGCCACCTGCCCGGTTATGGTGTCAACAATGCTCGCTTTTGGTCGGTCAAAAATGCTGGAATAAGCCGACAACATATTCCCCGCCGACTCAAACGACCATTTGAAATACCGGTAGTGGTCCCTGCGTTTCAGGTTCTGCGTATTGTCCACCTGCGTGTAATTCATGGCGAAAATAAGGTGGTCGGTAAAACTACTTTTAATATACAAGTCGCGGATCGAATTCAGAAATTCATCATTAAACTCATAAAGATTGACATAGTTGATATCGACCACATTCAAAAAATGAGAGCGACTGGGAGAGGTTTTCCAGTTATAGCCAAACCTGAAATTGGTAATGGTCCGGGTGTAGTCGGGTCGCCTTTGGTAGTTGAATCCAAGTGTCAGGTCAGTTTGCGGCACCTGGTAGCTGAACAAGGCTCCTCGTTTGAGCGGACTTAAAAATTTTGGAATGGTTAGCGAGCCTTCAATCCCAACTTCCCGGGTGTTGAAGTTCAGGTTGTTGTTTTCAATCAAAGTCTGCTGTCGCTCTACGGCCCCCTTTAAATTAAAGTTAAAAATTTCTGCTCCCCGAAAAACGTTTCGATGTTGATAGTTCAGATTACCGGCGACCCCCAGATTTCCCGACGAGTTGGTCCCATCCAAATCAACCGAAAATCCTTGCCGGGGAAGGGCTGACAATTGAAATTTACTGTCGAGTACGCCAATTGAATCGTTTCCCAAATCAGGCACTTCATCAAAATTCAGGTTGACCACCCGAAACTGGCGCAGCTGAACCAGCGACCGGTAGGTCCGCTCAACGTTCTTCTGCGAATAGTACAGGCTGTCCTCCATGCGATTAACGGCATAAAAAAGCTCGGGCTTATATTTCAACTGATCCTGATAGTAAAACGTGTAAGGGAAATTCTTCAAACTGTCCTGTTCCATCAACGGCCTGTTGCCACTCAGCTGAGGAGGAACAAAATCGGGCGTGATCTGAAACGAACGGACAATAAATTTTCTGTGGGGCTTTATCGGCTCCAGCTCGTCTTCCAAATCGTCATCGGCAATCTGAACGGTTAAGTCAACCTGCCTGTTCATCAAAGCACTGTCAGCCTGGTATGAAATGTGCTCCGCCGAAAAATCAAAATACCCATGATCTTTCAAAAGATTCGCCATACGCTGGCGTTCCGCATTCAGCACATCCACGTCAAATATTTCTCCTGGTCCAGCGAGTTGACTGGCCGTATCCGATAAAATCAAAGATTCAACACCTCGGTCAACAAATCGATAATCATAATTTCGTATCCGGTAAGGTTCTCCAGCTTCTATGGTGTAAACCAAATCTACCTTTTGCTTTTTCTCTTTCACAGTGAGCTGCCCGGAAACGGAAGCATCGTAATATCCCTTGTTTTTCAAATACAGCTTAAGCTGCTCTTTCGAACGCTCAGTCATGTAGTCATCATAAATGACGGGAGCCTCGCCAATTCGCTTAAACCAACCTTCTTCCTTTTTTGCGGAAGACAAGTTGTACAAGCCCAGATGAAATTTGATGAACCCCAGTATTTTCAGGTTTTCCTTTTGCCTGATTTGTGCTTGTAGTTGTTCTTTGCTAATGGTGTTATTGTCAATTCGGATATCGGTATCGTTGAGCAAATACTTTCCTTCCGGCACAAATTTGGTCGGAGAACACGAGAAAAGGTTAACGGCCACCAACAGGCCAATCAGTATTTTAAACAGACGCTCTTTTCTCATTTCTCAACCGGATCTAGGAATTTCAACAAAAATAAACACTATCGAACGCAAACAAATCGAATAGGGTTTTTATTTTTACAAATTGTTTGCCAACCACCATGCTAAGTAAAAACAAAATAAAATTCATTCAATCGCTCAGTCGAAAAAAAACGCGCGAACAGGAAGGTGTATTTTTGGTTGAAGGGAATAAAGTCGTGCTTGAAGCTTTGTCGTCGGGTTTCTTGGTGAAGTTATTGGTGGCCACATCCGACTTTTTATCAAGTCACGCACCCGCAGCGGCTTCGGCAAGCGAAGTAATTGAATGCAACGAAGCCGAACTCAAAAAGGCCAGTCAACTCAAAACACCGCAGGAAGCACTGGCTATTGTTGAAATGCCCGACCGGTCCTGGTCAATCGCCAAGCTTACCGGCGAATTTTCGTTGGCGCTCGATTTCATACAGGATCCCGGAAATCTCGGAACCATTATCCGCATAGCCGACTGGTTTGGAATAAAACAGGTGCTGTGTTCCGAAAACTCAGTTGACTGCTACAACCCAAAAGTGATTCAAGCCAGCATGGGAGCTATTTTCAGGGTTCAGGTCAACTACCTCAACCTGAATGAAATGATTGAACAGGCACTGGCAAACCAGCTGCCGGTTTACGGCACTTTCCTCGAAGGCGAAAACATATACATCTCAGCACTTGCTCCACAAGCCATCTTGGTCATGGGCAACGAAGGCAATGGCATTTCACCAAGCCTCGCGGAAAAAATCAGTCAAAAGATTCACATCCCTTCATTTGCCTCCGGAAACTCGGGTTCCGAATCACTCAATGTGGCCACGGCAACTGCCATTTGCTGTTCCGAATTTAAACGAAGAATCTTTTAACTTATCTTTCGGTACGAAAAAGGCTCGCTGCTTCGTTGGCAGCTTCGGCTGAATCAAACCCAACGGCAGGAAGCTTGTTCTAAAATAAAAACAACGAAAAAAAGTGACTCAGACAACACGAATCAACAAATATTTAAGCGAAGTGGGCTATTGCTCACGCCGGAAAGCAGACAAACTGATTGACGCAGGCCGGATTACGGTTAACGGAGCCGTGCCGGAAATGGGCACCAAAGTCAGCCCCGAAGATGAAATCCGGGTGGACGGAAAACTGATTTCGGATCCCAAAGACAAGCCGGTTTATTTGGCCTTCAACAAGCCGGTGGGTATTGTTTGTACCACCGACACCCGGGTTGAAAAGAATAACATTATTGAATACATCAACTATCCCAAGCGGATTTTCCCAATCGGGCGGCTCGACAAACCAAGCGAAGGGCTGATTTTCTTAACCAACGACGGCGACATCGTCAACAAGATATTGCGCGCCCGAAACAACCACGAAAAAGAGTACCTCGTAACCGTGAACAAGCCCATCACCAACGAATTTATCCGCAAGATGGGCAGTGGAATCCCAATTTTGGATACGGTGACACGCCCATGCGAAGTCGAACAAATTGACTCGCACCAATTTAGAATCATTCTAACCCAAGGCCTCAACCGGCAAATCCGCCGCATGTGCGAGTACTTAAACTACGAGGTCGTCAAGCTAAAACGCGTGCGAATTATGAATGTTTCCTTGGATGTTCCGGTTGGTAAATGGCGCCACCTGACAGCAAAAGAGCTGAAAGGCATTAACCGCCTGGTTGCGGATTCGACGAAAACACACGATGCAGACCACTGACACTAAACCATGACTGGATTGCTTGAACAAAAGCCGATCGCCATCGCAGTGTTAATTTACAGGATCCGAAATACCGCAAATTATTATTCAATCAAATAAAATTGTAACTTAGCCGATATTTCGGACTCAAAAACAGTGCTAACAGAATCAGACCCACCCTTTTAAGTCGTTCACCATTGGTTTCTTTTTTTGATCTTAACCATGAGGATATTTTTTTTCACCTCATTTTATTGTTGCAAATTGCCAGCACTGCTTACAAAACGGGAAACCTTATTTGCAATTCGTGCGTAGGCAGGCAAACAAATAGTACAAGTATTCAATATCAATTAATATAAACAGAATTTATGGGTAGATCTCAAGAGACATTTAATAAAAAAGAAGTACGAAACAAGAAAGAAAAAAAGCGAAAAGACAAAGAAAAGAAGCGATTAGCCAGAAAAGACAACGAAAAATCAGGCAGTTTGGATGACATGATCGCTTACGTTGACGAACATGGTAACATTACCGATACGCCACCCGATCCATCGAAAAAGGAAGAAGTTAACTTGGAAGACATTGAGGTCAGTGTTCCGAAGAGCGATCCCAATGAGGAAGTTGATCCAGTACGGAAAGGAACGGTAACTTTTTTCAATGATTCAAAAGGCTACGGATTTATTCGGGATTCGGAAACGAAAGAAAGTGTGTTTGTGCATATCAACAATGTGCTGGAAGACATTAAAGAAGGTAACCTGGTTAGTTTCGAAGTAGAAATGGGACAAAAAGGACCAACCGCTGTTAAAGTGAAGCAAATGAAATAAAACCGTTCAAGCCCGGATAACTGAAAAAAAATCGGGAGAGATGGTTCATAAAATAGTTTAAAAGAAAAGAGACTACTTGAAAAGGCAGCCTCTTTTTTTTTGTCTCACAATTCCGGTAATTACATCATCCGTATTTTACCTCCATCCGCGAATTCCTCCTCCAATAATTGACAAAAGGAGCAAAACGATAAAGATGAAAAAGATAATTTTGGCAATTCCGGCAGCACCGGCGGCAATTCCTCCAAAACCAAAAATGGCTGCCACCAGGGCAATAATAAAAAACAGGATCACTAAACGTAACATGACATCGAATTTTTAGGGTTAAAATCTCAGGGCGGCATACACCTGAATCACGCTGTTTTTTGCGTCTCCAAGCAAGTCGTAAGAAGGTTCATCGTCCTTAGCCACTTGGTTTAAACCAAGATTGTAGTTAAAACCGATTAAGACGGATTGTAAGTCAAAGCCCAGGCCGAAAGAAAGTCCGTAATCCAGCGTATTAAAGTTTTTCCGATCAACTTCATCTTCCGAGTCAATCTGAAAATAATCCAGCACTTCGGCGTTGGTATCCAGGTTGGCATTGACCAAATAGCTAATATACGGACCAGCCTGGAACTCAAAATCTTCGGATAAATTGAAAACCAGTTTCACAGGCAAATCAATGTAATTCAGGTTGAACTTGGTTTCCCCATCCGCCATGGTGCTATTGTCGTAATCGAGTTTCATTCCTTTTACCGAATACAACAACTCCGGCTGAATGGCAAAGCTTTCGCTTATCGCAATTTTATTATACAAACCTGCATGAAAGCCCAGTTTCAGGTTTTTATCATCGTTGCCATCGGTGGTTAAACTCGATAAGTTCAAACCACCTTTAATTCCGGTGACCGACTCTTGCGCCATTATCGCCGGACTGACCAGCAAACATAATACACTTGATAGTATGATTAATCTTTTCATTCGTTTCATATTTCTACATTTTAAAGGGTTAGAATATTTTATTCACTCTCCAGTTCACCAATATCTCCTCGTTTCGCTGCTCTTTTCAATTTATCGTTGGCAAAAATAGCCACTTCAACACGCCGATTCTGGCTGCGTCCGTAATCAGTTTCGTTGTCAGCAATGGGTTGCATTTCGCCATACCCAACTTGTGTAATCCGGTTTCCGGCCACACCCGTGCTCACCAACAAATCGCCAACCGACCCGGCTCTTCGCTCCGACAAGCTTTGGTTGTATTCTTCACTCCCCTTACTATCGGTATGACCTTCAATCAGGATTTCGGTATCCTCGTACTTCTTCAAGGTTTCCGCCAGTTCATTGATATTTTGCTTCGAGGTCGCAGTCAATGTCGACGAGTCAAAACCGAACAAAATTCCCGAGTCGAAAGTAATTTTAATCCCCTCCCCGATCCGCTCAACAGTAGCGCCTTCCAAATCACGTTCGAGTTCCTCCGCCTGCTTGTCCATATATTTACCAACCAAGGCTCCCGCTGTACCACCAATGACCGCTCCCAGAATAGCTCCTTTAGCCGTATTATCGGATTTTGATCCGATTACTCCACCCAAGACACCACCAGCACCAGCGCCAATCGCGCCACCTTTTAAGGTTCTTGAACTGTTACACGAAGCCAGAATTAAACACAGCGATAAAAACATTGCTGAGAAAGTTGTTAATCTTGAAGTTTTCATTTTTCCTTTATTTTAAAGTTTGGTACCTCTACTGTTCCAAAAACGATTCCAAGATGCAGTGACTTAGCTGAACAGTACACAGCAAGCAAAAACAGGCAAGCCAGCTCAGGCCACAATAAACTACTCTGTATAAATGAATAACAAAAGTTCAATTTCTGAATCGGAGGGAATCAAAGCCAGACCGCATCAACCGCAGAGTTTCCTTTTAAAAAGTGAATTTCTTTCTCAATCTGATAATGTTTTTCTCAAAACAAAGGACTCCCGGCACAACGTTCAACGATTTTCAAACCACAACGAACACGCATTTTTTACCCAAGTGAACCATGACCCAGAAAAGCCAGTCATGCTGCCTCCTGCGTTAATACACACTTTTACAGGCAACACCGGAATTCTGAAAGCATCTGAATTCGAGAGCCCATTAATTATCTGGAAACCTTTAAAATAAAAAACAA
>NZ_LGIA01000177.1 GCF_001270965.1 Sunxiuqinia dokdonensis | reverse complement strand
ATTTCCCTGTTCAGCACGTCGGTTGCCTTTTTGCTTTTGGTCCTTGCTTTTTCCGACACCATTGCCGGCTGGATCGACTACGCCGAACATCCGGAGTACATCCGGTGGGTGGCGCTGATTGTTGCGCTCGATGCGTTGACAGCAATTCCTTTTGCCAAACTGCGCATTGAGTCGAAAGCGGTGAAGTTCGCCATTCTGAAATTCATCGGCATTTTTGTGACCATTTTTCTCAATATCTTCTTTTTGAGTATTTGTCCGGCTGTGTTAAAATCGAACCCTGATAGCTGGGTTAAGCTGGTTTACTCGCCTGAAATAGGAGTCGGCTATGTGTTTATTTCCAACCTGATTGCTTCCGGAATTGCCTTGCTTTTGCTGGTTCCCGAAATGATTGTGAAATTAAAACTGGACCGCAAGCTCCTGAAGGAAATGGTTTGGTACTCCTTCCCCATCCTCCTGGTTGGCGTTGGCGGCATGGTCACCCAAAATATCGACAAGATATTAATCCCGAAATTGCTGCCCGAAAGTCAGGATCCCATGTCGCAACTGGGAATTTACGGAGCCAATTTCAAGCTGGCCGTCATTCTGAACATGTTTATCCAGGCTTTTCGCTATGCCTTCGAGCCGTTTTTTTTCTCCCAGGTTAAATCAGATGATAACAAGCGGGGCTATGCCATCATCATGAAATATTTCGTCATTTTTGGTTTGATCATTTTTCTGGGGATCTGTTTGTACATCAATTTGGTAAAACAGATTGTCGATTCGAAATACCATTCCGGATTAAATGTAGTGCCCATTATTTTGATGGCGAATCTCTTTCTGGGAATTTACTACACCCTTTCGCTTTGGTATAAACTAACCGATAAAACGCGTTTCGGAGCTTATTTTGCCTTGGTTGGCGCCGGCATCAGTCTAATTCTGAATATCGTGTTTATACCCAAATTTGGTTACATGGCATCGGCCTGGGCAATGCTCATTTGTTTTATGACGATGGTGGTGCTGTCCTACGTTTTTGGGCAAAAGTATTTTCCGGTCGATTACCCGCTTAAGCGAATCGCACTGTATTTTGCAGTTGCATTGGCCGTATATTTTGCAGCCGAAATTTTAAATCTCACCGCCTCAGTATTGATGTATTTTGTTCATACATTGCTCATTGGCATATTCTTGTTGTTGACCTTTGTTTTAGAGCGAAAAGAAATTTATAGGTTTATGAAGTAAGAAATTCAGAATAAATACTTTTAAGTATTATTTTTGACTATTTTTAGTGAAAATGAATAAGATGAAGATTGCGTTGGCTTCCGATCATGCTGGATATGAAAAAAAACAGGTGATCGTTGATTTTTTGAAAGAACAGGGAATTGAATTTAAAGATTTTGGTGCCTATTCGGCTGAAAGTTCCGATTATCCGGACTATGCGCATCCGATGGCTGAAGCCGTTGAAAATGGCGAATTTGAATTGGGTATTTCGCTGTGTGGAAGTGGAAATGGCATTAGCATGACTTCGAACAAACATCAGAAAATTAGGTCGGCTATTTGCTGGAAACCTGAAATTGCCGCTTTGGCCCGACTTCACAACGATGCCAATATTTGCGCCTTGCCGGCTCGTTTTGTGACCGATGAAGAAGCCATGATGATTGTCAAAACCTTTCTTTCAACCGATTTTGAAGGCGGACGACATCTTCGACGAATCAATAAAATGCCATTGAGCTAGATTATGTCACACGAAAAGAAGCAATTCATAAAGGATTCTGAAAAAATTGCGTTCGATAAACGACATCGGGCAACCATCAAATTCAACATTTCCAAGTACGATGCGGCAGTGGATCGGGGCCGAAAAAGATACGCTAACCTCGAGTTGGCAAAAGATCGCGCTTCGTATATAAAAAGTGAAGCCATTGCCAATCTGCCACAGTATCTGCTTGACTTTGAGAAAAACAGCCAGGCCAATGGCGCTGAGGTGATTTGGGCCGAAGATGCCGCGGAAGCCATTCAGGCGGTTCAGCAAATTTTGAAGGATAACCAAGCTAGGCTGCTGGTAAAAAGTAAGTCGATGACCACAGAGGAAATCGAACTGAATGAGCATGTTGAAGCCGTTGGCGTGGAGTCGCTGGAGACTGATTTGGGCGAATACATCGTGCAGATTGCCGGTGAAAAACCGTATCATATTGTGACACCTGCCATGCACAAGTCGAAAGAAGATATTGCTGAACTTTTCCATGAAAAGTTTGATACACCCGAAAAAAGTACACCGGAATATTTAACGAATTTTGTTCGCGGATTGCTTCGCGAAAAGTTTACCCGGGCCGATGTAGGTGTAACGGGAGCAAATTTCCTGATTGCCGATAAAGGCGCCATCGCATTGACTGAAAATGAAGGCAATGCGATGATGACATTCTCCTTTCCGAAAATTCATATTGTCATTGGCGGCATTGAAAAAGTGGTGCCAAAAATGAAGGATTTAGGATTGATGTGGCCGTTGCTGGCGGCACACGGAACAGGGCAGCAGATTACCGTTTATAATTCCATCGTGTCGGGCCCCAAAAGGGCAGGTGAAGTGGATGGCCCGGAGAAAATGTATGTGATTTTGCTGGACAATAAGCGGAGTGAATTGTACCAGAAAGATGACCAGTTTGAAGCTTTAAAATGTATCCGTTGTGGTGCCTGTTTAAACGCCTGCCCCATTTATAAAAATGTGGGTGGTTACACCTACGATGCGACTTACAGCGGCCCCATCGGCTCAATTATCACCCCGTTTTACAAAGGATTTTCAGAGTACAACCACTTAAGTTCGGCTTGCTCGGTTTGCGGAAAATGCACCGAAGTTTGTCCGGTGCGGATTCCACTGCACAACATGCTGCTGTACAATCGCCGCGATGCGGTGAAAAATGGCGATACCCCACTGGCCTGGAATGTGGGCATGAAAGCGTTTGAATATGCGTTTATGAAACGTGAGCGCCTGGATTTATTGGGTGGAAAATCTAAAAATCAACTGGGAAAACTCAAACAAGATGCCTTGGGCGACAAAAAGTCCCTGCCAACATTTGCAAAGGAATCATTTAGTAAACAATGGAAAAATAAACACTAAATTATGCTGTCGAATACCTGTAAATACGCCATCCGGGCCTTAATCTACCTCGGAAGATTTAGCGATGGAAAAGGAACGAAAATCGGGATTAAGAAAATTTCAAGTGAATTGGATATTCCAACTCCTTTTTTGGGGAAAATACTACAAAACCTGGTGAAGCAAAAGGTGCTGGTGTCAACCAAAGGACCCAACGGTGGCTTTGGTTTGGGAAAGCCAAAAGACGAAATCTCGCTGTATGATATTGTGAGTATTATTGATGGCGAAGATTTTTTCAAAAACTGCCTGATTAGCATGGAACCCTGTTCAACACATCACGAACAAGGACAACCCTGCCCGGTACACAAGAGCTTTTCGGAGGTTCGCGAAAAACTGTACAAGTTTTATTGCGAAACAACCCTGGCGACGGTGATTGATGACATGGAAGGTCACGAAGATCTGATAAAAATGTAAAGCGTTCGTTTCCGGCAGGCCGTCGGATGATGACAGAGGAGGACTGGTTTATGGCCGGAATTTATATTCATATCCCATTTTGTAAGACCAAGTGTCACTACTGCGATTTTTACAAATCGACCGATTTTGGAGCGAAAACCGATTTTCTTTCCGCCCTGAAAAAGGAAATTGAGTGGCGCAAAAGAGAGCTTGATGGCGAGCGCATTGGCAGCATCTACTTTGGTGGCGGAACACCATCGGTTTTAAAAATCGAAGAGATCAGGGAGATTTTGAGCCTGATTGAAGTTGATTATCAGCTCGAAAAGGACGTTGAAATTACGCTCGAAGCCAACCCCGACGATTTGACCGATTCGTTTTTAAGCGGTTTGAAAACAACAAAAATCAATCGCTTAAGCATTGGAACACAGTCATTTCATGATCACGATTTGAAAAGCATGAACCGGCGCCACAACAGCCGGCAAGCGATAAACTCCATCAAAGCAGCGCAGCAGGCCGGAATCCAAAATATCAGTATCGACTTGATTTACGGTTTGCCCAACCAAACGTTGGCCGACTGGGAAGCCAATGTTGAACAAGCTGTTGCCTTGGATGTGCAGCACATTTCGGCTTATCATCTCACCTACCACGAAGGCACCGTGTTTTACAAATACCTGAAAAGCGGGAAAATCAAGGAACTTCCGGATGAACTAAGCTTAGACCAGTTTAAACTGTTGCTGGCCCGTTTGAAAAGTGCCGGATTTGAGCAGTACGAAATATCGAATTTCGCACGAAACGAGTCTTATTCGCGCCACAATAAAGCCTATTGGGAACGAAAAAAGTACCTGGGTTTTGGACCCTCGGCCCATTCGTTCGACCACAAAACCCGCCGCTGGAATGTTTCGAGCCTGAGAAAATATCTGCAGGCTATTGAAGCGGAAACAAGCTTTTGGGAAACGGAAATCCTGTCGGAACAAGACCAGTACAACGACTATATGATTACTTCGTTGCGAACGAAATGGGGAATTTCAAGATCCTACCTCCATGCGAATTTCGAGCCCAAATTTCATCATTTTTTTCAAGAGCAAGCTGAAAAATACTTAATCAGCAAGCATATGCGTTTTGAGGATGACGTTTATCGTCTGTCAACCGAAGGCCTGTTCATTTCGGATAAGATCATGGAAGAACTGTTCTATATCGAATAGCCTTAAATATTGTTAATTGGAAGTTGCAGGGAAGGAGGCTAGCGATATTTCTCTATCTTTGCAGATTGAAAAAAAGCTACTTATGGAAGTGAAAATTGTCAACCAGTCGAGAAATGAATTGCCAGCATACAGCACCGCTTTATCAGCCGGAATGGACTTGCGTGCTGATTTAGAACAACCCATTGTGTTGAAACCGCTGGAACGGGTTTTGGTACCAACAGGCCTGTTTATTGAATTGCCGGTTGGACACGAAGCGCAAATTAGGCCTCGCAGCGGGTTGGCGATCAAAAAAGGGGTGACTGTATTGAACTCGCCCGGAACAATTGATGCCGATTACCGCGGTGAAGTCAAGGTCATCCTGGTGAATTTATCCAACGAAGAATTTGTGATTAACCACGGCGAACGGATCTGCCAAATGGTGATCGCCAAACATGAAACCGTTGCCTGGAAACCCGTCGAGATATTGGAAGAAACTGAACGCGGCGCGGGTGGTTTTGGGCATACGGGAAAAAATTAGAAGAGGAAAATGATATTTAAAAAGCTGACATATATTTTATTTTTAGCCGCCCTTTTGGCGTCTTGTTCAGCAACACAACAAAAGCTGGTGGCCGAACCTGCGGTTGATGCGGTTGCACAAACAAAACTGTCGGAAGATCAACAGAATGAGTTTGAGTATTTGTTTATCGAAGGATTGAAGCAAAAGAAGCTGGGCAATATTCAACAAGCCGTTTCTATCTTTTCGCGCTGCCTCGAAATTGATCCAAATTCGTCGGTTGCCATGTACGAAATGGCGAGCATTCACTATGCGAACAAGGATTTGACAAGCGCTTCGCTTTTGCTCGAAAAGGCCATCAGTATCAACTCTGAAAATAAATGGTACAAGTTGCTGTTGGCCGAAATTTACCGGCAGCGGCAGCAATACCAGGAAGCAGCGGATATTTACACCCAGTTGAGTAACGATGAGCCGGATAATCTGGAGTATTTGTATTACAACGCCAGCCTTTTGGCGATGGCCGAACAATACAAAGCAGCCATTGATGCATACAATCGCCTGGAACAAAAGACAGGACTGAATGAGCAGATTTCGGTGGCCAAACAGCAAATCTATCTCGCCTGGGAGAAGCCGGACGAGGCGTTCGAAGAAATTAACCGCCTGATTGAATCCGATCCTGAGGAAACACAATATTACGGCCTGTTGGCCGAGCTGTACCAACAGGTGGGCGATGAACAAAACGCAATCAAAAATTTCAATAGAATACTGGAGATAGACCCTGAAAATGGCTTTGTGCACTTTTCGCTGGCCAACTATTACATTGAGCAAGGCGATATGAATAAGGCGTTTGAGCACATCAAAGAGGCTTTTGGCAACGAGGAACTGGATGCTGAAACCAAAATGCAGTATTACATGCTGCAAACTTCCGGGACCGAAAATTCAGACTGGTCGCCCGATCAGATTAACGAACTGCTTGATATTCTGAAGCAAACGCATCCCGATGATAACCGGCTGTACACCCTTTATGCCGAACATTTAATGCGGCAAAATAAAATTGACGAAGCACGCAATTACCTGAAACAATACCTGGAAACCGACAAGGACAACTTCATAATCTGGCAGCAACTGCTGTTTATGGACAATGATTTAATGGATTTTGAAAGCTTGTACGGCAACAGCGCGCAAGCCATTGAATTGTTCCCGAATCAGGCCGTTTTGTATGCGCTACACGCCGTTGCCGCCCTTCAGCTCGAAAAGTACGATGAGGTGTTAAAAACGCTTGAAGAAGGTGAAGGATATGTGTTGGATAACCAGTCGCTTAAAGTTCAGTTTGAATTGTACAAAGCTGAAGCCTATTACAAACTGAATCAAGTCGAAAAGGCTTTTAAGGCATTTGACGAGGTGATTAAACTGAACCCGGACAACTACATGGCCATGAACAATTATGCATACTACCTTTCAATCCGGGGCGAGCAGCTGGAGAAAGCCGAGCGCATGAGTGGGCGGGTAGTCCAGGCAAATCCCGATAATCCGACTTACCTGGACACCTACGCCTGGGTTTTGTTTAAGCGCGAAAACTACCAGCTGGCCAAATTCTACATCGAATCGGCCATTAACAACGGAGGCGAGAACAATGGCGTATTGCTGGAACACTACGGCGATATCCTTTATAAACTGGGCGAGACAGACAAGGCACTCGAAAACTGGAAAAAAGCAAAAGCGCTTGGCGAAGGCACCGAGGTACTGGAACAAAAAATTAAGGAATCACGATTTATTGAAAGTTTAGTCCCTTGAAAGCACCTTCACCACACCGAATTATTATACTCATTTTTGTCGTGTTTTTAGGTATTTCATCCTGCAAAACCAGCAAGGTGGTGAGTACCGAGAAAATCAGGCCAATGAACACCAATCGCCTGATCAGAAAGGTGCAAGACAAGTCGTTTGATTACGACATGCTGGCCATTAAGCGGATTGTTTGCCAGTACGAGGGACCAGATGAAAAGGCTTCGTTTCGTGCCAATCTGAAATCGGAAAAAGATAAGCAAATTCTACTGACCATTAGTAAGATTAACATTCCGCTTGCCCGTTTGCTATTGACGCCCGACAGCGTAAGAATGGTCAATTACCTGAAAAAGGAATACCTGGAAGAAGGATACGAATACCTGAGTGATTTGGTCAACATGGAACTCAATTTTGACTTGGTGCAGTCCATTATCAGCAACGATGCGTTTTCGTACCGCGATGATCCGCGCGACAATGATTTCAGGGAGTTTGTTTCCTACGCCGATTCAGGCATGTACATCCTGCAATCGATTAAAAACCGGAAACTCGATAAAATTGAGCAGAAAGGCAAAGAAGACAAGATTGACCGCTATTTGAACAAATTGGGTGAAGATGACTTTATCGTTCAGCATTTCTATATTGATTCTAAAACGTTTAAGATCAGGAAAATTGTTTTGGATGATCAATCAAATTCCCGCAAGGTAACTGTTGATTTTTCTGATTTTGAAAAAGTGGACCGGCAGCTTTACCCGGGGAATATCAATATTTTGTTTGCCAGCCCCGAAAAAGAGTTGTCGATGAAAATTAAACTCAGTAAATTTTCCACAGAAAAAGACCAGTCGTTTAATTTCAACATTCCGGACAAATATGACCGGATACAATAGCCAATGATCCCATGAAGAGCCTTTTTTTGAGCTTGTTTTTCCTTCTTGCCGTGTTGTCCGCCGGCGGACAGTCGTTGACGGATTTACGCGCTAAAAAGGACAATACAACGAAAGTTATTCAGTACACGTCCACCCTGCTTCAGGAAGCCGAAAAGAGCGAGAAAGCCACCCTGGGCAGAGTTCAACTGCTCAACACGCAAATACAGAATCGTAACCAACTGATTCAAAGTCTGAACGATGAAATAAAACTGCTTGAGCGCTACATTGACGAGAATACGCAGGTTTCAGAAATGCTGAAGTCGGATTTGGAAACCCTCAGGAAGGAATATGCGGCCATGATCCGGTTCGCCCGAAAAAATAAAAACAGTTACGACATGCTGATTTTTCTGTTGTCGTCCGAGAATCTGAACCAGGCCTACAAACGAATGCTGTACCTGAGGCAATATGCCAAATACCGGAAGTCGCAGGCCGAAGTGATTCAGACCATCAGCGGTTTGCTGGACGAAAAAGTGGTTGAGTTGGAACAACAAAAGCAGGAGCAAGCCCAGCTGTTGGCCAGTAAAAGCGATGAAGCCCGGCGATTGATGGGAGAAAAAAGTGAACAGAGCCGACAGGTGCAGAGCTTGCAGCAACAGCAGCGCGACTTGCGCAAAAAGCTACGGGAACAGCAGCAGGAACAGGAAAAATTGGATCGCGAAATTGAACGTTTGCTGGCGGAGGAGGCAAAAAAAGCCCGCGAAGACGGCGCGCTCGAGATGAGTCCGGAGCAAAAACTGCTGGCCGCTGGCTTCGAAAATAACCGCGGCCGCATTCCATGGCCGGTCGAGCGGGGTGTCATCACCGAACGCTTTGGTGTTCATGCGCATCCGGTGTTAAAAAACATCCAGGTGAAAAGCAGCGGCATAGAAATAACAACCCAAGCCAACTCTGAGGTCCGTGCCGTATTTGATGGTGAAGTGAGCCGCGTGTTTGCCGTTTCGGGCAGCAACATGGCTGTTATCATTCGCCATGGAAGCTTCCTAAGTGTCTATTCCAATCTCAAAGAGGTCAATGTGGCAGCGGGCCAGCAGGTCAAAACAAAGCAGAAAATTGGCACTGTTTTCTCTGATGAAAATAAAGCCGCACTCAAATTTCAGGTGTGGCGCGAAAACCAAAAAATGAATCCGGAAGAGTGGATTAGCAAATAGAGCCGGTCAGAAAAAATTCGCACAAAAGCTCACAAATTGGCCACCCGGGTCAATGCTTTAATATCCAGCAGTTTTATTTTCCGTCCTTGCAACTCAATCATTTTATCTTGTTTAAACTCGGACAACAGCCGGATCACGCTTTCTGTGGCAGTACCAACAATATTGGCAAGTTCTTCACGGGTGAGCGAAATTTGCAGGGTGTTTGAGTTGTCGAGCTCAAAGCTATCCTTCAGCAAAAGCAATACCTCGGCCAGGCGCTCACGAACGGTTTTTTGAGCAATATCCGTGATGTAATCGTTGGCCTCGCGCAGTTCCTTGCATACAATTTGCAGCATGTGGTGCGAAAACTGCCAGTTACTTTGAATCAAAAACTGCAAGGTTTGGTAGGGAATATGGCATAAAACCGCTTCTTCAATCACTTTGGCGGTGGTACAGGCCAACTCTTCACTCAGCAAGGACCGGTAAGCAATAATTTCACCTTTTTTGGCAAAGCGGATGATCTGTTCTTTCCCGTCAATTCCGGTCTTAAAAATCTTAACAATACCTTTCGTAACACAATAGAAACCCGTCAGCCGGCTGCCTTCGCGGTAAATAATACTCCCTTTTTTATACAGCGAGCAGGTTTTATCGTAGTTCAATTGTGTAAACTCTTGTTCGGTCAATTTTTTAAACAACTGAAAACCTGAAAGTTCACATTCTTCTTCTGAGGGTCTATTGATTGAACTTCTCATGTATTGCTATTTATTAAGAATGAATTAATAAAGATGAAAATCGGTCTTAAATATACAAGTAACATTTATATTTGTAAAACTATTTATTTAGATATTTTCATACCTGAATTGTCAGGATATGCAAAATGTTAACTTTCTAAAATTCAATTATTATGAAACATATCGTTGATTTGGCATGGAAAGAAAACATGGCTTTTGAAACCGAACAGGATGGTCATAAACTGATTATTGACGCCGGAACTGAAAGTGGTGGCAACGATTTGGGACCGCGTCCCAAGAAGCTTATGCTGACGGCCTTGGCGGGTTGCACCGGAATTGATGTCATCTCCATTCTGAAAAAAATGAAGATTGTACCCGATGCTTTCCGGGTGGTGGTGGAAGGCGATGTGACCGAGGAGCACCCCAAAAAGTATGCGGAAGTGAAGGTGATTTACGAGTTTAAAGGCAAAGATTTACCACTCGATAAACTGGAAAAAGCGGTCAATCTTTCCGAAGAAAAGTATTGTGGAGTGAGTGCCGTTTACCGCGATTCGATGAAAATGAGCAGTGAAATACGGGTGATTGAATAAAACTTCATGAGCCAGGTGAATCTTTTTAATGACGATGAGGAACGGATTTTCACAATCATGAAAATCTGTGATTTGAAAGATGAGGAGCGGAGGGAAAACCAGCTGCCTCACCTTCATAATTTCTATTCCATTTTTTGGATACAAAGCGGGCAAGCCGTTCATGCGACTGATTTTGTGGAATATGTCATTGAAAAGGACACTTTGCTTTTCGTTCCTCCCGGCTTAAAACATCGCATGGTTTTGGATCAGATTGCAGGCGGTTTCTCCATTCTTTTCAACGAAGAATTTGCCCGCTACAATCGCAAAAACTACACGCCTTTTAAAGAGTACGACCTGTTTAATAATCCCGAGTTCAGAAGCATCATTAAAGTTGAAGGCGCAGTAAAAGACCAACTGAACGCTTTAATCAGTTTGATGACTGAAGAAGTTCAGCAGCCGGATAAGTACAGCGCTGATGCGGTTCTGAACTTGTTGCATCTGTTTTTGCTGAAGTCCATCCGGGTTTTCGAAACACAATACCAGCCCGCACTTGCTGATGCCGAACAAACCGACAGCTTTTCCATTATTCGTTTCAAAGAACTAATAGAAGAAAACTATACCCGGGAAAAAAGTGTTTCGGCCTATGCTGATATGTTAAGCATGAATCCGACCTGCCTGAATGAGGTGACCAAGAAATCGGCAGGAATTACAGCCGGTGAAATGATTCGTAACCGGATTATTGAAGAAGCCAAGCAGAAATTGTTTGCCACTAACATGAGTGGAAAAGAAATTGCCTACCTGCTCGGATTTGATGATCCGTCCTATTTTAGCCGCTTCTTTAAGAAGTATACCGGGCTAACAATCAAAGATTTTCGCGATAATAGCAGAAAAAAGTACCATTAAATCTTATTTTTGTCCATTTTCTGAACATATAGCTTGATGTATTTTTATAACTGAATATTAACATTTAAAACAAGACAGTTATGAAAACAACAAAGATTAAGACATGGGCCTTTTTGAGCCTCGCACTATTGGTAAGTTCAGGAGTTTTTGCAGGCAACTACGTGGTTGATGCTTCGAAAAGCACCGTAGGCTGGCACGGTAAAAAAGTAACCGGTGAACATCATGGCGCCATCGATATCAAAGAAGGATCGCTCGAAGTCGTTGACGGTGAAATTAAGGGTGGCACGGTAACCATTGATATGCAGTCAATTACCAACGAAGATATTACCAATTCGGAGATGAACGGAAAATTGGTTGGCCACCTGAAATCAGACGATTTCTTTTCAGTTGAAACTTATCCAACAGCAACGCTGGTTTTAACAGATGTGAGCAAGTCTGGTTCAAACTATACGTTTACCGGGGATTTAACGATTAAAGGAACCACAAAGCCAGTTAGTTTTCAGGCAAGTTCAACAACCGAAGGCGATGCCGTAAAAGTCGAGGGTGAAATGATTATTGACCGTTCAGATTATAATGTTCGCTACGGATCAAAATCATTCTTTGACAACTTGGGTGATAAGATGATTTACGACGATTTCACGCTGAATTTCGTTGTGGTAGCAAAAAAATAAATAAAGAAAGGAGGGAACAATGCCAATTGTTCTTTACAGATCAGAAAGCAGGGGAGCGGCAGATCATGGTTGGTTGAAAAGCCGGCACACGTTTAGCTTCGCCAACTATTACTGCCCTTCGCGCTTAAATTTTGGAGCCTTGCGGGTGTTGAATGATGATTGGGTTCAGCCCAAAATGGGATTTGGAACACATCCGCACGATAATATGGAAATCATTTCCATTGTTTTGGATGGACAGCTGGAACACCGCGACAGCATGGGAACCGGTTCAATCATCAAGCCGGGCGAAGTTCAGGTCATGTCAGCGGGTTTGGGCGTGACGCATTCGGAATTTAATTCGTCGCAGGATGAGCCGGTAAGCTTTTTTCAAATCTGGCTTTTCCCCAACAAAAAGAATGTTCAGCCGCGGTACGATCAGGCCTATTTTGACCCGGCCAGGCTCGAAAACAAGTGGGAAATGATTATTTCGCCCGATGGCGAGAAGCAGTCGATGTGGATTCACCAGGACGCCTGGTTGCATTTAGGCAACTTCGAACCGGGGCAGGAGATTGAATACCAGTTGAAAGATTCAAAAAATGGTGTTTTTCTGATGGTTATTGAAGGTGAAGCGGTGGTTGATGATTACGAACTTGCAAAACGCGATGCTGCCGGACTAACCGAAGTAGGAGAGAAAATCGCCATCAAAATTGAGAAGTCAAGCAAACTTTTGTTGCTGGAAGTCCCAATGAACGTGTAGCTTTTTAAAAGGAGAAAGAAGGAAACCCTGGGTAAACACTCAGGGTTTTTTATGGCCATATTTCTGCAATGTCAGTCGGCAAAGCATCAACTCGAATAAGCCGAATGTCGAAATCAGTCCGGTTTTCGCCCTTAACTTCAAAAACCGCCTTAAAATTGGTGGTACCTAAGTTAGCCAGTTCCTTCGCGAACGCTTTCATTCGGTTTCTATCGGTAAAAAACTTGGTCAATGCCATGTTCCCAATATCCTGGTCGCAAAGGAAAAACAACACGCGTCGCCCGTCCGGAACGGCGAAGTGCGCTACCGTGGCGTGCTCATAACTTAAATATGGCGTCGAACGATTGTCAAAAGTCAGGCTCGAGTCGGGCGTGTGATATTGCAGCAGCGTTTTTTCGATCTGGTACACCAATCCCAGTTTTTCAACGGTACTTTTCAGTTGTTGCAGGGTTTTGAATGAGCCGATAAACAGCAGGTTCCGGTTGCGAAAATCGTCAACAACCGTGCGGGACGAATAATCCATTTCAAGATCAAAATTTTCTCCGCCAAAAAGCTGCATCAGGTAAAACAGGCCAAGTGGAGCCTGATTGTTGATATAAGTGAGGCTGGATTTTTCCCTGTGCTCCATCAACTCCGGGTGTAGTTTCATGTACTCGTCAAAGTCCATATCCGAGTTGATTTGGTTGTCTCGCATGGTTACTGTTTCACCGGAAGGCAGATCTCCTCTGAAAAAATAGTGGTCGCCAAGCACCATTCGTGTCGGAAAGTCATTCGACAGAAAGTTGTTCCAAAAGTCGATTTTTACCGGATTCACAGGGAAAAGAAAATGAAACACCAACACGCTGAATAAGACGATCAGGCTTGCCACAAAAAGCATGGGAGAAAACCGGTAAACCTTTTTTTTCAGTGATTTGATGGGAGAGTGTTTAAAGTTTAGCGAATACTGGCCCTTGGGCAATTCAAAAATTACTTCATCATCCTGGCCCTCCTGTGCATGGTATTCCTTCAGTTTTTTACGAAGATTGTGCATATACACGCGCACATTGATTTCTTTGTCAGGATCGTATTTTTTGCCAAACACATCGGCGGCAATCTGGAATTCCTTGGGAGTTTCACCCTTAAGTGAACAGCTCACCAAGTACTTCAGTAGCTCTTGGTTGACCGGTGATTTCGAAAAAACACGGCTTTGCGTTACGCGCTCAAGCGCCTGCCTGATATGTTTGTGGTCTTTAGTCAATGTGTTGATAAACAGTTTTGTAAAATTAAATTTTAACGTTGACTTTACGGCTTAAATCGCTTATCTTTTCCAAAAGTAGCAAGAACAAGGTATATTCAGAATAGAAATCAAAATTAATTCCATTAATCTCCTTTCATTTTCGAAAGAAATATGGTTGGAACTAAAATCTTAAACGTATGAAAGCATCTAAAAACTTAAATCGACGTCATTTTTTGGGCGCTGCCGGAACCTTAACAGCCGGTGCGCTTTTGGCCAATCCCATGCAATCCGTTGCTAAACCAGCAGCTGCCAAAACTAAATTGGCTTTGGTCGGAACAGGAATCCGGGGTACAAGCTTCTGGGGAAAAAATATCGTGGATAACTATTCCAAGGAAACAGAGTTTGTTGGTTTGTGCGATCTCAATCCCGGTCGGCTTCAGTTTGCCTTGAATTTTATGGGTGTGAAATGCCCGGTGTTTACTGACTTTGAAAAGATGATCAACGACACCAAGCCGGACGTTGTGATTGTGACCACCATGGATAGCAACCACCATGAGTTCATTATTAAGGCCTTGGAGATGGACTGCGATGTGATTACCGAGAAACCAATGACAACCGATGAAATTAAATGTCAGGCGATTTTAGATGCGGAGCGTAAAACAGGCCGGAAAGTGATTGTGGGATTTAACTACCGCTACGGACTTCAGTTTTCAAAATTGAAGGAATTACTTGTTGACCGCGAAGTCGGAAAAATTACTTCTGTCGATTTTCACTGGTATCTGAATACTTATCATGGCGCTTCCTATTTCCGCCGCTGGCATGGCGAACGCGATAAAGGCGGCACTTTGCTGGTGCATAAGGCAACCCACCATTTTGATTTGCTGAACTGGTGGATTGATTCGGATCCGGTGGAAGTCACCGCTTACGGGGAACTGGAGCACTACGGAAGTAACAACGAATTTCGGGGCGCCAACTGCCGTTCGTGTGCTTATACCGACAAGTGTAAGTTTTACTGGGATATCATGAAAGATCAACGCTCGGTTGACTTGTATGTGAAAAATGAGAAATACGATGGCTACATCCGCGATAACTGCCTGTGGCGCCACGATGTGGATATTTACGATAAAATGGCGGTTCAGATTAAATATGCCAACGATGTGCAGGTGAGCTATTCGTTGACAACCTATTCGCCGTACGAAGGCTTTAAAATAGCGTTTAACGGCATGGATGGACGTATTGATTCGTGGGAAGGCATCCCGTGGCGTGAGAAAGAGCGCGTGAGCCAGGCCGAATTGCACGCGCGCGAAATGAATCAGAATGCTGAAGAAGATGACTCCGCGTACGACGAAATCATCGTGATGAAGAATTGGAATCCCGATTACGAATTGGTGAAAGTACCGCGGGTTCGTGGCGGTCACGGTGGTGGCGATGTGCGTTTGCAGGACAAGATTTTTAAAGATCCCAACATGGCTGACCCGTATAAACATTCTGCGGGAACACGCGATGGTGCTATGTCCGTTTTGATTGGAGTGGCCGCCCGCAAAAGCATCGAAGAAAAACGTCCGGTGAAAATCGCTGAATTGACCGATATTAAGATCAGTCGAACACGAGGCTGATGCTTTTTTCAGATAAAGAATAAGGACAGAAAGGGGAAGTTGATTGGTTAAACTTCCCCCTTTCTGTATTTCATCTCGGCAAAGTTATGCGTTTCATTAGTTACTAAACCATAGCGACCCAATCGACTTTCGCCTTTTCCGGTGGATTTCTGATTATTGAATAGCTATTTTTCGCATTTAGAGCTTCTTTCATACAATCAACGTACGTGTCTTTAATGGAGTTGAAAAACAGAATGGAAACGCTTATTTTATTTTGTAATTTTGAAGGAATCTGAAATGAGATGCTATGAAATCGATCAATCCATTTACCAATAAAGTAATCGAAACCTATTCCCAACATTCAGATGCTGATGCGAAACGTATTGTCAAAGCTGTGGATGTAGCTTTTAAAAGTTGGAAAAACACCAGCATGGAAGCGCGCAGCAGCTACCTGCTCAAACTGGAAGAACAACTGCTCGAACAACAGCAATCGCTGGCTGACTTGATTGTTTCGGAAATGGGCAAGGTAAAAAAGGAGGCTTTGGCGGAAATTAAGAAATGTGCCTGGGTGTGTCGTTATTATGCAGAAAATGGAGCTGGTTTCTTGGCTCGTGAGCCCATCGCCTCAGATGCGTCCGAATCGTTTGTCAGCTTTCAGCCGTTGGGAACTGTGTTGGCGGTGATGCCCTGGAATTTTCCCTTTTGGCAGGTGTTCCGGTTTTTGGCTCCCGCCTTAATGGCGGGGAATACCGCGGTTTTAAAACATGCCAGCAATGTGCCGGGCTGTTCGCTGGCCATTGAAAAACTGGTGCAGGATGCCGGCTTGCCCAACAATGTTTTCCGAAGTTTGCTGATCGGCGGCAAGTCGGTGAAGCAGGTCATCGAAAATCCGAAGGTGAAAGCGGTAACGCTTACCGGAAGTACGCCGGCCGGCAAATCGGTTGCTGCCGCCGCAGGCTCGGTGTTGAAAAAGTCGGTGCTCGAACTGGGGGGCAGTGATCCTTACCTGATTTTGGAAGATGCCAATATTGAAGAGGCTGCTGACCTGTGTGCGACCAGCCGCCTGCTCAATGCCGGACAAAGTTGTATTGGTGCGAAACGGTTTATTGTGGTTGAACAGGTTTACGAGCAGTTTCGCGATGCCTTTGTGCAAAAGATGCAAGCTGCTCAATATGGTGATCCTCACGACGAGAAAACGGCGATTGGCCCCTTGGCTCGGATTGATTTGCGTAACGAGTTGCACGGACAAGTCAGTGCCTCCGTAGCTAAAGGAGCCAAAATCCTTTGTGGTGGCTACATTCCCGAACACGAAGCTGCTTTTTATCCGCCCACCGTTTTGGAGAATATTGAAGCTGGCATGCCCGCTTATGACGAAGAACTGTTTGGCCCGGTTGCTTCCTTGTTTAAGGTGAAAACCGAAGCGGACGGTATCCGGATTGCCAATGATACGATTTTTGGGCTGGGAGCCGGGGTGTTTACCAGCGATTTGGAACGTGGAAAGCGGCTAGCCGAAAAAGGGTTGGATGCCGGCTGTGTTTTTGTCAACGATTTTGTGAAATCAGATCCCCGCTTACCTTTTGGCGGAATTAAGGAAAGTGGGTTTGGGCGCGAGCTTTCCGTTTTTGGCATCCGCGAGTTTGTCAATATCAAAACCGTAGCCGTGAAATAGCTTGGTCGGAATTCATGCCTCAGGTGTAGTTTCGTACAAACCAGCCAAAAAGCAGGATGAAAAGGCCAATAAAAATCAGCAAAAACAACCGGTCGTTCGTGCGTTGGCGGACTGATTCGCGCTTTATTTTTTCCAGGAATGATTTTTTTCTGAAGTCGGATACGGGTTTATATTTGAGCGGAATTGTTTTGCCTTCGTAAATTCCCGGTTCATTCTTCTGAAACGGATTATTTCGTTTTCGGAGTTCCCGGTTGGCTTTCATCCGGGCAATCATATCGGCTACATGACCAGCACTGCTGAGAAACATGGGCGTGAGTTTTGATAAGCAATTTATGACTTATTATTCATTCGACCAATCGAGCAATCGTTTTTCTCCGCTTAGTTTTTGAATGTCGCCAATTTCTTGGGTGACTTCAATTACACCTTTATAATGGCCTTGTTCATTCCGCACCGCAAAATATTGAATCAGAATTTTTTCAGTTTTGAAATTAATCCAAAAGCTGGCTTGATCTTTTTGCCCATTTCGGAAAGCGGCTACGATCTCTTCGACCACGTGGACACTTTCGGGCGGGTGGCAGTTGTGAACCTGGCGCCCAAGAATGGCTTTTGTCCTCGGGAAAATCCGCTTTTTCGGTGTTGAAAAAAAACGCACGGTGTCGTGTTCGTCAACATAGGTAATATCGACGGGAAGGTGATTAAAAATCCCAATGATTTGTTCGGCGCTTAGCTGGCCTGTTCCCAGATTGACTGAAGCTCCATCGATAAAAACAGCCGACGAAACAGCTTCCGTCTTTTCAGGCGAAACGAAGGGAAAGCCAATTTCCTGGCTGTTGATGAGCATTTGATGGAGGGCTTCCTGCGGAATGGTTTCCAGGATATGCGGAAGCAGAATCCGTTCTTCGCGAAAGCGGATGGCAAAAAGGTTGAAAAACAGATCGCCCACGAGCTTGTTTGTCTTTTTCAGGTCGAATTCCGATTCGTCCAAAGCGGTGCCCAAGTCTTTCATCTGTCGGCGAATATCATCGTGGTACGACCACATCAACTGCACACAGTGAAAGTCGGGCCAGTGTTGTTCCAAGGCCGGAAACAGCACATTTTCCTTGATTTGGTAGTGTTGATCAAACAAACGAAGCTGGACAAGTTTCTCTTTTAGCTGTTGGCGCGCTTCTTGGTCATCCGGGTTTTGATTCAAACTTTTTACCGCTGTCTTCATCGATTTCAGCAGGTTTTCCATGGCCGTGTTGTTTCGGGTCAGCACATCCAAAAAACTTCCTTCTGCAGGTTTTATGGCGGGGTAGGCCATTAATGGCGTATGAAACAGGTGAAGAATTTTGTTGGTCGCGGTTTTTAATACGGAATAATCTTGATTTTGGTGTTCATTGACCAGCACATCAAAAAGCGTAATCACTTCGGATGGAATGACTTGGCTGATCAGCTTCTCATTTTCTTTCACCAACTTTCCCTTGTCGTTGGTCGTCATCATCTCGCGGGCAAAGCGGGCCAGCGCACACACCCGATCCTGTTTCTTATTGGTAAATTCAGACATGGCATTTCTTAATTTGGCGGCAAAATAAGAAAAATTTGGGAAGCGCAATTTCTGGCCGGGAACAGCGGAGGTCTGGAGCTGTTAGTTGCCTGTGTTCTGCATCGAGTTGAGTTGCTTGAGAATATCTTCCGCTTCAACGTAGCGTTTCTCCGCTTCGCGACGGTTAATTTTCGAAAGCTCATGGTAGGCTTTCATCAGCTGATTGTATTTGGCCTGAAGCTTTTCAACTTCTGATTTACGTTTGAAAAATCGAAACATGGTGCTTAGGATTTAAATTGTTTGTCGAGCCAATGGTAACGGTAGTTGAAAATTGATTGCAGTTGCCTGCGCACAAACAACCGATGGGCGAGGTGCCCGAGCCAGCCCAATGGGAGCTTGTAACTCACCCGGTCGGTGACCAAAACACCCGACGCTGTTTCAGCAAAATGATGTTCGTGATGCCACATGGTGTAGGGCCCAAAGCGCTGCTCGTCAACAAAAAAGTGCTTGTCATGAACCTGGGTGATTTCAGTTACCCAATTCGTAGTGAAGCCTTTAAACGGAGCCACACGGTAAGTGATGATTTGCCCGGCATACATGGGCTTGGGTTCTCCCGAAGTAATCCGAAACTGCATGTGTGAGGGCGTAATTCGTTCGAGATTGGCCGGGTTGGAGAAAAACGCCCAGGCTTCGTCGAGCGAAACCGGGAGCGTTTGTTCAACCAGCAAAGTGTAAATTCCAGCATGTTTTTTAATGGTCATCATGGCGTTGCTACAATGGGATAGGCATTGCTTCAACTCAAACAAGAGCAGCATTAAATTTGTTTAATGATAGTCATAAATAATTAAACAAACGAAATGGAGTTTTATGATTGACTTTGTCAATTGCCTTGGTCGCGGGTGTTTTCCCAACGCGCAAAATTCAAGGAAGAGAAAAAGCCCATCAGCATGCCGTCAAATATTCGTACGGCTTGCAGGCGGGTGAGTGCGTAGTTTATTTTCTGCTTTTCAAGTTCGATATTCTCCTTTCGGTTTTCCAGAAATCGGCGAAAGTCAGCCTGGCTTTGTTCCAGGTTGTTGATGCGTTCTTCGTTTGGGTTGAAGGCCAAAAAGGAACGAATGCTGGTATTCTCCCAGTTGAAATCTTTGGCATAGTCCTGAAGTAGCGATTCGGCCTGATTGGGCAGTGAATTTTCCCAGTTGGTAAAGGGTTTTATGAGTTCCAAAAGGTCGCGGCGTTTGGTTTTGTCGGTCGATTTTTCCAGTTGATCGAGCTTGATGGATTGTTCATTCACCAATTTTTCCAGTTCATTCCAGGCGCTTGCGAGCGTTCTGAAATCGGCCACATCACTCACAGCTTGGTCGCTGGGTAATCCAATAAAGAAAATATCAGAGTGCTTGTTTGGTTCATTCGCCACAAGGTATTCTACCCGATCTTCGAGCTGGCCCACAATGTTGCGCAGATTCTGAATCTCAGGTTGAATAGCGGTAAATTCAAAGTTGTTGAGCAGGCTTTCAATTTTGTTGTAAGATTCCTGGATGGCATTCAGCTTTTCCTCCACGACCTGGTCGTGGTTTCCGGCAGCTTTCACATTGGGCGTGGCAAACCATTCGTTGGTATTGCCCTGGATATGCAAATAAATCGTGGCCTCGGCTACGTCGGTTTCTGTTTTGGTTGTGGTGCCGTTGTCGTAGCTCCAATAGGTTGAAATTTTCACCTTGATGTAAGTTTTTTCCACTTTGTCAACTGGAATAAAGACATCGGTTTGTTGTTTATTGATCAGGTCATTGTTCACCAAAAGCTTGATTTTGGTGTCTGACTCCAGATCAATTTTCTCATCCACCATCTCCCATTTGTGTAGCACGCCGTTTTTCTCGTAAATCAATTTGTTGTATCCCCGCGAAATGATTTTCGCATCGTCTCCCAAATCAGCATAAGTATCGGGGAACTGGACGAAATCGGCACGACCGCCCTTGGCTTGGGTAACCAGAGTGAATTGTTGCCCTTTGTTAACATCAACTTCGGAACCGTCTGGAATATACCTTCCTTCAATAAACAGTTCCACAAAAGGTTTTCTCAGAGGTTCAGCACTAAAAACCGATCCGAATGCAACAAGCAGAATGAATGATAAAACAGCGATTTTCTTCATAGCAATTCAAACTTGATAAACGGTTAAGGTTCTAAATTTAGTGAAATCGGAATCGCTTTCAAATAATTTAGAGCAGCTGCTCTATGGGCAACTTTTACTTTTTGATGATTTTTTCTGTTTTACTGAAAGATTGGCTGTTGAGTTTCAAAATGTAAGTGCCGCTCATTAAGTTGGTTAAGTCGATTGTTGCTGATTTTCCCGGCGCTGAAATCTGTTTGACCAGGCTTCCGTGGATTGAGTATAAATAAGCCTGATCGATTGCAGAGGGGGATTCAAACCGGATAAAATCGCTGGTCGGGTTGGGATAAACCCGGATTTCATCAGTTCGTTCGAGGATCGTATTTTCAGTCACAATGTGGGGTTGCTCAAACTGCCGGGTCGAAAATAAATGGTATTCGCCGGGAGCCAGTGTAAACTGGACGTTGGCCGAGCTGACCTCGCGAGTGGTTTCCTCAAAATAGTTGTACCACGTGCCCGTCTTTGGAAAAGTGACGGTGATTGCGTTTTGCGTGACACCAAAATTACCAACAGCAACCACATAATTCTCACCACTTTTTAGCTGGTACGTTTTGGTGTTGCCGGTAAGCGAATAGGTAAAGTCGTTCGTCTGAAATTCTTCGTAGGTTTGTTTCAGGTAGTTCAGTTTAGCAATTACCTGGAACAGATCGGTTCGGTTTTCATCTTCAGTATATTCCCATTTGATGGGTTTTTCACCCAAACGACCACCCGCATCAATTGAAATATCGTAAGCCAGTTCGCCAAATTGCCAGATCATTTTCGGGCCGGGCAGCGGAATGAAAAACACATTGTTCAGCTCCAAACGGTCGGTGGCTGTTGCCAAGGTTTTGGTATTGTAGGTGCCGGCTGAATTGCCGTATTGCAGGAGTTTATAGGTCAGACGCTCTTCATCGTGGCTTTCCATGTATGTAACCAGGTTCGGCTCGTTCCAGTTGCGCTGTTTGTAAAGGCCCCAACTCAAGTCCGAGTTGGTGTTTTCAACATAGCCCATGGCTGCTTCGCCATAGTTGTGGTTGATGTTGCCCCAAAGCATGATCCCATAATCGGCCAGTTCCTTTTCTTCTGAATTGTCAGCGAGGTGTTCAAAAATGATGATCGCGTCGTCGTTTTGTTCCCAAATTTCGTCGGCCATGCGTTTCAGGTTGGCAATTCGGCTGGCATCGTAGGCGCTGCCCCAGTCGGACGGGCCGTAGGTGGTATTCGAAAAACCTTTGGTAAAATCGAATCGGAAACCGTCGATCTTATATTCGCTCATCCAGTAGCTGTTCACGCTGTCTACCAGTTCGCGGGTAAACTCACTGTCGTGGTTAAAATCGTATCCCCACTGCGCATCGGGATTTTGGAAATTGCTGGTTTCGTTGTACCACGGATTGTTGGCTGCGGGGCGGTTCAGCTGGTCGTTCCAGTACAAACGGGCCAACGGACTCAGGCTGTAACTGTGGTTCAGCACCATGTCAATCACCACGGCAATGCCGCGTTTGTGACATTCATCCACCAATTTTTTCAGCTTGTTTTTGGTGCCGTAGTATTTGTCGGGGGCAAAATAAAACGATGGATTATAACCCCAGCTGGAGTTTCCTTCAAACTCGTTCACTGGCATCAGTTCCAGTACGTTGATGTTGAGGTCTTCGAGATAGTCGAGCCGATCAATGACGTTTTGGTAGCTGTGGTCGGTATCAAAGTCGCGGATTAATAGTTCATAAATGACCATTTCGTTTTTATCGGGCGCCTGAAAATCGGCGACTTCCCACTGGTATTGTTCCTGCCCGGTTTGGAGAACGGCTGCGATTCCACTGGTTTTGTCGGCCGGGTAGGACGGCAGGTTTGGATAAACTGAACTTTCAATGTATTGATCGTTCCAGGGGTCGGCTATTTGGTCGGTGTAAGGGTCGGCAATTCTCAGTGAACCATCAACCAGGTATTGAAAAAGGTACGGCTGTTCGGCCTCTAAATTATCGATGGTTAGCCAAAAGTAGTCGCCATCTTTTTTCATTTGGTAGGTTTCGTTGATTTGCCAGTCGTTAAAATCACCCAGCACATACACAAATTCTTTTTCGGGGGCCCACAAAACCAAGCCGGCCGATGTGTCGTCAGGGTAGTTGATACCCTTTCGGTAGGTGGCGGGTTTTGGTTCGAGGGTAAGATCTTCCTTGATGTACACAGCGATGGAGTCGTACACCGTTTCTTCACCCACCGTGAGGTGCGCGATTAGCCATTGACTGCCTGATGCGGTGAATTGATGGGTGGTCGAGATTTCCGTGCCGGTGGTTTCGGCCAGTTGGGTATCATCGGCAAAAAGCAACAGGGAGCCTTCGACTGAGGAGTTTGCTGAAATGGTCACTGCCTCATTCTTTTTCAGAATAGTCTGCTCGTTAGGGCTGGTGAGCGAAACATTCAGGCCCGCTTCATATACATCAATAAACAGGTCGTTGGTTTGCTGGGAGCCATCAGCCGAGCGAAAAACAAAAGCCAGCTGAACGACTTTTTCTGTGGAAAGGACACTGTAGAACGTGTTAATATCAGGCGAAATCACCAGCTCATAAATGCCATTACCTTGATGGGTGAGCTTGGGTTGGGAGGTATTATTTCCCCAAGTTCCGATCACATGCTGCCATTCCGTGTTTCCTTCAATTTTTACACCGGTATGAGCATACAAATCGCCGGTAAACTGACCGAGCCTGCTTTCGTCTGATGAATCGAAAGTGATGGTCACTTCTTGTGAAGCTACCGGAAATGCCGGGCTGGTCGCGATTTGCGCACGAGCTTGAAAAAGTATGAAGAACGATATTGATAGGAGGAAAGTCCGGATTCCCATGGCTCTTGTTTTAAAAATTTGTACTGAGGTTGAAATAAAAGGTTGCCCGGAACTTCCGGGCAACCTTAAGCATAGAGATTTTTGCAGCTTAGTTTTTTGTAAATGTTAAGGTCCGTTCAGCCAAGCTAAACCGGATGGTGTAGTTTCCGTCACCATCGGGGGTTGACATGTTTGGATCGCCACCTTCGAAATTCAACATTTCGTATTTGAATTTAAACCCGCTGTCCCAATTGCCTGCCTCAGCAAAAATTTTGAAAGCATCGCCGGCCAACAAATCCGTCGTCAGCGTCCATTCTTTGTTGGTATCGTCCCAAGTCATTTCAATACCTGCGTTGATATCCCATCCGTTGGGAGAACCAACCAAATACATCTTTCTGGTTGCCATCATTTCTTTGGTGTAGATCATATTATATGTGTCGATGGTCAACTTATAATATCCTTCCCCCGGAGTTGAAATGTTTGGATCCCCGCCTTCAAGAGATAGTTCGCCAGGTTTGCCTGTTGCATCAAACTCTTTATAGCCGGAGTTCCAATTTCCGCTTTCATAAAAGAATTTATAGCCTCCGGAAGCATTCATGTCAACATAAGTCACCCATTTTCCTTCTCCAGCATAAACCATATTAAACCCATTGTCGATAGACCAGCCCGCAGGAGTAGCATCTCCAACAAGGATCATCTCGGCGTCCAGAACAGAGTATTTGTAGGAACTGGCATCCGCATCATACCAAACAGCAATTCTATATAACTGATAATCCGAAGAAGTGTTTGTGCTTGGAATATCTTTGTTTTCTCCACCAAGCAAACCTCCTTTAGGATCTTCGGAATCGTTAATCCGGCCCATTCCATTATCCCAACTGCCTTTTACCGGGAAGAATTTAAAGTATCCGTTTTTTAACGGAACATACCCCATGTAAGCGTTGTGACCCGGGCGCCATTTTAACTCAATGGCATTGTCGATATTCCAACCAGCTTCCGTGGCGTCTCCCACCAGGTAAATTGCGGCCTCTTCGATTTTGTAGGTGCCTTGATTCAGGTCAAGCGTTACGAAGTATGTTTTGTCTCCTCCATCAAAGGTGATGTTGCCGTTTTTGCCTTTTGGCCCGATGATGCCTTCGTAACCATCGCCTCCAAGGTTGCCCCAATCCAGGTCGCCCCAGCTTGGCTGGCCCACAAACTTGAGCATGGCGCCATCTTTAATCATCGTTTCAAGCGTGTACACGCCTTCTGATTTCATGATCATGGCTGGCGAATTATCCGGAGCCCAGCTGGCTACGGTGTCGGCATAGTCGCCCACCAGGTAAACCTGAGCCGGATCGAATGTATAGGTGGTCGCTTCGTGCACAAACGGAGCAATGGTCAGCTCGCTGTTGGTGAAGTCGGCTTTTACTTCGTACCAGCCGGTTTCGCCTGTAAATTTGAAGTTGCCATCGTCATCGCCCGCTGCTTCAATATTGGATGAAACCGTAGCAAACTTGCCAAAGTTGTAGCTAAAGCCATCATCAGCCTGTTTGTCCGAAAAGCGGAATGAACCGTCCTGGGTCAACTTCAGGTATTTGTAGAACACATCGCCGTCTTTGTGTGAGGCCAGCGCATCGGCACTGTTGAACCCAACCGGCGTAGCTGTTCCCATCATGTAGAGCGCTTCTGGTACAGGCACGTCCAGGTACGGAGTTACTTTCATTGAAAAAGCGGACGTGTACAAATTGGCCAGATCTTCGTTGGCAAAAGCCCGGATGCGCAATTCAATTTCAACTTCCTCAGCAGGGTTGTATCGTTGCATAAGCAAGGCGTTCAGCGCGCCAATCTTCACATCCATTTCAGTCGCTGCCGTCCGGTCAAATTCCAAGGGACTGGCGAATTCATTTCCTTTTGTATCCAGCTGAAGATAATACCGGACGCCGATTTTGTCAGCATAAGTTGCTTCCGACCAGCTCAGCGAAACCAGCTTTTCACCTTCAAGCCGTTTAAACAAAACCGTGTCGATATCTGCAGGAGGCTCGCTGGTCCAGTTCGGTGCTGTTCCTTCAACAATTGAGGTGACCGGCGGTGTCATGAAGTCGTCTTCGCAGGACCATGCAAAAACCGCCAGTATCAGAATTAGGAAATAACTTATATTTTTCATTTCTATTGAATTTTACCAGTTTGATTAATAAAGTCGAGCTCAATGGTTCTTTCGCCTCCATCGATATTCACCCTGTCCTGATCGTTGCCATCAGCCCGGTATTCAATTTTCCCATCCAGGAAGATGAATTCGGCATGCCACCAGTCGGCCGCGGAAATGTAGGGGTGTGTTACATGAAGTCTCAATTCGCCACCGATTAGACTTTTGGTCAACACCATGGTTTTGTTTTCGGTGTCTTGTTGAAACCTGTTCTCTTCGATTACTGAACTCACCGGCCAGGCATCGACATTGGGGCCGGTAATGTAAACGTTGGCGGGTTCAATCAGCAGCGTATTGGTGGCCAGGTTGACACCAACCGTGTAGTAGCCGGCTGTTCCTGGAACAGGAATGTCCTCGCCTCTGTTGTCAGTGGTTCCCAGGGTGTATTCGCCATTCACCGGATCACCGACTTTTCCAATCACCCCTTTGTAGTCTACATCAGAGCAAAGTTTAAAGGTTCCGGTAGCTTCCATCCACACAATAATCCACGAGTCATCGGGTTCGCTGTGCACCTTATTCAGTTTGAGCTTATTATTTTGGGCAATGCGTCCTACGCCATCGCCAAACAGGTAGAAGGTGTTTGGAGCAAAAAGGATGTCCAAATATGGTGTTGTTGCAAAGCTGACGACAGAAGAGTAGAGGGTATCCACGCCAGCAAGTGAGTAGGTCATAATTCTGGCTGAAACCGTTGTTTCTTCGTCCACAGGCAACTCCAGTTCTTCGGTTAGGAATTCATTAAAAGCCCCCACGGTAAATGAGAAGGAATTGTCAGAGGCGTTTACATCGAAGGTGGCCGGATTGGCAAAGTCGGCCGTGGTGGCAAACTGAAGTTTGTGCGTTTTTACAATCTCTACTCCGTACGAAGCAGGCGTGTATGAAACGTTGATCGTTTCGGCCTTTTTGTCTTTTGATATGGCCAGGCTTGTGCCAAAGCCTTGAATATTCGTGGCAGGGGCATAGACCGAGTCATTCAATTGGGTCATATCATCGTCTTCGCAGGAAACGATCGTCACTGCGAGGAGCATTATGAATAGATATCTTAGTTTTTTCATTGCGTTCAAATTAGTTTGATTAATAACCTGAAGTTGGCGTTAAGTTCGGGTTGGCGCTCAAATCTGAATCCGGGATTGGGAATACGTTGAATTTATCGTTAACAGCCATACCGTCTTTTACGGCACCTTTCCAAGGCCAGATGTAATCTCCGCCAGCTAGTTTTCCAAAGCGTCGCAGGTCGGTTCTCCGGTGGCATTCCCAGTAAAGTTCGCGTCCACGTTCATCCAGAATAAAGTCCAGGTCGAGGTCGGCTTCAGCAATATTTCCTGAATCATCGCCATAAGCCCGTTCTCTGATATCATTGATATAGTCAACGGCGGTTGCCATATCGCCGCCACTTCCGCCGCGAACAACTGCTTCGGCATACATCAGCAGGGCATCGGCATAACGGAACAGCGGAAAGTCGGTGTCTGGGTGCGAAAGGTTGCTGCCAACCACACCTCCGGAAGTGATGTTTTTGAATTTCCGGGAAGCATAACCGTGTCTGAAATTGAAGATGTCGTCAATTTCCTCGTTTTGTCCTTCGGTCCAAATAATGGCCCGGCGATCGGTTTCGCCTGACAAGTCGCTAAACAGGTTTGTGAATGCTTTGGTCATCCGGTTACCACCCCATCCGCCATCAACGCCCGACTGGGAAGCCGGCATGTCGCCACCAATGGTGGAGTGAATCAGGAAGGTCATGCCACCCCAGGTTTGCGTATGTTCGCCATCGCTGGCCAAGGGGAAGATAATTTCATTGGTCCGCAAATGATTGTCGGCCAAAAACAGGTTTTGGTATTCCGGCTCCAGGCTATATCCAGCATCAATAATCTTGTTGGTGTAAGTGATGCACTCGGTGTATTTGGCTGTTCCGGTGTAGGTTTCGGCATTCAAATAAAGTTTTGACAGGATCATCCAGGCCACGGCTTGATCGGCCCGTCCGTATTCATTGGTCCGCGGAGCAGCCAGATCATCTTCAATGGCAGTCAGTTCACTTTCAATATAGTCGAAAAGCTGTTGCGAGCTGGCTTGTTCGGGGAAGAAGAAGGAGCCTACCGGATCTTCATCGGTAACAAACGGACCGGTGCCAAACATGTCGAGCAGGTGCCAGTAAGCCAATGCTCTTAACAATCGGGCTTCGGTATTATAGGCTTTAAACTCATCTTGTCCGTTGGTCAGCGAGATAAGATTATTGCAGTACGAAATTTCCAGGGTAATCCGATAATACATGGCTGTAACAAACTCATTCGAAGCGGTCCAGTCCATATCGTGGAGGTCGCGCAAGTTTCCATCGTTCCAGGCACAGATGGCTTCGTCGGTGGTCAACTCCTGGTGATTCCACAATTGGCGGAGGTAGGAGGAGAAGCCGCCGTCGATACTGCTAATATCCGGGTTTCCATCAACACCGGTTTGCCCGCCAACAACAAAAGCACCATAACATTTGGCCAACATCCCTTTGTAGGATTCGTCATCGGTTAACTTGTCGGCAGTTAACAGGTCTTCGTCCAGTGGCAGCGTGTCCAGATCATTCACACAGGACACCATGGTTGCCAATAACAGGAGGAGTACCCAAATTGTATTGTTAAATTTTGTCTTCATAATTGTGCTCTTTTAAAGATTAAAAACCTACGCTCAGTCCGAATTGGTAAATTCTCGGACGAGGATAAACATCATTGTCAATTCCATTGTCCACTTCCGGGTCCAATCCGTCATACTTGGTAATGACAAACACATTTTGCACGGAGGTATATAATCTGAGGTTTAAATCAGTGCCTGTTGTCTTTTTCAATAAATCCTTGAAATTGTATCCCAGCGTCACATTATCCAGGCGGAAGAAAGAGGCATCTTCCAGGAAATAATCAGAGTATTGCTGAGCGGTTTCAAATTTTGAATAGTTAATTTCGGTCGGCAGGTTGGTCAGGTATTCGTTCACTGTCAATTCCTGGTAGCGTGCCCCAACAATGACGTTGTTGTAAATCTGTCCACCGATGGCAGCGCGGGCGTTAAATCCAAAGTCGAAGTTTTTGTAGTTGACCATGGATGAGAATCCCATAAACACGTCAGGAACCGGAGAATCTGCATAGTATTTATCGTCAATGGTGATTTGTCCGTCGCCATTCTGGTCCACATACAGACCTTCAATGGGTTTTCCATTGGCATCGTAAACCTGCTCGTACACATAGAACGTGTTTAGCGGATGTCCAACGGCATGGATCTGGATGTTGTTTCCAACACCAACACCGCTAATTCCTCCTGTTTCAACACCCCGGTACGAAGCGTCGTCGTAGTTGGTGAGCCGGGTCACCTTATTTTTGTTGTGTGTCAGGTTGAAGCTCAGCTCCCAGCTCAAGTCCTGCTTACTGATTGGGATGGCATTTACGGAGAATTCGATCCCGTTGTTTTCCAAATCACCCACGTTGGTCAACAGGCGGTCGGTAAAGTTCGTTCCGGCAGGGACTGGAATGGTGTTCAACAGGTCTTTCGTTTCCCGCTTGTACACGTCAATGGCTCCGGATAGCCGGTTGCCGAAGAATCCGAAATCCAGACCGATATTGTAGGTCGTTGTTTTTTCCCACTCCAAACTTTGGTCGTAACCATTCGGGCGAATGAGTGTGTAGAACTGGTTTCCGAGTTGATATTGGGTTCTGGAATCACTCAGCTGGTAAATGCCCAGGTAAGGGTAGTCGCCGCTGTTCAATTCCTGCTGGCCGGTAATCCCGTAGCCCAGTCTCAGTTTTAAATTGCTCACTGCTGCCAGTTGGTCCATGAAAGGTTCTTCAATAATGCGCCATCCCAAAGCCGTGGAGGGGTATAGTCCCCAGCGATTGTCTTCATGAAAGCGCGACGATCCGTCGTTCCGCACGGTGGCGGTCAGCAGGTATTTATCTTTGTAGGAATAGTTGGCCCTTCCGAAGAATGAAACCAACACGTTTTCCGTTTCGTCTTTCGAATCTTCAATCACTGTATTGAAACGATCCACTTCATAGGCAGAACCGTATGACCAGAAGCGTTGCCATTCGTAGCCGGCCATCGCATCAATGCGGCTGTCGATTTCGGGTAATACCTTCTCATAATTCAGGTAGAAATCAAACAGTTTGTTTTCGCGTTCCTGCGTATAATCGCGGGCCACTCCCGACGATGCTGTTCTTACCCAGGCGGCTTCCGGGTCGGTCATCACGGTGCCTTCACTTTCTGACTTGTCCATCCCCACTTTTACCGTAGCGGTAATGTCAGGGAAAAAGTGCAGTTTATAGCTTACTTGAGCATCGGCGATGTACCGGTCCACTTCCGATTCGTCTCTTCGCTGTTGCAGTTGCGCCACGGGGTTGCGTGTGCCGTTCACGTTGCGCGAACCGTCGCTGGTGAGCCAGGTGGTGTACCCGCCATAGATTCCCGTGTTGTTGAACACCGGTTTGGTCGGGTCAAATCGGAGGGCACTTCCAATAGCGCCTCTTTCGGCGAAGCGGTTGCCCACGATGGTATATTTGATTCCGGCATTCAGCTTCAGGTGATTGTCAAAAAAGCTGGGAGTCACTTTAAATGTTCCGCTTTTTCTGTCCATGGAAGAAGTTCTTAAAATACCGTATTGATCGGTGAAACCAACAGAGGCACGAATTGGAATGGAGCCCAGTGCGCCCGAAACACTCAGGTTGTGGTCTTGGCTAACGGTATTCTGAAAGATTTCATCCTGCCAGTTGGTACTGGCATTTCCCATTAAAGCGGGGTTGACAGAAGAATGGGTCTCGGCCCTGTTGTTGACCAGGGTGCGGAACTCATCAGCCGACAGCACATCGATATAATCGACCACTTCGTTGACCATGACTTTGGAGTCGAGCTGGACCCGGATGTCCTGGTTGGCTTTTCCCTCTTTTGTGGTAATCAGAATCACTCCGTTTGATGCTCTCGATCCGTAAATAGCAGTTGAAGAAGCATCTTTTAAAACAGTAAAGGATTCGATGTCGGCGGGGTTGATGGAGGTCAGTACGTTGCTCATCCCGTTAATGGTCCGGTTGTCAATGGGCATGCCATCCACCACAATCAGCGGATCATTGCTTGCCGACATGGACGAACCGCCGCGAATACGGATTTTGGTTGCCGAGCCGGGAGCTCCGCCTTCGGTTTGAATTCGTACACCTGATACTTTTCCCATGATCAAATCTTGCGGTGAACTGGTCGATCCCTGGTTAAAATCGGATGATGAAACGGAAGAAACGGCACCGGTGGCATCACTCTTCCTGACCTGTCCATAACCAATCACCACCACCTCATCAAGTTGCTCCGTATCAAGGCGCAAGGCAACATTCAGGGTTGAGGTCTCACCAACAACATGCTCGGCAGTTGCGTAGCCAATGTACGAAAACTGGAGGGTTGCCCCTTGTTCAACAGTCAAATTATAGTTGCCTTCAAAGTTACTGATCGTTCCGGTTGTTGTTCC
>NZ_LGIA01000176.1 GCF_001270965.1 Sunxiuqinia dokdonensis | reverse complement strand
ACTTTTTGACTGGTACAAAAGCAGGAACACGAAATAGGCCGACACAAAAGCGATGAACGACACGCGGGAGCCAGTAGCGATCATTGTTTCGAAAATGAAAGGCACACCGGCAAGCGCCAGGTAACGAATACGCCCCAACTGCAACCGGTTTTGAATAATCGCCAAAGCAATGATAATTAACGAAATACTCATCCTTATGCCCACATTGTTGGCATTGTCCTCAAAAATTGTCGTCCGGTAACTCACGGGGTCGTAGTTGATGCCAATCCCTAACTTGAACAGAACAGCCAGCACAACCGCCCCTGCCGCAAAACTCAACAAGGCTTTCTCCAAAATGAGGTGATCGATGGTTTCGTGATTCACCAAAATCCACAAAAGCACAATATTTTGGAAAATAGTCATATTAAAAAAGTCAACAAGTTCGGCTTTCATATTGAAGTAGCTAACCACCGTGAGCACGAGAAAGAAATACCACAAGGGACGAAGCGCTGGTTTAGCTTCTCCAGGCGTTCGAAACCGGATGATCGCGGGCAACATCAAGCCCAGGTAAATTAAGCCGGTAAGCCGCGACAAAGAGAAATACCCTCCAGTGTACAGCGGGTCCCACATTTCAAAATTGATGGTGAAAAAAAACAGAAGAACGGCAATACGTTGAATGGCTTTCATCTTCAGAATATTTATCCGAAATCAACTCGTTGATGGTTAGTACCCTACCCTTTTCCAAACCGGATTCAGAAACCGAAAGTAAGACAAAACGCTTGCTTTTATCGGCCCAAGATCAGCAGGAAAAAGTTTGTATTTTATTTCAAGCATCGAAACAAGTACCAGATACACAGTGCCAAGCAGCATGGTAAAGAACAAACCATAGTTGAAAAACATCTCAGCAGCAGCAAACGGCAAAATTGAAACCACAGCGATGAGACTGATCTGTCCGAATTGTTTCCATGGGAAAAATTCACTAATCTGCTTTTTCAAGACCTGCATCTCCCACCTCAGATTCAACAGTTTGGGCAAACTCAAACTAATCAGCGCCCCGGTCATCGCTCCCCAAACACCAAAAAAACGGATCAGAAAATAGGTTGCCGGTAAAATAATGACTCCGCTGTACAGATACGATTTCAAGGTATAGTTGGTGTTTCCTGTTGCGCGCAGAATAAGCCCCGAGCAGAGCATAAAAATAAAAATCGACAACAAATACACCCGGAATAAGGGAACGGCATCCTGGTACTTATCGGTAAAAAGCAAGGCAATAATCTTTCGCGCATAAAGCGCCACCACCAACATGACCGGCAGTGAGAACGCGCAGGTTTTGGTGACCAGTGACCGGTAAATAGAGGCCAGCTCGCTGGTTTTGTTCTGCTGATGTTTTACCGTCATCCGGACCAGATAAATCTGAGCCAGCGAATCGAAAACCTGCAAAACGCCTGGAATTCCATAAAAAGCAATCGCGTAAACGGCAAACTCTCCTGGCGACAAAAACGAAATACAAATAATTTTATCAAAGCGTTGAAACAGAATATTTAAACTTGTCGCGGTACCAAACGGAATACTGTACCTGAGTTGGTCGCGGGCAAGCCCACGGTTCAATAAGCCACCGACCAAATTTCTCAAACCAATTTCCTTCAAGGTGTAAGCGAAGGTGAAAACCAGGCAAATACCAGCCGCGATCAAAATGCCATTGAATGCTGATTGCACGCCAGGTTTAATCAACACCAAGGCAGTGATCAGCAAAAAGCGAAGCAGGACTTCCGAAGGCGGATAAATTAAACTTGTCAGCACATCTTTTTTAACCACGTAGAGCGGCTCAACCATATAAACCGGCATGAGCAGCACAATAGCTGCCAGAATGTACTTCCGATACTGCACCAATTCACCGTCGCCAATCAAATACCGGCTGATTCCCGGAATCGCCACCAAAGCTCCGGCGATGGCTGAAACAACAAGTAGGAAAAGCAGTGTCTGAAAGATTAAAGTCCTCCGGCTGTGCCCGCTTGCAGTCGGATAAAAATAATACAGGTTCGACTGCATACTGACATTGAAAATACCGGTACAGAAAAATACAACAACGTAAAACTGGGCGAAAATTCCATAGTCACTTTGACTTAAAAGCCTGGTCAGAATCAGCGGAATGCCAAAGCTCGCCACCAAGGCTGCGAGCTTACCGGCAACCATAAATACGGACTGAAATTTCCCCCGAAAGATCTGGTCTGATTCCGTGCTTTCCATGCCGTTTTGTTTGGCAAATTAATCCGGGATTAACCGGGGCGATTGGTCAATGAATGTTTTGACAATTCGGGCGGGATTGCCGGCTGCGATGGCGTTGGACGGAACATCCTTGGTCACGATAGCACCAGCTGCAACAATGGAATTATCGCCAATAGTAACGCCTTTGTTGATGCGTGAATGAGAACCGATCCATACATTTCGTCCGATCGAAACCGGTTTTGAATCGGAATAACGCCACAATCGATACGGATGATCCTCGTCCTTTTGCCGCATGATGAACCGATCTTCCGGATTAATGGAATGTTCGTTGTTGTCGGTAATAAACACGTGATCGCCAATAGCCGTGTAGTCGCCAATGGTGACGGATCTCACCGCGTGAATTGTGCTCTCCCCTCCGATTTTCGAATAATCACCAAACACAATTTTCCCGTGGTTCTGCGAAGCCAAATGACCAAACATCCAAACATGATCGCCCAAAATAACATCCTGCCTGCCGGAATTATCGGATAGCGTAACCGCGCTAAACCAACAAAACCGGTGGTGGCTTCCGTTCAAACTTATTTTTTTTCTGACGTCATTTGCCTTGATGGCATCCAAAACAGTCCATATACACTTTTTAAACCATCCCATCATGATATTTTGAATTTGAATTCGGATTGATGTTCCGTGTCAAAGTCCCAAACCAGCCGTGGGAATTGTCACCTTTATTTCCTTTTTTCCACGCTTGCCCGACAACAAAACGATGTAAGTTCCTGCTGGCAATGCAGACACATCAACCGAAAAAATCCGGTTCGCTACATTTTCAACCAACACCTCAACGCCCAGCATGTTAAAAAGGGCCATTTTTTCGTAAGCATGCTGTTCATTCTGAAAAATCGTGAGGCGTGAATGGCTAATTATAACATAAACATCAGGCGTTGTCATGCTGTCCGAATACTCAAAAAGCCCGGTCGGCGGATTGTATTCGTGCCCGCCAATATCGGGCTGGCTGCCCTTGCTATGCTGAAAAAAATCTGTCGGAACCAGCGCCAAAGGCAGTCCGTGGTCGATTGCAGGTGAATTTTCTGTCAATTTGAAATAGTCGGCTGCCAGTTCGCCGGCACCCGTTGCTCCGGTTCGGGCCAACTTCGGATCGCCGGTCACATCACCCTGCCCCCGAAGACCTTCGGGAGGAGTTTTCGACCAAAGGTTATTCGAGAAAGTCAAATTCTCCAGCGAACCCTTAATTTCCCAGGGATCTTCCGTTTCATGGAAAAAAATATTATTGAGAATTGCGCCGCTCGTGTTATGCGCCAGATCACCAACACTCGCCCCAATTTCCAGCTGTCCGTTTACCAGCGTATTGTTCGCAATCAGCACATGATCCAATCCAGATCCCGGTACCGCGGTTGACCAAAAGGCCCACAAATCGGCATTGTAAATCAGGTTATTAATAACAATGGTGTTTGCCGATCGGGGTTTATTGGCCAACTCATCGCCTAAAGTGAACGGTCGACGTTGACCCACAAGATTGTTTGGCGTGTTATAAACAATGTTACGCTGCACGACGGCATCGCGCGTATCGGACACGTAAAGATTGACAGACCAATTATCAAACACAATATTGTCTTCGATGAGCGTACCTTCTGCCTCAAAGGAGGACAAACCTTCGCCCCAATTGTTGTACACCAGATTCCCCCGCAAAATGGCATTGGTTGTAATTCCATCTGTTCGGCTCCTGGCCGCACTAAGCCCAGTGGACCAATAGCCTAAAGCCGGTGAACCGGGATTGGCCGAGTTAGAATACGCACACTGCCAAACCTCGCAGCTTTCGACAACCGAAAAATCGCCCATGGCAAGAATCCCATTTTCCCAAGCATGATGTACATTCAACTCGTGCGCTTCATTATGCTGACCAGCCAGAACAACACCTGTTCCACCCAAATGGGTGCCATTCACGTTACTGTTGCGCACCTCGAAACCGGAGAAGTACAAATAATTGCCATCTAATAAAACCATGTTCCCATAGTCTTCTTGCGGAAGTTGATCCATCCCGTCAATGATCGGAGAATCGCCCGGGTAAGCCATAATTTTTATGGGCTTTTCCTTCGTACCCGAAGTCCCCACATAAATTGTTTCAACATAAACACCGGTACGAACATAGAGCATATCGCCAGGCTGTAGTTTCGTCACTCCGTATTGAATGGTTCTGAACGGTGCCTCCAGGCTACCTGAGTTCGAATTACTACCGCTTATTGATACATAGTAGTCAGTGGCCAGACCGACCTTGACCAACAGGCAACAAACAACAAAAATCAGGAACAGCCGGGCCGTCCAACATAAATTGCCAAACCACAAAAGCTCATCTTGCTCCCCTTTTTTAAAAACAACTTCCATTTTAGGTTTTTGCTTTTGCACCAGAAAATCCAGTATTTTCTGACGGACATTCATGAATGGAATTGGCTTTTGACATGGCCAGTTTTAGCTTACCAATCAACGATGGCTGATGAGAAGGCGATGTTTTTGATCGCTGCATCCGGAACCATGACTGCTTGCTCTTCTTCACGTAACCGTATCCAAGCTGGTCATTGTAGGCCTTGTTGTCATTTAGAACGATGCCAACACCTTCAATTTTCTTTCGCCGCAAGTCATTCATAATAAACCGAAATACTTTTTTACTGCCATAATCCATGCGGGCCACAATCAGTTTCACATCGGCATAATCCATGAGCAAGTAGGTGTCGCTAACAAACGCCAGCGGCGAACTGTCGAGAACAATACAATTGTACATCATCCGAAGATTTTCAAAAAGTTTTTTTGTGCGACTGATTTCCTGAAAATCAACGGGATCGTCAACAGGCGCTCCCGACTGAATCAAGTCCAGATTTCTTTCCGGAGACTTTCTGATGATTTGTTCCAACGGGATGTTTTCGCGATACCAAGCGGTTAATCCAAGCGACTCCGTTTCGGGTGAATTAAAATAGTAAGTGGGTTTCCTCAGATCGAAATTTACCAACAGGGTGCGTCGCCCCAGCTCGGCAAAGCTCAACGCAAGGTTCAATGCGTTAAATGATTTTCCTTCGCCTTCGACGCAGGAAGTTACCAAAATGACTTTGTTCGGCACCCCTTTGCACGCAAACTCCACATTCATCCGAAGGGTACGAAAAGATTCTTTTAGAACAGGCGGATACTGACTGAATGTCGTTTTTTTGATGCGGCGCGGCTTGTGTGCAATTGTGCCCAATATTGGCCTATCTGTCACTTGCGCAATGAATTCCGGCGAGTCGATTTCATCGTTAAACATGCTTTTCAGCGACAGGAAACTAAACGGAAGGGAAATTCCCAATACCATGGCGATCAAGTAATTCAATTGCTTATTGGGCGAAACCGGGTTTGGTCCCGCCGATCTGGCCGACTCAACGATCATGTTATCAGGAATGTTGGAAGCCAGCGTAATTTTTGCTTCGGCCCGCTTTTCAAGCAGGTAATTGTAAATGGCATCGTTTAACTTATACTTTCGTTCAATCCCGCCAAGCTGCCGCTGCGTAACCGGCAAATACCTGATTTCAGCACTTACCCGGCTCATTCGTTTATTCAACTCGTCAATCGCAATATCCGTTGCGGTTTCAATGGCCCTGACATTGTCCAGAATGGTTTGCTTGATACTGCTAATCTGGAGGTTTAACTTCGGTACCGCCGGGTTCATATCCTGATTGTTTCGAACAAGTGCTGCCCGCTGCGATTGGACCGCCATTAATTCCGACAGTTGGTTATCGAGCATGTCGTCAGGGATGCCCATTGACGATGGGATCACAATATTCGCCAGATCCTCGTCAGCCGAAAGATGTTCTGTCATGTAGGCACAGTAGCGCTTCCGGGTTTCCAATTCTGCCATTTTATTTTCCAGATCCATATACTGCCCCATGATACTATTCGCCTGGTCGTTGAAATTGAGCACATTTTTGGATGACCGGAATTGCTGCAGTTTGTCTTCAGTATATTTCAACGAATCTGCTATTTGATCCAATTGCTGCTCGATATAATTGATGGTAATATCGGCGTGGTAGTTTTTACGTTCGAGGTTCTGAATGGAGTAAACATCCATAATCTCGTTCAAAACAGCCACTCCTTTTTTTACTGAAGGGCCTTTGTAAATCAACTCAACAACCGTTGCCATTTTATCAATAGCCTTATATTCAACCTGCTCTTTTATTTCCTCCGTTGCAGCCATCACATCCTTGAACTCAAAATAAAAGCTGGCTTCGCCCTGCCCGTTCAGCTGTTGATTAAAATCAGGATAAATCGTAAAACTTAGGAACTCCGTTTCAATCAACTCGCCAAAATTTGCATCCGTTTCGAATTCCCAGTTTCTCTTTTCAACGACCACCTCGCCGGTTTCAACAGCTGCAAATTGAACTTTCTTCCCTTCCACCTTTAGGTGAAATTGTGCCGGACCATCCTGTTTCAACTGAAAGCGGACATGCAGCGGCTGCACATGATTCGATGTCAAAAAAACCTGAAATGGTGCTTGGCCGTACACATCGCGGTATCCAAACCCGGTTTTCTGAAAATACCCGATGGTCAGCGACAGATTTTTGACACACTGCTCAATCACAGAATTCGATTTCAACACCCACAGCTCGTTCTGGAAATTTTGGTCGAGTCCGAACAGGCGACTGTCTAAATACTCCGTGCCATTGCCGGCGGCGCTCTGCTTTTTTGCACCGTCTTTCAGGAGCAGCGAGGAGGTAACTTTGTACTGGGGGATCATCAAAAAATTAGCAGCGACCGCTATGGCCAAGGCCAGCGCAATACAAAGTGTATAGAGCCGATAGTTCATCAAAAAATGGCCGATGAAACGTTTGAAGTCACTGTCAACCTCTTCCGAAGTGCTTTGATTGGGTATCATTTTTAAATGTATTTTGAATTGACACTCGTTTTTACTTCAATACCGAGTAGAAAAAAAGCCCGGTCGTAATTGTCGAAAGAATCACGGTGTAATTTATTTGACCGATTAGCCACAACTTTTTGGTCAATGGCTTTACATACAAAATATCGTTTGGGCAGATGTAGTAATATTCTGACTCCAGGATATCGGTAGCCGTCAAATCGAGCGGAACCAAACGATTGACACCATCCTGATTTCTGGTCAACAGGACTTCGCATCGATTGCCAAAGTCGGTCATATCGCCGGCCAGACCCAGAGCATCAAAAATCGTCAGTCGCTCCTGCGAATAGGCGTAACATCCGGGATTCTTCACTTCACCAAGCACAGACACATAGCGGTTCACCAATTTCACGGACACCGTTGGCCTGTTCAACATTTGCGTCAAAGATTCCGTGATCATTGCGCTCACTTCTGAAATGGTTTTTCCAGCTGCCGGAATAACTCCGACCACCGGAATCGAAAGATTTCCAGCAATATCAATGCGGTAGGAATTCATGGCCGCACCATAGGGTTGAATTGTGGAGGCACTCATCGATTGCTGAATGGCGGGAGTCGTAAAAACACTTACTGAAGGGTCGTCGAGGCTGCTGATTTGAATATAAAGTTCATCCTTGGGCCTCAACGTATAATCATCGCTACTTGCATCTTTAAATGATCGCACAGAATTACTGTCATTCTGCAAATACTCAACATTTCGCTGCGTTAAGCACGACGACGCACACAAGGAGAAAAGGGCTAATCCGAACAAAAATCTTTTCATAGGTTTTGCATTTATTCGACTGTTATTTTGAATTCTCTTCTTTCGTCTGTCTCTAAAAGTTGTCCGATTTTTTCATTCGAAACCAGAATTATCCCATAGAATCAGGGATAGGAAACCAAGCCGGATTGATTGGTCGCTTTTGAGCTTTTGTCGTGTTCAATCATCATCACCCTGGTGGTACCCAATTCAACGTGTACACAACAGCCAAGCTTGGCAAGTCGCAAAAGAATTCGGGTTTTTCCGCGAATGTCGACCACCTCTGCACATAAATTCTTTAACGGACCATCAATGATTCGGACGAGACTGCCTTTGTCAATCCTTTCTGACGTTACCAATATGTTATCCTGATAACTTTGGGTGAGCAGTCGCAGACAATCCATTTGCCTGTCGGTAATAATAGCCGGTTTTCCGTCAAAGCAGATGTAGCCCAAAATTCCAGGCACAAATAAGACCTCATAAAACTCCCGGTGGCTCACCCTGACGAAAACGTAGCCTGAAATCAACAATTCCTCGACGAGCCGCGATTGCTTTCCCCAGTGTTTTCGAACCGAGATCAACGGCAAATAACACGCAATGCCTTTTTCTTTAAGTTCGCGGTATGCCTTTTTTTCCATCTTCGCGCGTGTGTAAACTGCGTGCCAGTGATAATTAGTTGACGATATCATTACCCCATTGGCCATAATTTCTGGATATTACAATGCTGTTGGAAAGTAGAAAACCGCTTTTCCGGGAATAATAAAAATGGATTGTCAACAGAGAAATCAGCAACTGCAGGTTGTCGTCCCATGATCTTTTCGACTTCTGAAAAAAGACAAAGGCTATTTACGCTGAAGTCATTCCAAAAAAAGTGAGCATTTCAATCGGGTCTTCCAATCTTAATCTGGAATAATTTTTTAACAGAAAAGTTCGTTCGATTACGGAGTCGGTATGGCTACGCCACATGCCGTATAAGCACTATGGTTTGTTTTGATTTTTCACACAATTAAAACCATTCGTTGAGAGCACGTCATCAGTTTCATCATCAAAAATTGTGTGAGCCGAAACACCAGATCCTCGAATCATCGTCTTGATGACCTCACGAAAACAGCAGGACACGCCCCGTCTGGTTTGTTCGCGTAAAATCAAAAAGCAATTTCAGCCCGTTTCAATTTTCATTTAGCACATGGACAAAACACGGATAAATTTCGGCAACGAACCGATACAAATCAATGAGTAAAACGCGCAAGTTTAATCGCGGACACGGTAGGAAATCTACCCATTGACTTATTCCTGAAAATTCCCTACATTTTATGCAATCGCAAATGCAAGATTCTGACTTCTGCTGATTTTTCCATTAACCGCTTGCTTTTTTATCCTGTATTCCTGATAAACAAAAATGCCGCTTGAAACCCCAACTTGCTGAATGGTCTTCGTACGGCAGATAACAACCGGGAATCTGCACCCAGCATCGGATTGAGGTCGTCATTTAAAGCGAAATTTCCAGTGTGTCTCGTCAGAATTGTTTCTCTCGCATGCATAAAAAGGCCAGCCTCCGAGGAAGACGAAATCATTGAAAATGAATTGCTCATCGAAGAAAATACAGCAATGAGCCGAATCCGTTCATGTTCCATTCGGATAAGGCTTTGCGCTATGTCAATTGGTTGTTTGCCTCAAAACCGGGGAAGCCTGGCGATTATTCCCACTCAATGGTTGCGGGCGGTTTAGAGCTAATGTCATACACTACGCGGTTGATTCCACGCACTTTGTTGATAATTTCGTTCGATATTTTAGCCAAAAACTCGTAAGGCAAATGTACCCAGTCGGCGGTCATTCCATCAGTTGACATGACCGCACGCAAGGCCACCACATTCTCGTAGGTCCGCTCATCGCCCATCACGCCAACCGACTGAACGGGCAGCAGCATCACGCCAGCCTGCCAAACATCGTCATACAAGTTCCACTCGCGCAGGCCATTAATAAAGATAGCATCGGCCTCCTGCAAAATGCGGACTTTTTCCGGCGTCACATCGCTCAAAATACGAATGCCCAATCCCGGTCCCGGGAAAGGATGACGGCCTAGCAATTCTTTTTTGATGTTCAAGGCTTTTCCAACCCTCCGAACTTCGTCTTTGAAAAGCAGGTTGAGCGGCTCTACCACTTTCAGGTTCATTTTCTCGGGCAAGCCACCCACATTGTGGTGCGACTTGATGGTAGCCGACGGGCCATTCACCGAAACCGATTCAATCACATCAGGATAAATTGTTCCCTGCGCCAGCCATTTCACATCTTTTATCTTGTGTGCTTCGGCATCGAATACTTCAATGAAGTCACGGCCAATAATCTTGCGCTTGCCTTCCGGGTCAGTCACCCCTTTCAGATCGTCCCAAAACTTTTGTTTGGCATCTACGCCAATCACATTCAGCCCCATGTCTTTATAAGAATCAAGCACCGATTCGAACTCATTTTTGCGAAGCAAGCCATTATCAACAAAAATACAGGTCAGGTTTTTACCAATGGCCTGGTACAGCAACACGCCGGCAACCGACGAATCCACACCGCCCGATAGCCCGAGCACCACCTTGTCGTTCCCCAACTTTTCCTTCAGCTCGGCCACCGTGGTTTCGATAAACGAAGTAGGCGTCCAGTCTTGTTTGCAACCACAAATGTCGACCGCAAAGTTTTGCAACAGTTGCTTGCCTTCGGTGGTATGGTAAACCTCGGGGTGAAACTGGATGGCGTAGGTGGTTTCGCCTTCAATCTTATAGGCGGCGTTCTTCACGTCAGCGGTTGACGCGATAATTTTATAGTTTTCGGGCAGGCGCTCAATCGTGTCGCCATGCGACATCCACACCTGCGTGCCCAAAGTCATTTTTTGAAACAGTTCACATTCCTGATCGATAAATCCCAGGTTGGCCCGGCCATATTCGCGCGAGTCGGATGGCAGCACTTCGCCTCCAAAATAGTGCGCCATGTATTGCGCACCGTAGCACACGCCCAGCAATGGCAGTTTTCCTTTTATTTTTGAAAGATCAGGCTTGGGCGCATTTTCATCGCGCACCGAGAACGGACTTCCGCTTAGGATCACGCCCTTCACGCTTTCATCAATTTCAGGATAATGATTGTAAGGATAAATCTCACAGTAGATATTCAATTCACGTACGCGGCGGCCAATCAACTGGGTGTACTGCGAACCAAAGTCGAGGATCAAAATTTTCTCTTGCATGAATCTGTTTTTAGGATGGGGCAAAGATAAACAAATCCTGCAAAGAGGCTTAAAAAGTTATTCAACAGGAACAGTCATTTAACAAATATCGGTGTAAAACGAATAGACTATGCGCACCATCGCTGCACTCTTTTATTGTTTCACCAATTTTTGATTCAGCACCACCTCACCATCCTGCATGATCCGGAGAAAATAAACGCCAGCCGGAAGTATTCTAATTTTGGCATCGGAAATGATCACCTGTCCACTTTCAGGCTCCAAGGTATTTTCAGCCACTTTTGCGCCTTGCATGGTGTAGATCATCCAACTGAGATTCCCCCGCAGATTCGCACTCAACTCCAAATGCAGTTCATTCCGAAAGGGATTGGGGAAAACTTGAACATCCTGGTTTTGCGCCAGTTCGGGGGAGCCAACGTACAAACCTTCAATGTTTGTGTCGAGCCAGTTGAGACGATTGTTAATCCAGCTTTTCAGCCAGCTCACTTCTGCCGAATAGCTATTGCCGACGTAGGCGTTGGGCCAAACCCAGGTGCTAAGTACCGGCCATTTCTGAAAATTGCGCCCTTGAGCATCGGCCAGCAAATTGGTCAGACTATCGACCACGGTGGTGATTCGCTGGTCAGATAACTGGTTTTCGCGCAAACTGCTCCAGCGGTCTTTCAGCTTTCTCCGAAAAGTATTGTCTTCGAACAAAATCGGCCACCAAAACGGATTCTGCCAGTCGTCGTTTCCCAAATTGGCTTCAAACTGAAAACCCGAAGTCGATTCGCCGTTATAATAATTGGCATTGCCAAAAGCCAGGTTAAAATCCCAGATTGGGCCTAACTTCAGCTTGCCATTTTTGTCTTTGTGCAAAAAAGTGCTTAACCGATAGCCGTCAATATTTTTCGACAGCTCATTCATGATCATGTAATCGATAAAACTATCCTCATCGGCCAATTGCCGAAAGCCGTTCGTTCCGTCAAAGTTATTGTCGTTCAAGGCCTTTTCAACCATATCGACGTAATCTTGAATGTAGTTCTTTTGCGCGGGCTGAATCTCATCAAACTTCGGCACTTCGTATTGAAAAAAAGTGCGCCTGTTGGCCTTGCTCAGGTAGTCGGAATACCAACCGCTGCCACCGCTTCCGGTGGTTTTGTCTATTTTAATGATGTAGCCACCCGTCAGATCTTCGCCCGACAACTCATCGGGATTTAACTTGGCCAAATCCAGCCGAAAGTCATCGCGCTTAATTTTTTCCATCAGCACGTACACGCCTTGGTATTGGTCATTCAAAAACAACTCGACAAAACGACACCGGGGCGAATAATGCCCAAGCGCGGCATCGAGCGTAAAAATAAGTACGTTGCGAATGAGCGTTTTATCAGAGTACGGACCATACAGAATCCAGTCTTCTTCCTCCGGCATACCCAGCAAGGAGGCGTCAATATCCTCGCCGAGCTCATTTTTCAATTCCAAGCCGTATGATTTTTTTGGAAAACCTTGAGAGGAAGATCCGCGAAGTTCAATGCCAATTTTTCCATTGTAATCATTAAAGGCATCGGTTGACGCATTGGTTTTCCCGGCTCCATTCCAGATGATGCCCATCTCTGCAGCAATCTTGGGGTCATCCTTGATTTGATATCCATCGGTATCAATCAAAATAAGTGGCAGGTTTGAAGACCCAAACGAACTTACAGTTTGGCCATAAGCAGCAAAACACGAAATAAAAAAGAGCAGCAGAATAGGTAAATAGTTCCTCATGGAAATCAGTTTAGCTTTAGGTTATGCCAATCGAAACATCAACGGAGCTCCATATGGCATTTTGGAAGTAAAGATAGTATCCTCAGGCAGAATATCATTCAAATCAGGAAAAAACCAAACGCTTATTTTACACCACCTGCACCCGCCTGTTCAGTTTCCGAAGAATAAATGGGTACAGAATAACGGCAGACAAAATGACCGCCGTACCGATATAAAATCCGGCAGACATATATTCCGAATCCTTGAAAATAAAGTAGGCCATCACAATGCCATAAACCGGTTCCATGTTGATGGTGAGCACCACCGAATAGGCCGATAGCACTTTCATCACATCAATGGAAACCATATAAGCGTAGGCGGTACAAACGATGCCCAGAATAAGCAGCCATAACCAGTCCATGGGGACCGGAGCCACAAAGCCTGACGAAAACCGCCCACTCAGCAACAAAAAGAGTGTAATGCCAGCAAAGCCGGCACCCATCTCGTAAAAACTGATGGCCACCGGGTTGAACTTGGTGATGAACGTTTTATTGAGCACGGTAAATAAACCCGCCAGAAAAGCCGAAGTCAGCGCCGTAATAATGCCCCATTTGTAGCGAAATTCAAATTGAAAAATGAGGTAAAGGCCCAAAATAATAATCAGCCCAATCACCACTTCAACCCAAATAATTCGTCGTTTCACAATGATGGGTTCGAGGATGCTGGTGAATAAGGTTGTGGATGCCAGGCAGCCCAAAGTGACCGACACATTGGAGATTTTGACGGCATGAAAGAAGGTGATCCAGTGGAAAGCCACCACCAGGCCGACGCCCAGCATTTGCCAAATGGCACGCGGCGGATAGGCAATGGATCGTTTGCGGTACTTGAGAAACAAGCCCAAAGCCCCAAAAGCAATGAGCATGCGGTACCAAACCATTTCGGCAGCTGGCAAGGTAATCAGTTTCCCCAGAATGGCCGTGAAACCATAAATAAAAACAACGAAATGTAGCTTGATGTGATTTTTAAGCAGTTCGCTCATACAGGTCAAAGTCAGTATTAGTTGAGGCGTGCAATTTACAAAAGCCATTGAAATTAAAGCTTGTATTCCGTCAATAAAATCATAATTGAAAGAGCCTTGCGGAATGCAATCCACAAGGCTCTTTCATCTGAAATTATTCAACTACTGGCTATTTCAGTCCCCTTTTCTGCAACAAATATTCGGGCGAAGGATCTTGTCCCCTGAAGGCGCGGTAAATCACCATGCCTTCGTCGGAGCCCGATTTGGCCAACAAAGTGCGGAATTTGGCTGCCAATTCAGGATTGAACAAATCGCCTGACTCTTTAAACGCTGCAAACGCATCGGTGTCCAGCACGCCGGCCCAAATGTACACATAGTAGCCAGCCGAATAACCACCAGCAAAAATGTGCGAGAAATAGGTGCTGCGGTAGCGCGGAATAATCTCTTCGATCAAGCCAATGCGGTCGAGCGCCGTTTTTTCAAATGCGCGAACATCGCCGGCAAACTCCTGCGTGTGCCAATCCATGTCGAGCAGCGCGGCCGCCAGGTATTCAACCGTCGCAAAGCCCTGATTGAAATGACCGCTGTTCACAATTTTCTGAACCAGCTCATCCGGAATGACCTCGCCGGTTTCGTAATGCTTGGCATATACTTTTAACACTTCGGGTTCGGCAGCCCAGTTTTCCATGATTTGTGAAGGCAGCTCCACAAAGTCGCGAGGCACATTGCCTGCCGTGCGCTGGTAGGGCCCGTCGGTAAACAATCCGTGCAGGGCGTGGCCGAACTCGTGGAAGAAGGTGGTCACCTCATCAAAGTTGAGCAGCGCGGGCGTGTCGCCGGTTGGGCGGGTAAAGTTACACACAATCGAAGTGATCGGGTACTGAACTTTCTCTCCGTCTTTGTAGGCCTGGTCGCGGTAGCCGGTATTCCATGCCCCTACCCTTTTCCCGTCTCTCGGGTGAAAATCCATGTATAAAACACCCACGTGCGTTCCATCGGCTTCCTTCACTTCCCAGGCTTCCGCTTCGGGATGATACACCGGAATGTCTTCGCGGCGCTCAAACTGGATGCCATACAACTGGTTGGACACATAAAAAATACCGTCGCGCACATTTTCCAGGCTGAAGTAAGGTTTCAGTTCCTCTTCATCCAAATCATATTTCTCTTTGCGAAGTTTTTCGGCATAGTACCACCAATCCCATGAGGCCAGCTGAAAATTGCCACCCTCGCGATCAACGATGGCCTGCATTTCGGCACGTTCCTCTTTGGCGACTTCCAATGCAGGTTTCCAAAGTTTATACAGAAAATCGTACACATTTTCCGGTGTTTTGGCCATGTTGTTATCGGTAATGTAAACGGCATGGTTATCAAAACCCAGCAATTCGGCTTTCTCCTGCCGCAGCTCCACCAATTGGGCCAACACCTCTTTGTTGTCAAACTCGTTGTCATTGTCGCCGCGCATAAAGTAGCCGCGGTAAATTTTCTCGCGCAGGTCGCGGTTGTCGGCGTATTGCAGAAATGGAATCAAGCTGGGCTTTTGCAGGGTAAAAACCCATTGGCCAGCCATTCCGGCTTTGTCGGCTTCTTCGGCGGCAGCAGAAATTACACCCTCAGGCAAGCCACTCAAATCGGCCTCGTTGTCAACCACCAACTGAAAGTTCTTGTTGGTTTCGGCCAACAGGTTTTCGCCAAATTGCAAACGCAGGTTCGACAATTCCTGGTTCAGCGCACGCAATTTCGCCTGGTCTTCGTCTGACAAATTTGCACCACTGCGTTCAAAATCTTTGTAGTATTTCTCCAGCACCCGCATCTGCTCGGCATCGAGGTCCAGGTTTTCGCGCTGGTCGTACACTGCTTTCACCCGCTGAAACAAAGCTTTGTTCAGCATGATGTTGTCGCTATGCTCGGTTACTTTGGGTGAAATCTCGCGGGCCAAAGCCTGCATGTCTTCGTTGGTGTTGGCCGAGTTCAGGTTAAAGAAAACGGTGGTTACCCGCTCCAGCAAGTCGCCCGCTTCATCAAAAGCGAGGATGGTGTTCTCGAAAGTTGGCGCTTCCGAATTACTTGTAATCGCCTCAATTTCTTGTTGATGTTGTTTAATTCCTTCTTCGACAGCAGGCAAATAGTGTGCTATTTCGATCTGCTCAAAAGGAGGTACCTCGAAAGGCGTGTCGTATGGTTTCAGAAATGGATTGTCCATGGCAGTTTTCGTTTCGGTGGATGAATTACAGGAAACAAAAATAGCCAGAATAAGCAATAAAACAGGATTAATTTTCTTCATGTTCTTCCGGGTTAATTTTGAAAAATTTTGCCCGAAAAATAGAAAAAAAATGACGTTTCAATGCTGATAATCGTTAGGATTTGGCTCGAAAACGGCTTGTTTTTGGTCGCTAATTTGGGGGCAAAAAGTTCGTTCGTCGGAGTTTCAGCATGTTTTTGCCCCCAAAATGATCAGTTCATATCTTTTTTCACATTTTTCTTTTTTGTCAGCATCCGATCATTTAATTTAATCAAGGAAAATCAACCCTTTAAAACCTGTATGAAAAAAGCGCCTTTCAAAGACCGTTGCATCCTGGTCAAGACTCATTCTTATCGTCAACTGAAGAACACATTTTGCGAACAAATGCATTTGTGTGATTTTGATCGACGAAACCGGCCAGCAAATCTCCAATTTGGTATGAGCGGAAATGAAAAACAGGAGAATTCTGATCAAATCGGGGTTGAAATGAAAAGTTGTTGGCAGAACACAAAAATTCACCGTAGGATTGAAAAGTTTTCGGTAGAAATTGAAAAATTATCGGTAGAATTTAAAAATTGATGGTAGAATCGAAAAAAATCCTGAAAGGACTCAAAAGTTGACCGTTGAGTCGAAAAGTTTTCGGTAGAACTCAAAAATTGACGGTAGAATTAAAAAGTTGACGGTAGAATCGAAAAGTTTTCAGTAGCACTCAAAATTTGTAAAAAAAGAACCTAATTGAAATATTGAAATAAGACCTAAAAATTAACTATCATGAGAAATCAAAAAATTGCACAAGACCTGGGAGGTTACCAACTAACCTTAACAAATGCTACAGATCCTGAAATCCTTGAAGCCACTCAAAACTTCAATTACGACACCGAACGAATTGCAGAAGGCACTGTCCTCTTGCAACAAGCCCAACAGCTTAATATCAAGCAAGAAAAAGAATATGGAGAACAATATTCGGCAACGACGGTGCTGGACAACGCGATAGACGAATTTAATGATTCAACCTACATGCCCCACATCAGGCTGGCTCGCAAGCTATTTGCCACCGATAACGGAATACTGTCCATGTTGGATGTGAATGGCCGCCGGAGATGGCGCTACGAAGAGTATATCAGTCAGGCCCGAACCTTTTACAACAATGCGTTGTCTACACCGCAAGTGCTGAGCAAATTCGCGATGGTCAATATTACGACCGAAACCTTGCAGGCCAGTCTGGATCAACTAAACAACCTGGATTTATTGCGTGCTGCTCAAAAGAACGAAAGCGGCGAAGCGCAGCAAGCTACTGACGACCGGGACCGCGCCATGGACGAAATTAACGAGTGGATGAGCCTTTACTACACGGTTGCCAAAATTGCCCTGGCCGACAAGCCCCAACTGCTTGAAAAACTGGGCGTGAAAGCATAACCTGAATTTACCCTTCTGTAAATAATACTCAAGTGGAGACCAGAACCCACTGAAAAAACGGGGCGAATCCGAAAAGCCATACGAGTAGGAAGATTTCAAATAAAAGGAGTATGAAAAAAGTAATTTTATCTTTGTTGGTGATCATTGGACTTACGTTTTGTATGACATCGTGCTACACTTACACAGCCACCGTAGGTGAAGGTTCGCAAACCGGTGTCGAAGTTAAGAAGATGAATCACTACGTGGTTTATGGTCTTGCACCTGTTGGCGTCTCCGATGCCAAGGAAATGGCTGGTGGAGCCGAGGACTATAATGTGACCATCACCCACACTTTTGTTGATGGGCTGATTAATGCCCTGACCTTTGGTATTTACACCCCAACGACAACAATTGTAACAAAATAATAATGCTTGCTTGAGATAATTTCAATTCAGAAATTATCTCAAGCTTCAATCAGTAAATTCAATGAAAAAATTTCTTCGGATAACCGGAATCGTACTGTCATTCTTCTCATTCTTGTCGTTGTTGAAATACATTTTTGATTACAATATCCTGTCAGAATACGGGAAAGGGTACCTATGGGGAAAAATAACCCTATTCCTTATTGGCGTTGTGCTCATGTACTTCGGCTTAAAAAAAACAAAACAAACGCAAGCCAAAAACCAAAAGATTTAGAGACTGTTTAAATTTGGTTTGTTCAAAACGCATTCCTGTTCAACCCTTGCAGGGTTGTTATACTGCATTTCTCATTTCCCGTGGGTTGACACCCACGGTTAATCAAATTAAACCCATTCTGGGTTTTGCGTAAGCTCAAGCCCGAAGGACTTCAATATGAATCGCCTCCGGTAAAACCGGAGGGATATAAACAAACATGTTTGAGAACCCCGAAGTGGGTTCAATAAAAATTTAAACAGTTTCTTAAACCATCCAACCACTGCCGTTTAGCTCCTTGATCCATCAAGCAAGAAACTACCAAACCACACCAGTCAGCTGATTGGTGTGGTTTTGTTTTTTAACTATTCAAAAAAAAGCAACCGAAATGCTGCAGCGGGCATCAAACAAACAAGGCCAGGAACAGCAGGCTCAACAAGCTACCTGAATTCAATCGGGCACGGATGTGTTTTAAGGAAAGGGTAATTTGGTTTTCAACCGTTTTTTCGGTGATGCCCAGTTGATGGGCAATTTCCTTATGGCTCAGGCCTTCCTCGCGGCTCATCAGATAAATGGCCCGTCGTTTTTGGGGCAGTTCATTCACCAGTCGGTGCACTTCATCGGCCAACTCCTTCAGTTGGACAAGCTCGTCGGCAGCCAAACTTTCTTCGTTAAAATGCGCCTTCAATCGAGCCAAAAAATCCTGATCTTTTGCACGGTTCCGAAACAGGTCGATGATCAGATTATAGGAAACAGAAAACAAAAATGCCTGAAGCGAACGCGAACTGTCGATGGCCGTTCGTTTGTTCCAGATTTTCAGAAAGGTTTCCTGAACGACCTCCTTGGCGTCTTCTTTATTTTTGAGCATCGAAAAAGCAAAGCCATACAGCCGCTGGCTATACCGTTCATACAACTGATCAAACGCCTGCACATCACTTTTTTTGATTCGCCTGGCCAGCTGCTGATCTATGTGGGTTGAAGAATTCATCCTGATTAAAGTTTCCGTGGCATCCCGATTTTCGTTTCTAATCTTTTAATCCGGCTGGAAACGCTTTCCTATGAACCACGGCAACAAGTCGTTTCGCCAAAGCTATGGAAATAAATTCAATGGCTGGACAACAACTTTTCCCGAATTTCAAAAAATCAGCCGTCAATTTCTTCCTTCAGCACGTCACGAATCTCCATCAAATTGGATTCGAGCTTGAGCATGTTGTCGATCAAAAAATTAAAAATGTCGGGCCATTGGTTTTGCCGGTGAATGTCGAATCCCTGCTGCTCGACAAACACGCGGCAAACTTCTTCGCCACTTTCGCGCACATACAAAAAATCCCACACCAAGCCATTTTCAAAGCCTGCTTCCAGAAGCGGCTTGTACCGCTGCAACTTCTCAAACGCATCCAGCCGTTTGCTTTCGTTCCGGTGGTTCAGCTCAATCATCACTTTGGCCGACTGCCGGTCCACCTCAAACTTCAGATCAAGTCCTGAAATTTTGGTGTCGTACAAAACCCACTTTTTACTTCTGCCTTGCAGTTCGGGTACCACCTGGCACCGCTTGCCAAATAGGATCCAAAAATCTTTGCGCAGTTGCTTTGCTTGTTCCTGTGTGTACATTCAAATTCAATTGAACGGCTAAAATACGAATGAAAGCTGGAATTTGGAATGTGGATTTTGGATTTTGAACCTTGGAATTCTATTTCCACGGCTGAACAATTTCAGCGTTGCTTTGTCCATGAATCAGAAACCAAAAACACAAACGTTTAAAATCGAATCCTGTGCGACGAATCATGCTCATCAGGCAAGTGCTATCTTTCGTGCTTATTTTGGCTTTTGGTATGCACCAGTTTGCCCAGTTGGGGATTTTGGTCTCCTTCAAAATCAACCAGAATTACATCGCCGAGTTTCTGTGTATTGAAAAAGACCTGCCCGAATCGACCTGCCAGGGCTGCTGCCAATTGAAAGACAAGCTGGAAGAACATGAAGAACAACAACAGGACGCACCCGAATCGCAAAACAGGAAGTACGAAATTCAACTTTTTCCAGCCGACCAAGACTTCTTATTGAAAATGCAAACGCAGGTGATAGCGCTCGACTGGGCACCAAACCCAATCAGCGGCATTTTACTGTGCCAAGCCATTTTTCATCCGCCCAAATCCAAAGCTTGACCTACCATTTTTTGAGAGCCATTATCGTTTAGTCCGATTCCGTACTAAACCATCACACAACATTAATTCAATTAAAAATGATTCGAATCATTCAAGCGATCTACGATACGAAGATTTGGGTTTTGCTTGTTGCCATCCTGATTTTGCCAAATGTCAGTTTTGCACAGACACGAAGCCTGATACTTCTTGATAAAAACACAAGTCAGCCTATCGAAAATGTCAACTATGCCTATGGCGACCAGCAGGGAATTTCTTCGGAAGAAGGAGCCATCGCGCTGGACTATACTCCGGGCGTTCCCCTGGTTGTTTCGCACATTCAATTTGGAAAGCACCGTTTTACAGCTGAAGAAGTAGCCTGGGCGCTTGAGCAGGGCAAATTCCTGCTGGCAACACACAGCCACAATTTGCAGCCCGTCACTTTTCTCAGCATTCATCCCAAAACCGGCGAGCACGAACAGCTCACCTTTCAGGTGCAGGACCAGTTGGCACATGATGCCGGACATTTACTGGAGCAGTTCAGCGCCATTTCCAGTATTCGCAAAAGCGGTGCTTACGGCTTCGACCCGGTGTTGCGTGGTTTCAAATACGACCAAATCAACCTGGTGATTGACGGCACCCAATGCGCCACGGCAGGCTGCCCAAACCGCATGGATCCGGCTTCAAGCCAGGTGCCGCTCAACATGATTGTGGAGGCCGAGCTGATGAAAGGCCCGCACAGCCTGCGCTATGGCAATGCTTTTGGCGGAACCATCAACTTCAAAAGTGCCGCACCGCAGTTTTCAGATCAACTGAAATTCCGTGGCCGTGTCGGCAGCAGTTTCGAAACCAACGGCGAAGTGAGCCGCAACGAAGCGCTGCTTGGCCTGAGCTCGAAAGTGGCCGACCTCAGCATTTTCGGTTCACTAGCCACTGGTAAGGATTATGCGGATGGTGAAGGCGTGGAAATTCCGGCCGATTTCTACCGCACCAATGTGGGAACTAGAATTGGGTTGAAGATCAGCGAGACGCAGCAGCTCAGCCTGATGGTCTCAAACAACTACGCCAAAGATGTAGATTTCCCGGCCTTGCCCATGGACTTGCGAAAAGACGACACCTGGCTGATCAACCTGGGGCACGAAGCAAATTTTTACCAAAGCGCGCTTTCGTCGTGGTCAACCACCGCGTATGCTACCTGGGTCGATCACCTGATGGACAATCGCGACAAGGAACTCAATCCGCGAATGGTGAATTCGAACACGGCAGCCAAAACCAACAACCTGGGTGGCCGCACCGAACTGCGTTTCGATTTTGATCAGGACTGGCTGTATGCCGGAGCAGACCTGCGATTAGAAAACGCGGAGGGTACGCGCCAACGCGAGATGCTGATGGGTCCCATGGCCGGACAAACCATCAACGACAATGTTTGGCAGGATGCCCAAATCCTCAAGAATGGACTGTTTGCTGAGTACCACCACCAGCGGGCCGGCTACCACCTTGTCGTTTCGGGCAGGCTCGAGCTGAACCACGCCGAAGCCGGTGATCCGGATCCTGACTTTGCCAGCCAATACCGCAAGTTGAGCTCCGACCTGCTAAATCCCGCCCTCAGCCTGGGTGGCACGAAAACACTGACGGAGCAATTGGCCATCAGCCTGTGGATGGGAACCGCGCAGCGCAGCGGCGGACTGGCTGAACGCTACATCAACTACTTCCCCATCGGGCTCGACCCGTATGAGCTGATTGGCAACCCGGAACTGAAGGCCGAGACCAATCGACAAATCGACTTGATTTTCGACTACAAACATGGCGGAACGCTTTTGAACCTGAACTTGTTTTCATCATTCCTGAGCGATTTTATTTCTTCGGAAATCAGGGACGACTTGCAGCCCAAAATGGCGACGGCTCCGGGAGTCCGACAGTTTGTGAATATCGACAAAGCGCGAATCGTGGGTTTTGAAATGAGCTGGCAGCAAAGTTTGACGAACCATTTTCAGCACATTGCCGAGCTGGCCTATTCACACGGACAAAACACCACCACCGATGAAGCACTGCCCGAAATTCCGCCCATGGAATTCCGCTACCGGCTGATTGGGTCATTTTTACAAAAGAGACTGCGTGCCGAACTCAACCTGCGCCATGCCTTTGAACAAAACCGGATTGCCGAAAGCTATGGCGAAACCGAAACGCCGGCTTTCAACCTGCTCGACCTGAAAGCCTCGTACGCCGTCAGCAAACAATTCAGCCTGTCGGCGGCGGTGCACAACCTGTTCGATGAAGCTTATTACGAACACCTGTCACGCTCGGTAAGAAGTGCGGAAAGTCGCCCCATTTACTCACCGGGACGAAGTTTTTACCTGAACCTGAGTTATCATTTCCGGTAAAAGCTCAGCGTATTTCGACGCGGAACCAGGAAATTCAAGAGCCATCATTCAGCAGTCAGGGCTTCACGAACGAGTGAAACCCTGATTGCTGATCATGACAGCTCAGCTTGCTGTTTTCTATTTGATAACTGTGGTCAGGATTCCTCCGTGTTCGCAGCCTTGGTTTTACTATTAAAATACAGGAAGCTATAGCCAGCCAATCCCGAAATAAAGGAGCCCACCAGGATTCCGACTTTGGCTGAGTCGGCAATCGCCGGATCGGTAAAAGCCAGATTCGAAATAAAAATAGACATGGTAAAGCCCACCCCGGCAAGCAGAGCCACGCCGATGATGTTTCGGTAATTCACGCCCTCAGGAAAATCAACAAGCTTCAGCTTTTTGCCCATAATGGCGAATAGACTCACCCCAACACCTTTGCCGACAAACAAGCCGATAACAATGTGCAGGATTAAACTGGTATCGAGCTGAACATCGGTGCTGATGGTGATTCCGGCATTGGCCAGTGCAAATACAGGAATAACCAGATAGGCCACCCAATTATGCAGCCGGTGCTCGAGGTGCTGCAAAGGCGACTGCACGCGGCCAGTCATATCTTCCAGCTCATCAAGTTGTTCAATCTGATCGTGCGTCAAAATTGGCACGGTCTGCTCCTTGGAAACTTTCAGTCCCTGAAGCACACCGCTAATACTTTCGGTGTACGACCGCACATCAACCCGCTGACTGATGGGAATGGTGAAGGCCATGAGCACCCCGGCAATGGTTGGATGGATCCCTGATTTCAGAAATAAAACCCACACCACAACACCGACAATAAAAAACACATATTTTGAATAGACTTTCAGGTACGACAACAAAAACAGCAAGGCAAGCAGGCCAAACGCATAGAAAAGCAACGACCAGTAGATTCCCGAGCTGTAAAAAACAGCGATAGCAATCACCGCGCCCAAATCATCGATAATGGCAAAAGCGGTCAGAAATACTTTCAAGGCAAGGGGCACGCGTTTGCCTAAAACATTCAGAATGGCCAGCGAAAACGCAATGTCGGTAGCCATTGGAATCCCCCAGCCCTGGGCAGTTTCAGGATTGGTATTCAAAAACAGAAACAGCGCCACCGGGACAATCATTCCACCCAAAGCACCAAAAAACGGGAAAGCCGCCTTTTTGACACTGTTGAGCTCACCAATCAGGAGCTCGCGCTTAATTTCCAGGCCGATCAGGAAAAAGAAAATGGCCATCAAACCATCATTCACCCACAAAATAAGCGGTTTGCTTAAAGTAAATCCTTCGGAAGTGAAACCCATTTTGTAATCCCATAGCGACTCGTACAAGTGCGCAAAAGGAGAGTTGGCCCAAACCAGCGCCAAAATGGTCGCAAAAAGCAGCAGGATGCCACTGAAACTCTCAATCTTAACAAACTTCTGAAATGGCGTGATAATTTTCTGGATCATGAATATATTTATTAGGCGAAAAGTCAGCCGGTGTCAAACGATAAACCCCATTAACCGGTCAATACCCTGCGCGTTTACAATGATAAACTCACTTTAAAATATCAAACAATTCGAGAAAAAGTTCACTGCCAAATGACGAAATAACAAACTGCTAACAAATTGAAACCGGAGGGCAGTCTTTGAAACACATCAATAGATGCTCGCTTACTGCGCAAACATCTGCCAGCTGTTGTTATCGGTGGTCATTCAATTGCTTTGAAACAATCAATGACAAAAGAATGCACACAAATGACAATTGAATGACTTCCTCCCTAATTGCGCGAATCCACCAACTTAAATCTGCGAATAATCCAGCGGTACCAAAAACATCTTATTCACAACCGTGGCGGTGTGGGCGTATTCGGGCTTCACTTTCATCGTATCCCATTCAGGACTGCTGACAAACTTTTGCCAGTTGGCTGCGCGCTCATCCATGTCCTTAAACCAAAGCAAGTAAACCAAGGCTGGCATCTGGGGTCCGGCCAGAATCTCGCCAAAGAAGGTGGCATGCAAACCAACCTTGTCAAACAAGGCCAACTCCTCGTCGTTAAACATCTTTATCTTGCGCTGGTTGGCTTCCTCGTTGTTGCTTTCGTACGTGCGCAATTCAAACAGGCCACGGCTCTTTTCGGGCTGGCGCAGCTGTGGAATGGCATCGAAAGCTTCGAGCAGATAGGTTTCAAAACGGGTGTAAACTGCATTAGGAGCCGTGTCGTCGAAATAGCCTTGCGCTTGCTTCAAAAACTTTTCATCCATCCAAATCGCCTTTTTTATCCGGTGATATTCGGCCATCGATTTGTAAGCCAGCAAATAGTAAACCGTCGGCGGATCGGTTTGTCCGTATTCGCCAAAAGCCCCCACTTTCACCCCCTGCTCGTTCATCGCCGGGATGAGCGCATCGCGATAAAAACGATCGACTTTACTTTTTTGCCCTCCATTTTTGAAATGGTAAACGCGCCATTCGTAAATTTCTTTTTCTGAATTTGGTGGAGTAACATTTGCCGTGGCATGTCCGGCAACCGCAGCGCCCGCGATCAGTGCCGAACCTTTCAGGAAGTTTCTTCTTTTCATTTTTTTGGTTTAGAGATTAACGATTTGAAGATACAAATTCGAAATGAAACTACAGGAGATATTTTGTTGCCGTGTTGCTTTATTCGAAAGCGCCCATCCCAAACAGCGCAAAATCATACTTCACCGGATCGATCGGATCGAACTGTCTCAAACTTTCGGTCAGCTCCAGCACGGCTTTCCAATCGTCCTGTTTCCGGCTAAGCAAACCCAGTTGCCGCGCCTGCCGTCCGGTGTGAACGTCGAGCGGCAACAGCAGTGCCGACATTGGAATCTCATTCCACAAGCCAAAATCAACGCCACCATCGTCTTTTCTGATCATCCACCTCAGATACATATTCAACCGCTTGGCCGAGGCGCCTTTGTCGATATTGGACACATGCTTTTGCGAACGACTTTCATGAGCTACCTCAAAAAACACTTGCCGAAAGTGGCGCAGCGCCGAAGCCATGCTTTGATCGATCTGGTAACCGCTTGAAAAAACCGCTTCAAGCCCGCCGTGTTTTTCGTAGATATTTTTCAATGACCGAAGAAAAAACAGGCAATCCATTCCGTTAAAGGTCCGGTGCTTAAACTCCAGGAAATGGATCCAGTCGACTTCGTTGGTGCTCATTAAAAATTCATGCGGATTTTGGTCCATCATCTTCATCAGGCGGAAAGCATTTTTGATGATCGTTGGCCGTTGGCCCCAAGCAATGGTCGCCGCCAAAAAACCGGCAATTTCGATATTCTCTTTGCCTGAAAACTGTTTGGGCACCTGAATCGGATCGGTTTCAATAAATGAAGGCTGGTTGTATTGCCGGGTTTTCACTTCCAGCAGCTCGTACAGTTCTGTGTTGTGTTTCATGAATTTGCTTTATGTTTTGCGGGCATAAGGCCGGCTGATCGGTTCTTGGCTGAAAAATTCCAAATCCCATCCGGCAGCTGCCGGACCAAAAATCCAAGCACTGGCGATGAAAATGACTGTCAGTGACCAATGACCAATTATTCTTCAATCCAACCGTCACGCATGCGGATGATTTTATCGGATTGGCGGGCGAAATCTTCATCGTGGGTGACGATGACCAGTGTTTGGTTGAATTGGTCACGTAGTTGAAAAAACAGGTCGTGCAGGTCTTCGCGGTTTTTGGTATCGAGGTTTCCCGAGGGTTCATCAGCCAAAATCACCGCCGGATCATTAATCAAGGCGCGAGCCACAGCAACGCGCTGACGTTCACCGCCGGAAAGTTCGGCCGGTTTATGGGTCACGCGGTTTTCCAATCCCAAAAACTGAAGTAAATCCTTGGCTCTACCTTCAGCTTCCTTTTTCGATTTTTTAGCGATAAAAGCCGGAATACAAACATTTTCGAGCGCCGTAAACTCGGGCAGCAAGTAGTGGAACTGAAAAACAAAACCAATTTCGCGATTACGAAACGCTGCCATTTTTTTTTCACCCAAAGAAAAAACAGCCTGCTTACGGATTTCCAAATGACCGGAATCGGGTTTACTAAGCGTGCCCATAATTTGCAACAGCGTGGTCTTGCCGGCGCCACTTGGCCCAACAATGCTGTATAGCTTTCCTTGCGGGATTTGCAGGTCAATACCTTTCAACACCTGCAATTTGCCAAACGATTTTGTGATATTTTGAAGCTGAATCAAAGCGATTGAATTTTTGTGATCGCTAAAGATAGTTAAAGTAAGATGATTTCGCGAGCAAGGTAAAACAAGTATAAGCCGACTAGCACCACACCGGCGACCCAGTTGATTTTCCAACGTTTAATAATCAGCAGCAGGGCAAAGACAAGGATTGATGCAAACAAAATTGCGGTTGATTCCAACAAGTTTTGTCCACTGGCCGAAATTTCGCCACCGTAAATAAGCATCGCAATCATAAATGGTAAACCCAGCCCAACGAGAATATCAAAAATATTGGAGCCAATGGCGTTGCTCACGGCCATATCTCCACGCCCCTGTTTGGCCACAATCAGCGATGAAATCAGGTCGGGAACAGAGGTCCCGATCGCTAAAACAGTCAACCCAATAATGGCTTCGGGAATGTTCAGCACGTGCGAAAACACGATGGCCGCTTCGACTAAAACCCAGCTAAGCGCAGCAATCAGGATAATGGAAACAAAAAACACCAGGTAATAGCGCTCGGTTTTCGGAAAAATAAAACAAAGCCCTTTATCCAGCCAGTTGGCTTTTCCATTCTTGGTACAATCATCGTCTGGCTCTTCCTGCGTGTACTTCATATCCTTGTATGGAAACAGCTTGCGCCACTTGACCACGGCCACCACATAAACCACGTAAATCGCCAGAAAGGCAATGGCATTCCACAAGCTGAAGCTGCCATCGAAAATACCCCAGAGCAACAAGCCGACAGCAATAAAATAAAACACAATATCGCGCACAACGGGTTGCCAGGTCAGCAACGACTTTTTTACCAGCGCCACTACGCCAACAATACCCAACAGGTTGAAAAGCGCACTTCCTACGATACTGCCAATGCCAATTGCTTCGTGGTTTCCCGGTTTCAACACCGAAAAAAGCGCCACGAAAAGTTCGGGAGCACTGGATCCGACAGCCATAAGCGTGGCACCTGCAGCATCCGAAGACAATCTTAAATCATGGGAAATCCGGTCAAGCGAAACAACAAAGAACTTGTCAACAATGCGTGCCAGCAGAATAAAACTGAGCAACATTGCTAAACCTGGAAGTATTAATGACATAGCCTCAAATTATCTGTCGTAAGACTTTACGATCGTTTTTTTTAACTTTTACCGGTGTGGATAAAAGTCTCTGGAAATAACAAAACAGAAATGTAAGCTTAAAGTTTCTGATTTTTTGCTTCGTCCTCCGCTTCCAGCGGCGCATTGGAAGCCACTTCATTGATCTCTTGTTCGAGATTGGCGGTTTTCTTTTCCACCTTGGTCGAAGCATCCTCCACTTCCTTTTCAAGCTGCGTGGTTGTTCGTTCCGCTTCAGCCGAAATGTGCTCAACTTCTTTGTTCAGTTTGTTTGCTTCTTCTTTCATTTTAGAAGAAACCTGATCAATATCCTGGCTGATTTTTTTTGTTTCAGATTTCACGGTTGAACGAATATCATTGATTTCGCGTTTAAAATCGCCTGTGTTATCTTCAAACTCGCGCTTAATTTCGTTGGTCGCTTTTTTAAATTCGCGCATACCCTTTCCCAGGGTTTTGGCAATATCCGGAATGGCTTTCGATCCGAAAAACAAAAGGGCCAACATCATCACCAGCACAATTTCACCACCACTAATAAATAGCATATGAAGGGTCATTTTTTCAAAATTTTCAACAAATATACAAACAAGTTCAGTACATCGGCAATCGAAGTCATTTTTCGAAATAAAAAAAGAAGCCCCGGCCATTTGAGCCAGGGCTTCTGATCAATTATCTATCCAGATTATTTTCTTTTGGCGGCTAATTTTAATGCTCTGCGCTGTGTATCGTACGAAATTGGTGTGGCAATAAACAAGGAAGAGTAAGTACCAACCACAACCCCTACCAGCAAGGCAAAGGTAAATCCTTGAATGGATGTTCCGCCAAACAGGAAGATGGCCAGCAAAACCACAAAAGTACTCAACGACGTACTGAACGTACGACGCAAGGTCGAGTTCATGGCATCATCCACATTCTCTTCGCGGTTGCGTTTTGGGTGCAGTCCAATGTACTCGCGAATCCGGTCGAAGACAACCACGGTGTCGTTGATCGAGTAACCCAACACGGTCAGAATCGCCGCAATAAATGCCTGGTCAATTTCGAGCGAGAAGGGTAAAAATCCGTAGAAAAGCGAGAAAATCCCTAATACGATGATCGAGTCGTGTGCCAAGGCAGCTACCGCTCCAAGGCCATACTGCCAGTTCCGGAACCGGATCAGAATATAAAGGAAGATGATGACCAAAGCGAATGAGATCGCGATTAAGGCATCCTTCTTGATGTCGTCGGAAATGGTTGGCCCAACTTTTGCCGAACTCATCCGGTGCTCGCTGATGAAGCTGTCCATGTCAATCTCATCGATAAAACCACCTTGCTGTAAACCTTGCAGCATCAGTTGTTCTACTTCATTATCGACATCATCCGTCAACTCATCAATTTTATACTCGGTTGTGATTTTCACCTGGTTGCCGCCACCAAAAGTCTTTACTTCGGGAGCTTGTCCGTAAACAGCAGCCAATGCTTGTCCAACCTCTGCTACTTTCACTTCTTCATCAAAACGAACCACATAGGTACGCCCACCTTTGAAGTCGATGCCATAGTTAAATCCGCGGGTTACGAATGAGAAAATTGAAATTACGATCAGTGCGCCGGAAATGATGTAAGCCACTTTTCGTTTCTCCAAAAATTTGATATCTGAATGTCTTAACCAGTTGTCGGTAATTTTTGAAGTGAAAGTGATCTTCGCATCCTTGCCCAACTGGCGTTCAAAAATCAGACGGGTAAGAAAAATGGCTGAGAACAATGAAGTAAAAATACCGACAATCAAAGTGGTCGCAAAACCTTTGATCGGCCCTGAACCAAACATGTAAAGAACAATACCGGTCAGCAAGGTAGTTACCTGTCCGTCGATGATGGCTGAATAAGCATTTTTGTAACCATCGGCAATGGCCAACTTCAGGCCTTTACCGGCTTTTCGTTCTTCCTGAATCCGTTCAAAGATCAGTACGTTGGCATCGACCGACATACCGATTGTCAAAACAATCCCGGCGATACCAGGCAAGGTTAGTACAGCTCCCAAAGAAGCCAGCACTCCAATAACAAAGAACAAGTTAGCGAGCAGCGCCATGTTGGCGGTCAAACCTGCCTGTTTGCTGTAGAAAAACAGCATGTAGGCCAATACCAGCACAAAAGCGATAAAGAAAGACCACATCCCGCTGTTGATGGCTTCCTGTCCCAATGAAGGTCCTACAATTTCTTCCTGAAGGATGCGGGCCGGTGCGGGCATTTTACCCGATTTCAAAATGTTTGCCAAGTCTTTCGCTTCTTCAACGGTCTCCAATCCGGTGATGCTTGAGCGTCCACCGGTAATTTCACCGTTTACATTGGGGAACGAACGGACATAATCGTCCAAAACGATGGCAATTGATTTACCAATATTTTCTTTGGTCAAACGAGCCCATGTTTTTGCACCTTCTGCATTCATGGTCATGCTCACTTCCGGACGGCTACCAAACTGCTCGTAGTCCTGGCGGGCATCAACAATCACGTCGCCTTCAAGTGGTGCACGGCCATCGCGGCTGGTCACTTTAATGGCGATCAGGCGGAAGAAGTTTCCACCTTCGTCAACGGCTTTTGAAGTCCATTTAAAATCCATGCTCCTTGGAATGATCGACTTGATCTGGGGCATGTTCAGGTAGGTATTAACCGTAGACGTATCTTTAGAGTGGGCTGTTCCAACTACCGGTCCGGGGAAATACTGTCCATCGGCTGTTGTGCTTGGCTGCAGCACCGCAAACAATGGGAAATTCTTTCTAATGTCAGCCATATTATCCAACTCGCCAACACTGTCAGTCTCCGTTTGCAACTCATCAAGCAACGAACCTTCTTCGCTGCTTGTGTCCTCATCAGCGACTGTTGCTTCATCGGCTTCAGTTGAGTCCACTTTGGAAGCCGTAGCTTCCAGATCCAAAATTTCCTTCAGTTGCTGATTCACCTGCATCAGGTAAGGATACACTTCGCTGTTATCCCAGGTTTCCCAGAATTCGAGGTTGGCAGTTCCCTGCAACAGCTGGCGAACACGCTCCGGATTGTCAACACCTGGAAGTTCAACCAAAATACGACCATGCGTTTGTAAGGGCTGAACATTGGGTTGAGCCACTCCAAAACGGTCGATACGGGTACGGATGATGTTGAATGAGTTTTCGATCGCGGCATCGGTTTCCTGGCGAATAACCCTCAAAACATCGGCGTTTGAAGAGTTGTAGTTGACTTTGTTTTTCAGCTCCAGGGTATTGAAAATCGCCGCCAGTTGGGCATTCGGATCTACTTCCTCAAAAGCACGTCCAAACAGGGTTACAAAGTCATCCTGGCTGTCGCGTTGCATTTCCTGTGCCCGCTTAATTGCTGCATTAAAAGTTTCGTCGGCACTGTAGTTCGACAACGATTTGATCAAATCGACCACCGACACTTCCAGGGTCACGTTCATCCCACCTTTCAGGTCAAGACCAAGGTTCAATTCCTGTGCTTTCACCTCTTTGTAGGTGTAACTGCGTATTCCTAAAAGGTTATAAACTTCCTCACCTGCAATTGAATCCAGGTAATTCCGCTCTTTTGTTGCATCGCCCTGAGCATATTCGCGGGCGTCGCGTTCTACCTGCCTGGCTTTAAAAGTAAAAGTCAGCTGGTAAACGCAAACCAAAGCCAGTAAAATGGCAAAAGTTCTGATTAATCCTTTGTTTTGCATTTGTCTAAAATTTAGATTTTATGTGTGTGTTTGTTTGTTTGAAATTGAAATTCGGGCCGGGACCGGCTGCCACAAGTGACCTTAAACGAATTGAAAAATTCGAATAAAGCTTAGGATAACGGGGCATTGTCATCGGAACTGGAATGATGACAAATCATGAATTTTCGAAAATGAACCGTGAGATTTTGCGGCAAAGGTACTTTCAACGCGTCCGCTTTAAGCAAATGAAATGCTTTTTGGTTATGAAAGGCAGTCAAAAATTTATCCTGCCCAATGGTGAATAAGATTTTGGAAAACAGTCGATCGCAACCTGTTCTGATTTTGAAGCTGCTGGCCGGGTTACAAAAGAAAACCTGTGAAATATCAAACTGCGGCTCCGACGCATCCTGCTGGTTTTTAACCAATTGTTCCGGAAGTTGATCGTGCAAACTATCAACAACCACCGCACCGGCCACTAAGACGATAAAAGTCAGCAAGCGCCAAGCTATTTTTTTTGATATGTTAATCTTTCTTTTCACCCGTTTTTAATCAACAGGTCGCAAATATATTCATTTTTGTGAAACGAACATGAAATTTCACCCGAAAACAACGGGGTATTTTAAAACAGCTGATATTACTTCCGGGGTCTTGAAAATGAAATTGTTTCGTATTTGTAGTCGATCACGCACTGGTACTTTTTCAGCAAATCGCTTCCCAGTAATCCGCAAATACGAACGTCGCGGTATTTCCGGTAAATTTCGTTGACATGTTCCAGGTTAATCAGTGCCACTTTTTGCGCTTTGATTTTCAGTTTTCCAAATGCCATCGCCTGCAGTTCACCCACACCTGTTTCCACCATGCCCTCACTGATTCCGGCACTTTGATATTCTTCGTCGCTTGCGGGCTCAACAAGCGTATAATATTGCTCCAGCTTTTTATCAAACACGGTTTTCGACGCGCCCGTATCGATAATCCAGTATCCTTTTTCGCCATCTTCAAACTTACCCTGCACCAACAAGTGGTAATTATGATGCTCCAACTCAATTAATTCGACCGGTATTTTTGCCATATAGAATAAAAAAATGCCCCTGCACTTGCAGAGGCATTAAATATAGTGTTTAACTCCGAACTATTGAACTATTACACTTCCAACAGGTCATTGACCGCCTTAACACCTTCGGCACTGGCAGCCAGTTTTGCTTTTTCTGCATCAGAAAGCGAAATCTCAACGATTTTTTCAATTCCGTTTTTACCCAACACACAAGGAACACCCAAAGAGATGTCATTCAATCCGTATTCACCTTCCAATAGAGCTGAACAAGGGAACATCTTTTTAGAATCCAGTGCGATGGCTTTCACCAATTCAGAAACAGCCGCACCCGGGGCATACCACGCACTGGTTCCCAGCAATTTGGTCAGGGTAGCGCCACCTACTTTTGTTGCCTCAACAACTTCGCTCATTTTTTCTTCTGACAAAAATTCGGAAACAGGAACGCTGTTGCGCACTGCTTTTTCAATTAACGGAACCATACCGGTGTCCGAGTGACCACCGATCACCATGCCTTCTACATCAGACTGCGGGCAATCCAAGGCTTCAGCCAGACGATACTTAAAGCGAGCACTATCCAAGGCTCCACCCATGCCAATGATTCGATTTTTTGGAAGACCAGTTGCTTTGTGCGCCAGGTAAGCCATGGTATCCATCGGGTTACTTACCACAATGATAATCACGTTGGGAGAATGTTCGATGATGCTTGTGGCAACGGTTTTCACAATGCCTGCATTGATTCCAATTAACTCTTCCCGCGTCATTCCTGGCTTACGTGGAATACCACTGGTAATCACGGCCACATCGCTGCCTGCTGTTTTTGAATAATCGTTTGTTGTTCCGGTAATGGTTGAATCGAAACCATTTAACGATGCTGTTTGCATCAAGTCCATGGCTTTGCCCTCCGCAAATCCCTCTTTGATGTCAACCAAGACAATCTCGTCCGCGAAATCTTTAACTGCAATATATTCAGCACAACTAGCACCTACAGCACCTGCACCAACAACTGTTACTTTCATAATTTTATTTTTTGGTTTTATTAAAAATTGTAAACGTTGACAAAGATAAAATGTATTTTCAAAATGCCTAAAATTATTGAACCGCCTTAACAATTTAATAACTGGTTTGTACCGGGTTTTAAGTCTTGAAATTGCAGATTTTGAGTAGCCGGGTATTCGCATAACGATCATCTATTTCCAGCACATCCAGGTATCCAAATCAATTTCAAAAATTCTGAATCCTACATCAAAAGAATAGCCCATGACCATTTTGAATGTGCTTGTCACAAACGAGCCGACCCTGCCCATTTTTAAACGTTTGATTCGCGCAGGGCAGCGGATGGTTTAGGTCAGGCTCGAATACATTCTTTCGAATCAACCGGCCAACGCCCCTAGTTGAGCCAGTACGAAAGTTTTACGACCAGTGCCCGGTTTCGCGATGCCCAGTCGCCGGTAAAATAATTATCCGTATAAACCACAAAAAAATCAGAAACCGGTGCATAACGCCACTGAAAGCGTAAATTGACATTCATGTTATCAATTTGCTCATTGTACTGAACAAAGGTTGAAAGAAATACTTTGTCTGAAAACGTGATGTCCATTTTGGGGCCAATAAGCCAGAGGTCGGTTGTTTCAAACGGCTGTGGCAGGCGAATGCTGTTGTAGCTCATATTCAGGGTAAAATTGACATAGGGTTGAAATCGATAGCCCAACATGCCTTCCACCAAATCGATGTGCCCATTGTAAAAAGTTCCTTTGGTGTAACTCCCCGACCATTTCAGATTCTTTCGGTTATCCGACGCATATTCAACCCACGCACCACCATAGCGGTATTCCGAACCCGCCGGCAAATAGACATCGTTCTTATGGGTCGGATCAAAATCTTCCAGCAGATGGACATAAAAATCGAGCCATCCGATTTGGGCCGTTGCCCTGCTTTTGAACTCAAAATTGTACCCCACGGTTTGCTCATGATCGATTTTGCGGAACTCGGTATCGTAAAAGTTTTCACTCTCAGCAAAAACACCATGCGCTACAATCTTTTTGTTCGGCACCCAGGTGTAGCTGAACGATGGCCCCAAAAAGTTATAGCCCTTGCGACGCACAAACCCAACCTCGGCGTTGTAGTCCGTTCCCACACTGGTTTGAGCAAAGGAGATACCAATATTCCGCGTTTTGTATTCCAGGTGAGCTCCCTGTGCGTACTGCCCGCCTTCGTGCTCGTCTTCATCAAAAGAGTGGTGATAGAAAAATTTGCCATTCCACGCATTATTGCTCGAAGCCAGGTTGTAGTCAAGCCCAAGCACCCGGTTAAAATCCTGCGCACCGCCGGGCTCGTCAATATTTTCCTTATTCACCACAATCAATCCGGCACTTGATCGGGCAAACAGCTTCCGTTGTACCGAAGCTACGGCAAAGTTCCGGCCAGGCAAATCGGCGGTTTTTTCCGTTTGCATGTCCATCAGGCCCAGCCGCCAGTTGTTGTTCAGCTTTCCGCTCAGCCTCGCGCCAAAAAGCACAGGCGCATCGAGCCCAATACGGCGGGAGAAAAACGGTGTCACCACATCGTAGCCAAAGCCGGCAAACAAGTCGGAATTCTCCAGAAAAAACTGCCTTTTCTCCGGAAACAGTAATTCGAAACGATCCAGGTTGGTGACCTGTTGGTCGACCTCGGCCTGCGCAAAATCCGGATTGTAAGTCAAATCCAAATTCATCGAAGTGGTGACTCCAATTTTTGCATCGAAGCCCACATCTTTTTGGTAATCCGTCTTGCTTCCGGCCTCATAATTTTTAGCCACCGAGCCGTAAACGTAGGGAATGAGCGAAAACATGGTTTTTGACTTCGGAAGCGGTTCTTCCCAGTCCAACACGCCGGTATAGGCCAGCGAAGCCGTAGGAAACTGTCGTGGAACCGGAGCCCAGGAAGATTTTTCATTCATTTTCAGATCCAGCCGGCTAAAGTTGACATACCAACGATCGGTACCCGATTTAAAGCGAATGGATCGGAATGGGATGCGCATTTCGGTCACCCAGCGGTCGTCGTAATGCACGGTTTTCGACTCCCATTTGCAGTCCCAGTTTAGGTTAACGGCGCTTCCATCATGCATGATTCCGTCCCACTTGGCACCCGACGCCGAAGTGCCGAAGGAAAACCCATTGGTTTGATCCAGAAACGTATCAAAAAAAACCAGGAAATTGTCATTATTTCCGAAGACAAAATCGCGACGGAATGATTCCATGATGCGCTTGCCTGGACTAGAATCGAAAAAGGTAAATGCCAAATAAAACGCCTGATCATTGTAGGTCATGACCACTTCGCTTTTGGCATCGGCCAGCCCGGTATCAACCGGAAGAACCCGAAAAAAGTTATTGGCTTTTTCAGCCCGGACCCAATCCGGTTCATCCAGCTTTCCGTCAATATGAATCGGGCCGGTGGTCTTTTTTACATGAAGAACAAAATCTTTGTTAAAAGTTTGTTGCACGCTGTCGGGCTGATGGTTTTCCATGCCGGACACCGCACCGGCCAGAACAAGCACGAATGCCATTAGCAGAAAAAGGTTTTTCATTGTTTGATTTAATGGTTGTTAGCTTAGGCGAACAAAAGTACAAAAAACCAAACACATGACGCTTTCGGAAGGCCAGTCACGCTAAAGCATGTCTTCCGGTGGATTCATCAAAATCCGGTCGCCTTCCTGCAAGCCATCCAAAACAACGGTCATTCCCTTATTCTCAGCACCAAGCTCGACGGGTTGTTTTATAACTTCACCACCACTTTTGAGATAGACAATGCTCTGAATGCTATCGCGGTAAACCGCATCAACCGGGATCAGAGGATGATCTCGATAATGATCAAAGACGATATGATTTATGCAAGTCATGCCCGGCTTTAAAGCGTCGTCACTGTCATGAAAACGAACAATCACTTTAAACACTTTCATCTCAAAACCGGGGTGATCTTCGCCAATGGCAGCGATGTAGTTTACTTCTCCGGAATAGGATTTATTGGGCAGGGCTTCAATCGTAATATTCACGCTGTCGCCTTTGCTAAGTTTCGAAATATCAATTTCTTTGACATAGGTCTCCGAGATTACGGACGACATATCGGGCAGTGTGGCAATAAGCGGGCGCCAAATGCTTATTTCATCATCTTTGGAATATTTGCTTCCATTCCAGTTCTTCCCAAACATCACAATGCCATCTTCCGGGGTCGTGATCCGGGTGGCCGCGATCGCCTCTTCATACCGCGCAATCAGGTCGTCCAACCACTCCAGCCGACGTTCATCTCGGAGCACCCGCATTTTCCAGCGATTTTGCTCCAGCAAATAGTCGCGTCGCTTTTTTTCGACTTGAATCTCGGCTTTTTGGTAGGCCATCTGGGTTTTACGCTGATAGGCTTCCGACTCGTATTGAGATTGTTCCAGATCAATTTTGTTGTATTCCAGATCAAGGACTGCATTGGCGATCTCTTGACGCAGCTGAGTTAGTCTAACTGTACTGTCAATCCGGGCATTTTTCAAATCGGCATCTCGTTTTTCTTTCTCCTGCATGCGGTCACGCAAGCGGTTTGAAATTTCGGTTTGATCAAGCTGGGCAATATAATCACCTTTTTTGACAATTTTGCCCTCTTCAACCATATCGACAATTTTGATTTGATAAACGCGGAGGTCACGATCACGAATAACCAGTGGGAGATTAATTTCTGTGGCTTTTTCTCCTTTCACTTCGCCCACGCTCTCAATCACAGCATCCAACTTGCCTCGTTTAACCACATAGGTTTTTCCTCCGGCAACAACTCCCCCATCCACCAGGAAAAACAAAATGATGGCTAAAATAAGCAGGGAAGGAACTCCCCAAATCAACAGTTTCTTATTCTTCTTCATTCCCTTTAGTTTTCCAGAATTTGTTCGTACTCTTCAGTCAATGCTGCTCCTTGAGCAAAATCGAACAGCGTCAGTCGCCTGATGGTGTAATAATAACGCCAGTAGGCACTGAGTGCCAGAATATAATCTTTGCGGGCCTGTTCGCGGTCATTGCGGGCCTGGTTTAGGTTAATCACATCCACTTTTCCAATCAGAAAACGTTGGAAAGTGACTTCGAAACCTTGCTGAGCCACGGTGTCGGCCAAGGCGGCATTTCGCACCTGGGCGCCTTGCAGGTTAAACTCCATGACCGTTTGCGCAATTTCCTGTTCAAAATCAATGCGAGCCTGCCTCACCGTAGCTTTTACCACTTCACGGCTGTACTCGGCCATTTGGTAACGTCCTTTGCGACGTCCCCAATCGATGATTGGAACACTAACCCCCAAGCGCACACGCTGACTTTTCCCGGGGTTGTCGTAAACATTTTCAAATTCATTGGACGATTGGTCCAATCCGTAAGAAGCAAAAATACTGGTATTCAAACCGGTTTCCGACTTGGCCTGCGCCACGCGCTGGTCTTCCTGCAACAGCCGTTGTTTTTGATCGAGAATTTCAGGATTGTTGGCCAGTGCTTCAGAAATAGCATCTCCCGCCTGAACTTCAAGTTTGGGAATCTCGCTGGGCACTATGCACGAAATCTTCGTGTTTTTATCCAATCCCAAAAAGGAATTTAAATCGGCCTGCGCCCGCAACAATTCCAACTTGGTCGTGTTTAAGGCCTGTTCGGCTTTCAGTTGACTAAGTTGCAGGTTTAGCAATTCGTCCTGCGTCACCGTTCCCACCTGGAAACGTCCGCGCCCAATTTTGTATAAAGTGTCGGCGCTGGCTTTGTTATTCTCAGCAATCGACAAATTAATTTCGGCGGAAACCAAACTAAAAAAACGCTGATTGGCTTTGATCGCCAGTTCTTCCCGCGATTCAATAAAAACCTTTTTGGCTTTTTCGTATTTCAGCGGTTCAATTTTGGCCTGCCACTTTAACCGGTTGTAACCATTCAAATCCTGCCGGTAGCCAATGCTGATTGGCGTGGATTGGTAAGAGTCTTTCTGTCCGTCGCCCAGGTTCTTAACGATACCCAAATCAGAGCGCAAAAACAGGCTTCCTCCTGTTAACGCCACATTCTGATTGAGTGCCAAACCAAAATCAGAATTCAGGTACTCCCGCTGAACGTATTCTTCTTCGTTGGTTTGAAAGTTATATTCGCGCGACCGGTAGCGATTAAAATCGAGCGGTGTGGCATCGAGTGAGAGGCTGGGAAGCCGGTCGGCCTTGAAATAACGATATTCCCAATAGCTGGCCCGGAACATATTTTCATTCCTGAAAGCATCCAGCGACTGTTGCGAGGCCAGTTCAATAACATCATCCAATGATAGCTTCAGGTGTTGTTCCTGTGCCTCGGAAAAAAAAGATAGAAAGAAGAAAAGAATGGTTACGTGTAAATATTTGGATTTCATTTTACGTGATGGTTTCAGGTTAATATCGAAGTGATTCTACCGGGTCTTTTTCTGCAGCCTGCTTGGCCGGCAAATAACCAAAAATAATTCCTACGGCGGCCGAAACCCCAAAGGCAATGAAGACGCTGAAGAAGGACACGATGGTTTTTATTTCGAAAACCGCCGTAATAATCATGGACAGGGCCACGCCCAAAATAATTCCGATAATGCCGCCGAACACACTAATCAGGGTTGATTCGGATAAAAACTGGACAATAATATCTTTTTGAGATGCACCAATGGCTTGTCGCGTTCCAATCTCTCGAATTCGTTCCATCACCGAAGCCAGCATAATATTCATGATTCCAATACCACCAACAATCAGCGAAATGCCTGCGATGGCTCCCAGTACAACATTAAAAATATTTTTGGTGCGTTGTTGCTGCTTCAACAACAACTCAGGAATCGTCACTTCAAAATCATACATTTGTGAATGGCGACGGTATAACATCCGTTTTACAACATTGGCCGTTGCGCTTAGTTGCTCGGTTTCCTTCACCTGAATGATGATCTTACTGAGCTGGTTCAGATTTTTATCCTGATCCATGACTGGCACCACACCGGTACTGTTCCCATTTTCCTGGCGCGAATTGGCCATTTCCACCTCATCGGCTCGAATGAGTGCCCGGTTTTTAAATCGTAGCAACACGGTTTGCACCGGTACAAAAATCTTGTTATCCGAACTGCTGATTCCCATTTCGTCGGAAGCCGAACTTGTGAAGTCACGTTTTTCGACAACGCCAATCACCTTCAGCCAAACTTGCCCGCACTTGATGCTTTTTCCAATGGGGTCTTCCTGATTGAAAAAGACATTGCGAATGTTATCGCCAATAATACAAACCGGCTGGCCCAAAGTGCTTTGCGATTCATTAAAAACCTCTCCGTCTTGCAGGTTGATGCTAAACACGTCGAAATAGCTGGCATCCACGCCTTCGAGAACTACCGGATTACTTCTGCCATTCAGAATGGCCGAATAGTTAAATGAAATCACCGGGCTGACTTTGTCGACGGCCGGAATGACCTTGGCAATGGCTTCCGCGTCGAGCAAGCTCAGCCCTTTGCTGAACTTTGACCGGGCCGAAGCGCCGTCCTGATCGCTGCCTGAATCCTTTCCGTCAACGCTCACAGCGGTTGGTGTAACCACAATGTTGTTAACACCAACCATTTTAATCTGCTCCAAAATCTCCTGCTCAGCTCCATTTCCAATGGCCATCATGCTAATAACCGCCGCAACGCCAAAAATGATCCCCAGTGCGGTCAGCATTGACTTTAAGCGGTTGTCGAAAATGGCTTGAATTCCTATGATTACATCGTGAAAATATCGTTCGATCCACATAATTCTGACTAATTTCTGGTTGAAGTTGACTGATTTTGCATGCCCCTCATCTGTCCTGATGGATCACCCATCGGAGCTGAATTTTTCCTCGCCTCTTTGTCGAATGCCTCTTTTGCTTTTTTCTCAGCAGCTTCGCGCTCTTCCTTTTCTTTCAGCAACTGTGTGTAAATTTCAAGTCCTTCGTAGCTCAAATCGTCGGTTTCGTCGGGCGACGAAAGGAAAACTTCATCGCCTTCGGAAAGACCGTCCCTTATCAGCACATAATTTTCATTGGCATCGCCCAGCGAAACAATTTGTTTAACAAGATTTCCTCTGTTCGACTTGTAGACATATTGTAAACTGTCGTTTGAAAAAACCGATTCCAGGGGGACATACAAGGTATCTTGCAGGGTTACCGCCTGAATAATGTTGCTGGTCGTCATGGCTGGTCGCAAGTCAGGATCGATATCAAAAATCTTTATTTTTACTTCGAAAACCTTGGCATCGCTGTTGGGCATGTTTTGACCTACATTGGCCATTGAAATGACTTCTCCGGCCAGCTCCTTGTCTGGAAAAGCATCAACACCAACCTTTACCGGCAATCCAACTTTTACTTTCGAGATGTCGATTTCGTTAATAAATGTTCTGGATATCAAGTTGGTCATATCAGGAATGGTGGCGATAACCGGGTTCCACATGGTTACCCGCGAGCCAACCTTGGTTGCCCCGCCATAGCCCTGTTTGTAATAGGTGAGTAATCCCGCTTTGGGAGCATAAATTTCGAGGGTATTGTACAGTTCCTGAAGTTGTCTCAAGCGGTCTTCGGTTTGCCGATAGTCGATAAACCGTCGGGTTACGCGGTTTTCCTCCTGCTCACGCTTTAAGCGGTAAGCGTTCTTTTCCTGCTCATATTTACGCAGCGCCTTGTCATAATCCATCTGCGCTTTTTTCTGAACGGAAGGAGACTCGTAAATCGACTCTTCCGTCACAATCTTCTTCTCTTCCAGATCAAGTTGAGCATTGATAATAACATCGCGCTGGTTACTCAAATTGAGATTCGAATCAATCTTGGCATCCTGTAATTCAGTCAACTCACTTTCCAGCTCATCCTGGGTGCTTTTAATTGCTTCTTCCACCGCTTTGTGGTCCAACGTGCCGACATAATCGCCTGAATCGACATAAGTCCCTTCATCAATCAGATCGGTGATTGTCAATTCATAAATCCGTAAATTGCGGTCATTCATTTTCTCTGGAATGGTAATATTTTCAGATTTTTCTGACTCCAGTTCTCCTGAAGAATAAATCTGAATTTCAAATGGTCCCCGTTCAACTTTCACGGTAATATCGGTAACCGCCTGATCGCTTCCCTGCAAGATCAGATAGCCGGCGATTAATAAAAGTGGAACGAGAGCAATGAGTAGTGTCTTTCTGTTTTTCATCTGTCAATTATTTCATTTTATTTCTGTACAATTTTCGTCATCTGGTTTGCTTTTCATCGTTCAACAAAAAATGAATGCCCACAACGGGAATTCGACTCCAGGCATTTGATTTTCGCTGTTCTTTTCATGACTGCAATAAGTCGGCTCTATGATTGGATTTCTTGACATCAGTATCTTCAAAGATCCTATCCGGTTTAGATTGAATTCCAGACTCGGAAGAACCAAGTCCGTTCAATACGCAAATGCCTCCAGTTGCCATAAACTCAACTTTCAGTCCGTGGCCAGCTTAACAATATTTGTGCCAGCAATCATAAGCAACGACTATTTTTTTCGAACAAATTTTCACAATCAAAAAGAACAGAAGTGCTTTTATATTGTGAAAACGTTCGAAAATAACGGCCCACACAAGATTTTGTTTGTTGCAATTTCCCGTATCGGCTACCGCATAAAAGTTTAAGAACACAAAAATTTGTGTTCTTAAACATAGACTGAGCCCGGAAGCCTTGGTTTAATTGGATGTGATTTCTTTTATTTCAGCGATTATTTTTTCGGCTAATTTCTGGGACAAATTGGCATTCTTAGCTTCGGCATAAATTCGGATAATCGGCTCGGTATTAGACTTGCGGAGATGAACCCACTCGTTTTCAAAATCAATTTTCACCCCATCGATGTCATTGACATTTTCGTGCTTATATTTTTCTTTCATCTGCACCAACACCTCGTCCACATCAATTTCAGGGGTTAATTCGATCTTATTTTTTGAGATGAAATAGCTCGGGTAGGTTCTGCGCAGTTCCGTACAGGTTTTGCCCGATTTGGCCAGATGCGTCAGAAAAAGGGCCATTCCAACCAGCGCGTCGCGTCCGTAATGCGAAGCAGGATAAATTACGCCCCCATTGCCTTCGCCGCCAATCACGGCATTGGTCGCTTTCATTTGGGTGGTCACATTCACCTCGCCAACTGCTGAGGCCGTATAGCTTCCACCGTGTTTTTCGGTCACATCGCGCAGAGCCCTGGTCGACGACAAATTCGATACGGTATTGCCCGACGTGTTACCCAAAATGTAATCAGCCACGGCCACCAAGGTGTATTCTTCATTAAACATGCTGCCATCTTCGCAGATAATCGACAGGCGGTCAACATCCGGATCAACCACAAAGCAAACGTCCACCTCGTTGTCTTTTACCAGCTGGCAGGTTTCAACCAGGTTCTCGGGCAGCGGCTCAGGCGTGTGTGCAAAATGTCCGCTTGGTTCTTCGTTAATTGGAAGAATACTTTTAACTCCAAGCGCTTGCAACAAGGCAGGGATCGCGATTCCGCCAACCGAATTAACAGCATCAAAAGCCACTTTAAAATTGGCTTTCGAAATGGCTTCCACGTCCACCAATTCCAAATTCAGCACATGGTCGATGTGTGCCTGCAAATAATCCTTTTCGGAAATGGCTCCCAAGTCGAAAACATCAGCGAAAACAAAATCCTCTGCTTCGGCAAAAGCCAGAATTTTAGCCCCTTCGTCGGCCGATAAAAATTCGCCTTTGCCATTCAGCAATTTCAGCGCATTCCACTGGGCCGGATTGTGGCTGGCTGTCAGAATGATTCCGCCATCAGCTTTTTCCTTCACTACTGCCAGCTCGGTTGTAGGCGTGGTAGCCAGCCCAATGTTAACCACATCGCAACCCATGCCGCAAAGCGTGGCGCACACCAACGACTCGACCATCGCTCCCGAGATACGGGCATCGCGTCCCACAACGACCGTGGGATTATCTTTGCCCGTGTTTTCAATGGCCCAGCGTGCGTACGAAGCTGTAAATTTTACGACATCGAGCGGACTGAGTCCGTCTCCTGGCTTTCCACCAATGGTTCCTCTGATTCCTGAAATGGATTTTATAAGTGTCATATTCTATTTATTTACTATGAGATGATGCGTTATATATTACTTATTTACATGTTGTTCAAATACTCATCAATCAGATCGAGCAAATCCTGGTTTTCGCCATAGGTTTTCAAGTTTTCACTCAACTCCTTGTCGTTGAACGAACGCAACTTTAAAATGGTGTGATTGATAATTGACTTCGGAAAAATCTGGTTCGTCTCAAAATCTTCCCGAAATCTCTCAAGCGTATCAGCCGATTCGCGACACGACATGGGCAACAGGTTAAATTGCTTCTCATTGGATTCCGTTTGCTGATTGTGCAAAAACAGATTACCTGCACAAAAATACTCGTCCGATTTTTTGACTGCTTCGTGGTCTGAAAGCCCCTTCATAAAACCGACAATCAAGGCTGCCGACAACAGATAGGGGTTGGCCGATCCGTCGAAACCACGATACTCAATAGTTTGCCTGAACGTGTAGTCGATTTTTGCCTGCTCCTGGTTATTCAGTATTGCCCCGAAAGGAATGTTACTGCTCCAGGCCAAAGGCACGCGAATTAAAGTTGATCGGTTCTGCTTTCCCCAGCAAATATGTGAGGGCACATTTTGTCCGGGCATAAAACGCAGATACGAAACAGGCGTTGGATTGCCAAACGCCGTCAAGGCTGGTGCCAGCTCCAAAACGCCGGCAATCATTCGCAAGCTGGTCGATGTTAATTCACCATTTTCGACCAGACAGTTTTTACCACCCTGTTCGGCTACAAAATGAATATGCATGCCGCTTCCAGGCTGGTTAAGCGATATTTTGGGAATGAAGGTCACATTGACTTTGTACTTCAAGCCAAGCATTCGAAGAATCCACTTGGCAATGATTAGCTGGTCGGCGGCATCTTCAGGATCAACCGGTGCAAACTCAATTTCATGCTGCTCGAAGTACTTGCCATGCTGCGAAAAACGACCGTTTTCAGCATGTCCGAAACGCACCATGCCACCACATTGCGCGATTAATTTTATGGCTTCCACCCGAAGATTCTCATGACGGGTAAATGGCTCGGCACTTTGGTATCCGTTTTCCGAAAAATCGTCGGCTTCTGTGGCCTCACTCACCACATAAAACTCCAGTTCGCCCATCATTTTGAGTTTCATGCCAGTTTCCTTAAAAAACTGCTTTTGAGCTTTCCTCAAAATATTCTCCGGCGAACTTTCCAGTGGCTCACCATTCTGGTTATAAAAGGAACACAAAATATCGACGGAAGGAATGCTGGCAAACGGATTCAGAAAGGCTGTTTTGTAACGCGGAACAAGATAAAGATCGCTCGAGTCGGCTTCGAGAAAGGAGAAGATACTGCTTCCGTCAACCCGCTCACCAGTAGCCAGAATCATGTCCAATTCATCGTGTCCGGTCACCTTAAAGTTGATGGTTTTCAGCTTGCCATCTTCTGCAGCATACCGAAAATTGACCATTTCAATCTCCCGCTCTGCAATGTAGCGAATCAGGTCTTCCTTGGTGAACTCGGATGCTGGTTTTTGAAGATACTGAACCAACAAGTTTGGATTATTCTGAATTGAAGGCATACATTTTCGAATTAAGCCCTAAAAATAGTCATGCCAATTGGAAATAAAAAGGAACAGGGTAAATTCAACGCGGCAAAAGTCTGCCAATTCCCATCATCAGAATTCAAACTTTAGATCGAAACAAATCAGATCCCGCCGATGCGCCTGCGCCCTAACGCCTGAGCGTGCTTCCCGGATAAACCTTCAGTGCCTCTTCCAACACTTTCAGAGCTTTTCCCAAGTCTGTCTTGTTCAGCACATAGGCAATCCGAACCTGGTCTTTTCCCTGGCCAGGCGTGGTATAAAAACCCGATGCCGGCGCCATAAAAATGGTTTGATTTTCATATTCGAAATCGCTGAGTAGCCAGGAGCAAAACTCATCGGCATCATCAACCGGCAGTTGCGCCACCGTATAAAACGCTCCCATCGGAATGGGCGAATAAACCCCATGAATCCTGTTCAGCCCGTCAATCAGGAAATTTCGCCGACTCACGTATTCGTTGTACGAGTTCAACAGATACTCCTCGGTTTGTTCCAGCGAAGCTTCGGCTGCAATTTGCCCAATCAGCGGCGGGCTTAAGCGTGCCTGACAAAACTTCATTACGTTTTTGCGAACCGCTTTATTCTTGGTAATCAAGGCACCAATTCGCAAGCCACATTCACTGTAACGTTTCGAAACCGAGTCGATCAGAATCACATTTTGCTCAATTCCTTCGAGATGAAAAGCCGAAATGTAAGGTGCGCCGGTATAGCAAAACTCGCGATAAACCTCGTCGGAAAACAAGTATAAATCGTATTTTTTCACCAGGTCGCGAATCTTCTTCATCTCTTCCTGGGTGTACAAATAGCCCGTTGGATTATTCGGATTGCAGATCATGATCCCCTTGGTTTTCGGGGTGATCAGCTTCTCAAATTCTTCAAAGGGCGGCAGGGCAAACCCCTCTTCAATCTTTGCCGGGATTGACTTGATGACAGCGCCTGCAACAATGGCAAATGCTTCGTAATTGGCGTAGGCCGGCTCCGGAACAATAATTTCATCGCCCGGATCAAGGCATGACATAAACGCGAAAGTAACCGCTTCACTACCTCCGGCGGTCACAATAATATCATCTACATCAACATAAATGCTGTACTTGTGATAGTATTCCGCCAGCTTTTGCCGCAACGACAAAATTCCTTCACTGGGACTATATTCCAGAATCTTCCGGTCGATATTCCGAATGGCGTCCAAAGCACGCTGCGGTGTGGGCAAATCTGGTTGCCCTATATTCAGATGGTACACCTTTCTACCCATTGCTTTAGCACGATCCGACAGCGGTACAAGCTTACGGATTGGCGAATCAGGCATCCTGTTTCCTCGAATTGATGTTGTTGGCATGTTGAATAATATATTTTCGCTAGGTCGGCAAAGATACGATTAACAATCTTAAATAAAAACAATGTTTTTGCTTGTAATTTGATATTCAAACACCGAAATGAATACTATTTTATCAAACATTTTGAATAGAGACAGAATCTGCCTTATTTTTTTGTAAATAAGGCGATAAGACAGCCTGTTTTCTTGTTTTTTGTCATGTTTTCCGAAATTCGAATCGGCTACTTTTGAACTCAAAGCAATTCAAACTAAAAGCGAAACAAGATGATAATTGGTGTACCTAAAGAAATTAAGAACAACGAAAACAGGGTGGCGTTGACTCCTGCCGGAACAGCCGAAATGGTAAAACGCGGACATGTGGTTTATGTACAGGCCACAGCTGGTATTGGAAGCGGATTTACAGACGATGATTACCGATTGGCCGGAGCCAAAATGCTTCCTGCCATTGAAGACGTTTACGCCATTGCCGACATGATTATAAAAGTAAAAGAACCCATTGCCTCGGAATATCCGCTCATCAAAAAAGGCCAGATTCTTTACACCTATTTTCATTTTGCTTCTTCGGAAGAACTGACCAAGGCGATGATGGAACGCGAAGCCATTTGCCTGGCCTACGAAACCGTGGAGCTTGACGACCGCTCTTTGCCTTTGCTTATTCCAATGTCGGAAGTAGCCGGACGCATGTCGGTGCAGGAAGGCGCCAAATATCTTGAAAAAACCTACGGCGGCTACGGCGTATTGCTGGGCGGTGTGCCTGGTGTAACTCCAGCCAAAGTGCTCATTATTGGCGGCGGAATTGTTGGAACCGAAGCGGCAAAAATGGCGGCCGGCCTGGGTGCCGACGTCACCATTATGGATGTCAGCCTGAAGCGCCTGCGTTACCTCGACGACATTATGCCCGCCAATGTGAAAACCATGATGAGCAACGAATTCAACATTCGCGAAATGGTGCAGTCGCATATATTAATTATTGGCGCGGTGCTGATTCCGGGAGCCAAAGCCCCCAAGCTGATTACGCGCGATATGCTTCCAACCATGCGCCCGGGCACCGTGATGGTGGATGTGGCTGTTGATCAGGGTGGCTGTTTTGAAACCACCAAACCCACGACGCACGATCATCCCAATTTTGTGATTGACGATGTCATTCATTATTGCGTGGCCAACATGCCGGGTGCCGTGCCACGCACATCAACCCTGGCGCTGACCAACGCCACGTTGCCCAATGCCATTCAACTGGCCAACAAAGGATGGAAGCAGGCTTGTACCGACGACCTTCCTTTGCGCAAAGGGCTGAACGTCGTTGAAGGCAAAATTGTGTACAAAGAAGTGGCCGATGCCTTTGACCTGCCGTACGTACCCGTCGACACTGTTTTGTAAAAACCAACCGATTGATAATTTCCAAAGGGGTGATCTTGCTTGTCGAGACCACCTTTTTTTTTGCGAAACAAGCCTCAGCCAACAAACAAAGTTTGAAGGTCGGCTGAGCCTCAGCTGAGCAGAAATAAACGTGCGACAGCCTGGCTGAGCCTCAGCTGAGCAGAAATAAACACTCGACAGCCTGGCCGAGCCTCAGCTGAGCAGAAATAAACACTCGACAGCCTGGCTGAGCCTCAGCTGAGCAGAAACCAACCTGCGACAGCCTGGCTGAGCCTCAGCCGCGGAGAAACGAGCAAAAGGCAAGTCTGCTGAGCCTCCGACAGCCTGACAAAAAACAAAAAGCTAACACTTTCCCGGAAAAGGTGAAAAGTGCCCTCCGCCATTCTTTTAAATCCATTTAAACCGAACTAAAAACGAAATTCGTCAATCACCGAGCGGATCAGGTACGGCCAGGTATCTTATCAAATCGTTAACAGTAACCTTAATCAACATCTGTTCGGGGATTTAAACGTTATAGCTCATGTGTGATAGTGAACAAATAACAAGAATTGATCATGACGTTCCATTCTAAATAGAAAACTCAAATGACCAAAAGCATTTTTAAACCTTCCTTCAAACGATATTCTTTTGATGTTTTTGACACTTGCCTACTTCGGAGCTGCGGAAAACCAAGCGTCGTATTTTATTTGATGGCGCTCGAACTGTATGGCGAAGATGCAGCGGACACCCTTATTTATGATTTTGTAAATGCCAGGCTTCGTGCCGAAAAGCAAGCGGTTTCGACCTTCGGTTCTTCAACCAAACAGGATGTATCCATTCAAGAGATTTACAGCCAGATCAATTCAGGCATTTCAGATTTATTTGGCACCGAAAAGCTTATTCAGCTGGAGTTACAGATTGAAGAAAAGGTTTTGCGACCAATCGATTCGACAAAAACGGAAATTGAACAACTCCACAGGCTGGGTGTCGCTGTCATCTATATATCCGACATGTATTTACCGTCGGCGTTCATCAAAAACCTGTTGATCAAGCACGGTTTCTGGAAAGAGGGCGACAAGCTGTATGTTTCAAACGAAGTGGGTTATACAAAAGCAAGCGGCCAACTATTCGATTTCATTTCAGAACAAGAAAAAATCAATTTCAAAGCGTGGCACCATTGCGGCGACGACAAAAACAACGATCACCAAGTTCCAAAAAGCAAAGGGATTCGCACAAAACTCCTAAGCAACATTGAGTATTCGCGCTACGAATTGGAATGGCTTAAATCGGCAACCTTGTCCGACAATCCGTTGCAAGGCGTGCTGATGGCTGGAATTGCCCGAACAATACGCCTTAGCTCAAAAAAGTCAGCCATCACCGATTTGGTGGCCGATGTGGTTGCCCCACTGTTTGTGCCTTTTATTGCCGGTGTTTTGGAAGATGCCAACAAACGGGGAATCAATCACCTGTACTTTTTAGCGCGTGATGCCTGCATTTTCATGCAAATAGCCAAAACATTAGGCCCAAGCTATCCCGATATCAAATTTTCGTATTTGTATGCTTCGCGCAGAACCTTATACTTGGCCGGCCTGGAGCACGGAACCAAAGAGGAATTTGGCTGGATCATGGGCGGAGCCACTGGACGAAGCCCCCGGCAAATGATGCGGCGCATTAACCTCAATGTAAATATGCTGGAAGCTTCGCTGGAAGCTTTCGCCATTGATCAGACTTTCTACGACCAAAAACTGACACCAGAAACCGTTGATCTTTTCCTTGATTTGCTGACGCATCAAAACGTTCTGCCCGCCATCCTGATCGAAGCAAAAAAACAAAAGGAACTGGCGCTTCAGTATTTTGAGCAGGAAGGCATGCTGGAAAAAGACGCGAACCTGGCGATTGTCGATTTAGGCTGGACAAGAACTTGTCAAAAATCAATCAGCGCAATACTTGGGAGCACCGATGTATTTGGATATTATTTTGGCGTGTTCACCGAACGACTGTTACCGAATCAGGCCGGAGACTATTTGGCTGGATTTTACCCGGAAGAAACCATCTGGTCTGAAAGAATTAACCGATCATTAAGTAGTGGCTTTGTTCCCGTTGCTGAACAGGTTTTTGCCATGACCGATCATGGCAGCACGATTGGGTATAAAAAGGCAAACGACAAAATTATTCCGGAGTTTGATCAACGGGAAAATTCCGATGCTTACACGGAAAAATACATCAAACAATTGTACGATACGATTGTCTTGTTCTCAAAAGAATACGGATCATTCCACTGGCTAATGACCAATGCCAAGTCCACAATCACATCGTGTGGGCTCAACTCGTTGTACCTTTTAATCGAAAAGCCCGAAAGAAGAGAAACCCTGATTTTTAAAAAATTTGAAGTCGGAAATAATTTGAAGGACAATGAAAAGATCATCACACGAATATCACCCCTGCTCTTTGTCCAAATGATCAAATCGAAACTCACCTCCACTCACAGGCCACCCGGATTGATCTGGAGGCAAGGCTCGATTTCCTATACTTTTGGTCAACCGGGCATTCGTTTATTTCAATCGTTTCGCAAAATAAAAACTAGGCTTTTGGCTTAGCGTGAGCCCGAAAAAGTACAAACCCCAGGGTTTCATGCTGGGTTGCACAGCGTCGAAGCACCCGGGGATAAACCAAACCAAAAACCAACGGGCGCTACCGGAATTTTTATATTTTTGTGCCTTAATTCAGAATTCGATAAAAAATGTGCAAAATGGAAATCCCGAGCAAGTATAATCCTGTTGAAGTTGAAGATAAGTGGTACCAATATTGGCTGGAGCAAAATTATTTTCACTCTGAGCCTGACGAGCGTGAACCCTACACCATCGTCATTCCACCGCCCAATGTAACCGGGGTGCTGCACATGGGGCACATGCTCAACAATACCATACAGGATATTTTGGTACGCCGCGCACGCATGCTCGGAAAAAACGCCTGCTGGGTGCCAGGCACCGACCATGCCTCCATTGCCACCGAAGCCAAAGTGGTGGCCAAACTCAAAAGCGAAGGGATTGAAAAAAAGGATTTGACCCGCGACGAATTTCTGAAACATGCCTGGGACTGGACCGATAAGCATGGCGGAATCATTCTGGAACAGTTAAAAAAGCTCGGTGCATCCTGCGACTGGGAACGCACTTGCTTTACCATGGACGAAGCCCGCTCCGAATCAGTGCTCAAAGTATTTGTCGACCTGTACAACAAAGGACTGGTTTACCGCGGCGTGCGCATGGTGAACTGGGATCCGCAGGCCAAAACTGCCGTGTCGGACGAAGAAGTAATTTATAAGGAAGAGCAGTCAAAACTTTATTATGTCCGTTACCAAATTGAAGGAGAAGACGATTTTGTGACCATCGCCACCACACGACCGGAAACCATTTTGGGTGATACCGCCGTTTGTGTGAACCCTGAAGATGAACGTTTTCATCACCTCAAGGGTAAACGCGTGTTGGTGCCATTGGTACAACGCAGCGTACCCATTATTATGGATGAATACGTAGACATGGAGTTTGGTACCGGCTGTTTGAAAATTACGCCCGCCCACGACATCAACGACTACGAAATCGGCATGCGCCATAATCTCGAAACCATTGACACCTTCAACGACGATGGCACTTTGAGCGAAAAAGCACAAGTGCTGGTTGGCGTAGATCGTTTTGATGCACGTAAGCAAATCGTCCCCATGCTGGAAGAAGCCGGCAATTTGGTGAAGGTGGAAGACTACAAAAATAAGGTTGGCTACTCGGAACGAACCGATGTTGTGATTGAACCCAAACTGTCGGCTCAGTGGTTTTTGGCGATGGAAAAATTGGCCAAGCCCGCCCTCGAAGCCGTGGAGTCGGACGATGTGGAGTTTCACCCCAAGAAATTTAAAAACCTGTACCGCCACTGGATGGGCAACGTGAAAGACTGGTGCATCAGCCGACAACTGTGGTGGGGACACCAAATACCGGTCTACTACCTGGCTGACGGAACTTTCGTGGTGGCTGAAACCGCAGACAAAGCCTTGGCGCTTGCTCGGGAAAAATCGGGTAATCCGGCACTAACCATGACCGACTTAACACAGGATGAAGATGTACTCGACACCTGGGCTTCGTCATGGCTGTGGCCCATCTCGGTTTTTGACGGCATCAACGATCCCGACAACAAAGACATCAACTACTACTACCCCACCGACGATCTGGTGACGGCTCCGGAAATCATCTTTTTCTGGGTGGCCCGCATGATTATTGCCGGATACGAATACCGACAGGATAAACCATTCAAAAATGTATATTTCACCGGTATCGTCCGCGACAAGCTACGCCGCAAAATGAGCAAGTCACTTGGCAACTCGCCCGACCCGCTGGATTTAATCAAACTTTACGGAGCCGATGGCGTTCGCGTGGGCATGCTGCTGTGCTCGCCAGCCGGAAACGATTTGCTGTTTGATGAAGCGCTAACCGAGCAGGGACGGAACTTCACCGCAAAAATCTGGAACTCGTTTCGACTGATTCAAGGCTGGGAAGTAGCCGGATTTATGAAACAGCCCGATCACTCGCGGCTGGCCATCGACTGGTTCAACCAGAAGCTGAACCAGCAAATTGCCATCATGAATGACCACTTCGACAAGTTTCGCATTTCGGATGCGCTGATGACCATTTACACCACCATTCGCGATGATTTTTCGTCGTGGCTGCTCGAAGTGGTGAAACCGGCTTATCAGCAACCCATCGACAAAAAAACCTACGAAGAAGTTCTGGAAGCGCTCGACAAAGTGTTGCGTTTGTTGCATCCATTTATGCCCTTCATTTCTGAAGAAATCTGGCAGCTACTGCGCGAACGAAAAACGGGTGACAGCATCATGATCAGCCAATGGCCCGAAGCTGGCGAAGTGGATGAAGCTTTGCTGAATGAGTTTGAGTCGGTGAAAGAAGCCATTGCCGGAATCCGGACCATTCGTAAAAACAATAACATGCCCATGAAAGACCAGCTAGAGCTAAAAATTCAACCCGGCGACAAAGGATATCACCAAAAATACGATCCGGTTCTTGTTAAAATGGGGAACCTTTCGGCTATCGAATTGGTGGACGAAGAAGTGAAAGGCGCGGCTTCCTACCGGGTATTTTCATCCAGCTATTTTATCGACTTGGGCGACTTGATTGACGTGGAAGAAGAGCTAAAAAAACTGGAGGAAGAGCTGAAATATACTGAAGGCTTCCTTAATTCAGTGATGAAAAAACTGAGTAACGAGCGCTTTGTCAGCGGCGCCCCCGAAGCGGTGGTGGCCAAGGAAAAAGCCAAGCAGGCCGATGCCGAAGCCAAAATCAAAGTACTGACGGAGCAAATTGCCAATCTAAAGTAGGCAGCTGAAAATTCGGGATTTCCTGATCATAAAACCCCGCAGCTTGCCAGCAGTTACTGGCGGCTGTGCGCAAAAAGAGGCTGATCCAAAACGAATCAGCCTCTTTTGTTATCCTGCTGGCTTTGAACTTAGTTTCCCATTTCGGAGATAAACTTAATTCGCATCAGCCGGATGTCTTCTTCCGTATATTCATCTTCGCCCAACTCGTCTAGTGCCGCCGTCACTGAATCATCTTCGGCTTCCCGGAAATAGTCGTAAACTTCCTCCTGGTGATCTTCGTCAATGATCTCATCAATATAATAGTCAATATTGATTTTGGTTCCCGAATTAACAATGGCTTCAAGCTCGGTAATCAGGTCTCTTAGTTCAATGCCCTTCGAATCGGCAATATCGTCAAATGACAATTTCCGATCGATGCTTTGAATGATAAAAACCTTCATTTTCGACTTATTGGCCACGGTTTTGACCACCAGATCCTGTGCCCGCTCAATTTCATTTTCTTCGACATAGGTCTTGATCAACTCCACAAATTCCTTTCCGTAGCGGCGGGCCTTGCCTTCGCCCACACCCTGGATGAACTTCAGCTCGTCGAGGCTGACCGGATACTGGATGGACATGTCGGACAAGGACGGATCCTGAAAAATAACAAATGGCGGCAAGTTATGCTTTTTGGCCACTTTTTTTCGTAAATCCTTCAGCATGGCAAACAATTCGGGGTCGCCACCCGAACCGCCCGACGGCCCTGTTCCTGCTGATGAGGCTTCTTCTTCCAGCTCATCGTAGTTATGGTTTCGCACGAGCAAAAAAGACTCCGGCTTCTCCATAAACTGGCGCCCTTTTTCGTTAATCTTCAACAGGCCATAATTCTCGATATCCTTGTTGATGAGGCCGGCAATCATACTCTGACGAAAGACGGCATTCCAAAACCGGTCGCTGTGGTCATCGCCCGAGCCAAAACACGCCAGCTGATCGTGCTTAAATGATTTGACGGCAGCGGACACTTTTCCGGTCAAAATATCAGAAATATGCTCTGCCTTGTATTTTTCGTTCACTTCGGCAATGGCTTTCAGGGCGCGAACCACTTCATCGCTGGCCTCCACCTGCTCTTTTGGGTTGAGACAGTTGTCACAATTGCCGCAGGGCTCTTCCAGTTTTTCGCCAAAATAGTTGAGCAGCATAATTCGCCGACAAATCGCCGTCTCGGCATACGAAGCGGTATCCAGCAGCAACTGCCGGCCAATTTCCTGCTCTGCCACAGGTTTGCCCTGCATAAATTTCTCCAGCTTCTGAATGTCTTTGTAGGAATAGAAAGCAATGCATTGTCCCTCGCCGCCATCGCGTCCTGCCCGTCCGGTTTCCTGGTAGTAACCTTCCAGGCTTTTCGGAATATCGTAGTGCATCACAAAACGCACATCGGGCTTGTCAATTCCCATCCCAAAAGCGATGGTCGCTACAATCACATCCACGTCTTCCATCAAAAACTTATCCTGGTTTCCCGACCGGGTCGCTGAGTCCATACCTGCATGATAGGCCAACGCTTTGATTCCGTTCACCTGCAAAGCCTCGGCAAGCTCCTCCACCTTTTTTCGGCTCAAACAATAAATAATGCCTGACTTGCCTTCGTTTTCCTTGATAAAGCGAATGATCTGCGTTTCGGGTTTCACCTTGGGTTTCACCGCATAATACAGGTTGGGCCGGTTAAACGACGCTTTAAACACCCGGGCATCGAGCATGCCGAGGTTTTTCTGAATATCATGCTGTACCTTGGCCGTGGCCGTAGCCGTTAAGGCCATAATTGGCGCCGGCCCAATATCCTGAACAATCGGGCGAATACGCCGATACTCGGGCCTGAAATCGTGGCCCCACTCCGAGATACAATGTGCCTCATCAATGGCATAAAACGATATGTTGACATTCTTCAGAAAGTCAATATTATCTTGCTTGGTCAAAGATTCCGGTGCCACATACAGCAGCTTGGTCTTGCCACTCAACACATCTTCCTTAACACTCTGAATCGCCACCTTGGTCAGCGACGAATTTAAAAAATGGGCAATACCATCTTCCGTTCCAAAACTTCGGATCGAATCGACCTGATTTTTCATCAAGGCAATCAGTGGCGATATGACAATGGCAGTCCCCTCCATAATCAAAGCCGGCAACTGATAGCACAATGACTTGCCGCCCCCGGTGGGCATCAACACAAAAGAGTCGTTGCCATCAAGCACACTCCTGATGACCTCTTCCTGCTGTCCTTTAAACCGGTCAAAACCAAAGTATTTTTGGAGTTGCCCGGTTAATGATAGCTCTTTATTCATTAAAGCCTGAATTTGTTGTCGTTAAAATATTCTCTTTACACAATCGCAGAATCTAAGATAGATAAAATCTGATTGAAATCGCAAGCTTTTTATTAAAGTAAAAAGAATGCCTTCTTCCTTTAATAAAAATTAAGACCGTACACAAAACCAAAATCGGTAATATAAACTATATTTGTCGTGATTTTTGAAAAACTAATTTTAATTCTTTTTTCTGAACCAAATTGCCAATATGACCGACACAAAATATTCTGAGCAGCAAAGTACCAAAAAGAAAAAGACAAAAAAAGACAAACAGGAGGAAATGTCATTCCTCGAACATTTGGAAGAATTGCGTTGGCATCTGATCCGGGCATTTCTGGCGATTGTCTTTTTCGCGATCCTTGCTTTTATCAACAAGAACTTCATTTTCGACACCGTCATATTCAATCCAAAGACAGCCGATTTTTGGACCAACCGCATGTTTGCCAGACTGGCAGACCTCACGGGCATCCAAGATCTGATGATTAACTCGAACGAATTGCAACTCATCAGTATCAAAATGGCAGACAACTTCATGACACACATCATGGTGTCGATCATCGGAGGCTTAATTGTTGCATCGCCCTATGTTTTTTATGAAATCTGGCGATTTATCAGCCCTGCTTTGTACGAAACCGAGCGAAAACATTCGGGCGGCGCGGTGGTGTACATGTCCATTCTGTTTATTTTAGGCGTTTTATTTGGCTACTATTTAATTGTGCCTCTTTCCATTCACTTTTTGGGTTCGTACTCCATATCAGCCGAAGTGGTCAATCAAATCAACATGCGGTCCTACATCGGCACCGTGACCTCCATCAGCCTGGCCAGCGGGGTTATTTTCGAATTGCCTATCTTTGTCTATTTCCTGAGCAAAGTGGGAATTCTGACTCCCGACCTAATGAAAAATTACCGGCGCCATGCCTACGTTGCCCTGTTGCTGCTTTCGGCGATCATCACACCGCCTGACGTTTTCAGCCAGATTATGGTATGTATCCCCCTTGTTTTTCTGTATGAAATTGGAATCGTCATTTCGCGGCGGGTAAACAAAAAAGCAGAAGAAGACCTGGAAGCTTTATAATAATTCAAAGACACAGGCGTTAAGCAAATTAAGATATGAAACTAAGGGGCGAAAATATAGTCAAGAAATACCGAAAAAGGACCGTTGTTAAAGGCGTGTCAATTGAAGTTGAACAAGGAGAAATTGTTGGACTGCTGGGACCGAACGGAGCCGGCAAAACCACCTCTTTCTACATGATTGTCGGACTGATTCAACCCTTGTCGGGCAAAGTTTTTTTGGATGATCGCGACATTACCAAACTGCCCGTTTACAAACGCGCGCAGCTGGGCATCGGCTACCTGGCGCAGGAAGCCTCGGTATTCAGGCAACTCAGTATCGAAGATAACTTGCGGGCTGTGTTGGAAATGACCGATTATACGAAAGCTTATCAGAAAGAAAAAATGGAGTCGCTGCTCGAAGAATTCCGGCTGCAACACATCCGAAAAAGCAAAGGATTCCAGCTTTCAGGAGGCGAACGCCGGCGAACGGAAATTGCCCGTGCCCTGGCCATTGACCCCAAGTTCATCCTGCTCGACGAACCTTTTGCTGGCGTTGACCCCATCGCTGTAGAAGATATCCAGGAGATCGTGATGACCTTGAAGGAAAAAAACATTGGCGTGCTCATTACCGACCACAACGTACACGAAACCCTGTCAATTACCGACCGCTCCTACTTGCTGTTTGAAGGATCGATAATGAAAGCCGGGTCGGCCGAAGATCTGGCCAACGACGAGGATGTCCGCCGGGTTTACCTGGGACAGAATTTCACCCTGAGATAAACCTTTTAAACAGGCTGTTTTTTCCATAAAAAAGTTTCATTTCACCATTTGGGGAATAAAAAAAAATAATATACATTTGCACCGCAATTAGCGGGCGTGGCGGAATTGGTAGACGCGCTAGACTTAGGATCTAGTGTCTTTGACGTGGGGGTTCGAGTCCCTTCGCCCGCACAAAAACGAAAAACAACCGCAAAGCTTGATTCGCCGAATCCGAGCCTGCGGTTTTTATTGATTTATAGGCTTTAGTTCAACTCAACAAAAAGAGTTAACTATTTGGTTACTTGAACATTTTCCAAAATTATAAGCGGAATTATATGAATATTACAAAAGAGAACATCAACGAGCTAAATGCGGTTATTACGGTTAAAATTGAAAAAAGTGACTACGAAGCAACCGTCAATGAGCAATTGAGAGAATATCGTAAAAAAGCCAACATGCCTGGATTCAGACCAGGGAAAGTACCTGCCGGATTAGTGAAAAAAATGTACGGCAAAGCGATCCTGGCCGAAGAGGTGAACAAGATGTTGTCGCAAAACCTGACCAAATTTATTGTTGATGAGAAGCTGAATATTTTGGGTGAACCACTTCCAAACGAAGAAAAAACTCCGGAATTCAGCTGGGAAACAGCCGAAGATTTCGAATTCGCCTTCGACGTAGCGGTAGCTCCCGAAGTGGAAGTCAAATTCGACAAGCGCAAAAAATATCCCTACTACCTCATTCAGGTCGACGACAAAATGCTCGACCAACAAGTTGACTCGTACACCAGCCGCTTTGGAGAAAATGAAAATGTTGATGTTGTTGAGGAAAAAGACACCATTCGCGGAAACTTCGTACAACTGGATGCCGAAGGAAACGAACTGGAAAATGGCATCAAAGCCGAGCAGGTCATCATTGCTGTTGATGTGATGAAAGACGAAGAAGTCAAAAAAGAAATTCAAGGTAAAAAAGTGGGCGACACCATCGTGTTCGACCCGATTAAAGTTTACCAAAACAAACACGAAGTAGGCCACATGCTGAATGTTTCGCACGAAGAAGCAGAAAACATTGAAGGCGACTTCAAATTCACCATCTCTGAGATTCTTCGCTTCAAAAAAGCAGAAATCAACGAAGAGCTGTTCAAAAAAGCACTCGGCGAAGACACGGAGATCAAAACCGAAGAAGAATTCCGCAACAAGTTGAAAGCTGACATCGAAGAACAACTGAAATACTCGAGCGACTACAAATTTACCATTGACAGCCGTGACATTCTGGTTGAAAAAATCGAGATGGAATTGCCGGAAGAATTTCTGAAACGCTGGTTAAAAGCCACCAATAACGAGCTGACCGACGAGCAAATTGACGAAGACTTTGACAATTTCATGAAAGACTTGCGCTGGCAGTTGATCAAAGACCGCATTGCCAAAGACAATGAAATTGAAATCAAGCAGGAAGACGTCAAGGCGATGGCCAAGGAAATTGCCGCCATGCAGTTCCGCCAGTACGGGATGTTCAGCATGCCCGACGAGCAACTGAGTGCTTATGCAGACCAAATCCTTCAAAATGAAGACGAAAGACGTCGCATCACCACCAAAGTTCAGGAAGATAAAATCATGGAAGTGATCAAGGAAAACGTCAATCTGGATGAAAAACCAATCAGCCAGGATGAATTTAATGAATTACTCGAAAAATAATCCTGCTGCTGCTTAGGCAAATAGCATAATTTTCTAACTTTGTAAACCCTGAATCCAGCTCTTGAACTGTTTATCCAGTTGAATGAGCATGGAAAACCAGAGTTTACAAAGTTTTTTTTTAACCCAGAATTAAGAAAAATGAGCGACAAAAGAGAATTTAATAAATACGCCCGGGGCCACATGGGAATCAGCAGTCTGAACCTGCATCGTTTTGACTCGATGTTTACCAACAGTTTGACCCCTTACATTATTGAAGAAAGACAGTTGAACGTCGCTTCAATGGATGTTTTTTCGAGACTGATGATGGACCGGATTATCTTTTTGGGAACACCAATCGATGATTACATTGCCAACATCATCCAGGCCCAGCTGCTGTTCTTGGAATCGACCGACCCCAGCAAAGACATTCAAATCTATTTTAACAGCCCCGGCGGATCGGTTCATGCCGGACTGGGAATTTACGACACCATGCAATACATTTCGCCCGACATTGCCACTATTTGTACTGGCATGGCCGCATCGATGGGAGCCGTATTGCTGACTGCCGGAACCAAAGGCAAACGCTCAGCCCTGAAGCACTCACGCATCATGATCCACCAACCCATGGGCGGAACACAAGGGCAGGCTTCAGACATTGAGATTACCGCACGCGAAATCTTAAAACTGAAAAAAGAATTGTACGATATCATCGCCAAGCATTCAGAAAACACCTACGAAAAAGTCGAGAAAGACTCGGATCGGGACTACTGGATGACCTCGGAAGAAGCCAAAGAATATGGTATGATCGATGATATTCTGATTAGAAGTAAATAAGCATTAGAGATAGAGGAGTAGATCATGGATAAATGTTCTTTTTGCGGAAAAGAGAAAAAAGACACGAACTTGTTGATTGCCGGAATGGATGGTCATATTTGCGACCACTGCATTGAACAAGCTTATGCCATTGTTGAGGAAGAATTAAAAAGAGATAGCGAATTTGACCTGAACGGACTGAAACTATTGAAACCAAAGGAAATCAAGGAATTTCTGGACCAATATGTTATCGGGCAAGACCAGGCCAAGCGGATTTTATCGGTGGCTGTGTACAACCACTACAAGCGATTAACCCAAAAAGTGACTAGCGACGAAACGGAAATCGAAAAATCCAACATCATTTTAGTGGGGCAAACCGGAACAGGAAAAACCCTCCTGGCGCGTACCATTGCTAAAATGTTGCACGTTCCTTTCACCATTGTCGATGCCACAGTCTTAACCGAAGCGGGTTATGTGGGCGAAGATATTGAAAGCTTGCTGACCCGCTTGCTGCAAGCTGCCGACTACAACGTGGAAGCAGCCGAACGCGGCATTGTGTTTATTGATGAGCTGGATAAAATTGCCCGCAAAGGCGACAATCCTTCCATCACGCGCGACGTGTCGGGCGAAGGCGTTCAGCAAGGCTTGCTGAAACTGCTCGAAGGAGCCATCGTCAACGTGCCGCCGCAGGGTGGACGTAAGCATCCGGAGCAAAAAATGATTCCGGTAAACACCAAAAACATCCTGTTTGTGTGTGGCGGAGCTTTCGACGGTATCGAGAAGAAAATTGCCAAGCGACTGAATACATCGGTGGTTGGTTTTGGAGCACAGAAGCTGGTGGACAACCTGGACCGCGAAAACATGCTGCAATACATTGCACCCCAGGACCTGAAAAGCTTCGGGCTGATTCCCGAAATCATTGGTCGTTTGCCGGTACTGGCCTACCTGGAGCCTTTGGATCGCAAAGCGCTGCGCAACATCCTGACAGAGCCGCGAAATTCCATCATCAAACAATACCTGAAGCTCTTTAAGCTCGACGATATTGAGCTGACCTTTGAAGAAGAAGCGCTGGAATTTATAGTGGACAAGGCGGTTGAATTTAATCTCGGAGCACGCGGACTGCGGTCCATCTGCGAAAGCATCATGATTGATGCGATGTTTGACAGCCCATCCGATGGCATTAAAGATTTGGTGATCTCGCGCGACTATGCGATGAATAAACTTGATCCGAGCAGCGCACACCGGCTTAAGGCTAGTTAAGAGCGACTAATGAATACAAGCAAATGAGGAAACCGTTTTTTAATCTGTGAAATTCGAAAACGGCTACCTTATCATATAAAATAAAGCCGGACACCATGTTCCGGCTTTTTTGTCTTACTTTTTTCGACCGGCATCCCATGATACGATTCAAAGATGTGTCCCTCAGCTTGGGAAACAAGCAGTTGTTGAAGAACTTCAACCTTCGCATTGGCAAAGGCGATAAAGTGTTGCTGGCAGCGCAATCGGGCAGCGGAAAGACCAGTTTGCTGCGGTTGATCCTCGGATTCACCGATCCGGATGCCGGAAAAATCCTGTTCAACAAAAAGGCCCTGACTCCGGAAAACACACAAAAAATCAGGCGCCAAATTGCTTACTTGAGCCAGGATGTCGATTTTCCCAACGGCAAAGTCTCGGAAGTCTTTCAGGAAATTTTTCAGTTCTCGGCGAACAAACACCTGCCCTATTCCGAAACGATGCTGCGTGAAAAGCTCTCCGCCTTTGATTTGCCGGAAAGCCTGCTCTCCAAAAATACGAGTGTCATTTCCGGAGGCGAACGCCAGCGGCTGGGATGGATCCTCATTCAGCTGCTTGACCGCCCCGTGCTGCTGCTCGATGAGCCAACCTCGGCCATGGACGAAAAGCAGAAGCAACGCTTCATCGACTATGTTCTGAAGACCAAAAAAACGGTCGTTTGTGTCAGTCACGACCCGGCCTGGCAAATCCCTGAAATGAAAGTCATTACCAACTTCACACCATGAGCGCAGCCAACATATCCATCAGCGGTTTACTCCTTGGGCTTTTGCTCATTGCCCCAAGCATGCTGATTATTTGGCGATTTCGGCTCGGGTTTAACAAACAACTCCTCATTTCGGTGCTTCGAATGCTGATCCAGTTGAGTTTTGTGGCCGTCTACCTCAAATACATCTTTTTGCTCGACCACGTGTTGGTGAACCTGGCTTACATTTTGGCCATGGTACTGTTTGCGGCACACTCCGGCATTCGCAATTCATCCCTGCGTTTAAAGAAGTTATTGCTGCCCACCTTCCTGTCCATGTTGCTGCCCACCATGCTTACGCTCTTATATTTCAACTGGGCCATTGTACAAATCGACAACATTTTCCAGGCCGATATCCTGATTCCCATTGCCGGGCTGATGCTGGGCAACACCCTTAAATCGAACATCGTGGCCCTGAAAAGCTTCTTCAATATGGCTCGGAAAGAAGAAAAAACCTACCTGTTTTTACTGGCCAACGGCGCTTCGAAACAGGAGGCTGCCCGTCCTTTTCTGAAAGAAGCCATCCGCACAGCCATGGCACCCAACCTGGCCACCATGGCCACCATTGGGCTGGTGTCGCTTCCCGGGGTGATGACCGGCCAAATACTCGGCGGCTCCGATCCGGTGCTGGCCGTAAAGTACCAAATCATGGTCATGGTCATCATCTTTTTCAACAGCCTGCTCAGCAATGTACTGCAACTGCTGTTTGCTATCCGGCAGGGATTCAATAAAAGCGATCAACTCGACAAAAGCCTGCTCACTCCAGAATAATCGCATCAAAAACACCAGCACTCCATTCGCCACTAAACCATCCGAAGCGCTTCCTGTTTTAAACTACACATACTTTAAAACAGGAACATCATGAAATACCATAAAACCTTGTTGCTGATGGTGGCGCTCATGAGTGCAATCAGCGTTTCGGCCCAACAAGCCGGCCTAAAAGCCCTGGGCCTCAACCTCGAAAATTACGATTACCCTTTCGACGTAAACTACCTCACCATCGAAAGCCAAAATGAAAGCTACCAAATGGCCTATATGGACGTAAGGCCCGCCAAGCCCAATGGCAAAGCGGTACTCCTGCTGCACGGCAAAAACTTTAACGGTGCATACTGGCGCGAAACCGCCAATCTGCTGGCCGGCGAACAAGGCTTTCATGTCATCATTCCCGACCAGATTGGTTTTGGAAAGTCGTCGAAACCCGAACACTACCACTACACTTTTCAGCAGCTGGCGGCCAACACCAAAGCCCTGCTCGACACCCTACAGGTTGAAAAAGTCAGTGTACTGGGCCATTCCATGGGCGGCATGCTGGCCACCCGCTTCGCGCTGATGTATCCGGAGCAAACCGACCAGTTGATCCTGGTCAATCCGATTGGGCTGGAAGACTGGAAACTGAAAGTACCTTACAAACCCGTGGAATGGTGGTATGCCAACGAACTGGGGAAAACCTACGAAGGCATCAAAAAGTACCAGTTGGAAAGTTACTATGATGGCAACTGGCAACCCGAATACGACGAGTGGGTGAACCTGCTGGCCGGCTGGACGCTCAACATCGACTATCCGCGTATTGCGTGGAATGCCGCCCTAACCTACGACATGATTTTCACACAGCCGGTTTGCTATGAGTTTAAGCATTTGGAAGCCCCCACCCTGCTGATTATTGGCCAACGCGACCGCACGGCACTGGGAAAACCCTTGGTGAGCGACGAGGTGAGGGCAACGATGGGCAACTACCCCGAGTTGGGCAAACGCACCCAGCAGCAGATCCCCAATGCCCGGTTGGTAGAGCTGGACGATATTGGGCACCTGCCCCACATCGAAGCTTTCGACCGCTTTATCGGACCTCTTGTGGAGTTTCTGAATCAATAAGCGGGCCTCATAAAAAAACAATACCGACATCAGGGCAAAAAGGCAAGGTGCGAATGATTCTTTTCATTCGTTCTGTTGACTTTTTAATACCTATCAAAATAATTTTTGATACCTGTTAAAAAACATTTTAATACCTGTCAATTTATTTTTTAATACGTATTAAATTTATATCCGACAAGTATCAAACCTCTATTTAAACAGAAGAGAATGACCGTAAAGTACCGACTCGTTAAGCAAGCCACGCCGGGAGTAAAAGGCGGAGGACAGTACAAATATTACGCCCGGGCCTGCGACCGTACCAAGGCCACACTGGATGAACTGGCCGACGCACTCGCCCTGCGATCGTCGTTGACGCGCGGAGACGTGGTGTCCACCCTGGTGGGATTGATTGATCTGATTCCAGAACTGCTGCTCGACAACCGGACTGTGGAGCTGGGCGAGCTGGGAACATTTAGCCTGAACCTGAAAAGCGAAGCCTCGGATGAACCCCGAACCGACGGTTTTCGGCTCATCAAATCGACCGAAATCAGCTTTCGGGCCAGTACGCGCCTCAAGCGGGCCGTAAAACGTGCGGACTATACCAAGTCGAAAACGAGTGATTATTAGAACTTCGGGAGATGGAGATCCGAATGACGACCTCATCATGAAGTCATTAAATCGTCATTAGGTGGTCATTGGTGGTCATTAAATCGTCATTGTGGGCTTAGGAATTGACAACGATCAATGACCATAAAATGACCAGAAATGGCAATCAATGCCAGGCCGCGCCAGCACCAGTCGGCACGCAGCCGGCCCTTATCCCCGAACTATTCATCCAAATATTTCTGCGGAAGTTCTTTACTGGCTTTTGAGCCCAGTTCGCGGAGCTTTTCGGCTGAACGAATCAGGTTGCCGCGCCCGTCATTCAGCTTGTTCATGGCCAAATCGTAGTTCTTCCGGGTTTGTTCCATGTTGTTGCCCACTTTCTCGAGGTCGGCCACAAAATTGACAAACTTATCGTAGAGCAGGCCGCCTTGCCGGGCAATCTCCATGGCATTACGGGTCTGGTTTTCCTGTTGCCAAATCGACGCAATGGTGCGCAAAGTCGCCAGCAAAGTTGACGGACTGACTATCACCACTTTGTTGTCCCAGGCATACGAAAACAAATCCTGATCGGCCTGAATGGCCACGCTGAACGAAGATTCAATCGGCACAAACAACAGCACAAAATCGGGGCTGTTCATGCCTTGCGCACTTTGGTAATGCTTCTCACCCAACTGCTTGATGTGGCTCCTGATACTGAGTAAGTGCGCTTTAACATGTGCGAGGCGATCAGTCTCCTCCGCCGCATTGACCAGGCGCTCGTAGGCTACCAGCGACACTTTGGAGTCGACCACAATGTGTTTTTGGTCGGGCAAATGAATCACCACGTCAGGCTGCAGGCGCGAACCATTTTCGCCAAGCACACTGAATTGCTTTTCATACTCGCGCCCTTCGGTGAGGCCCGAACGTTCGAGAATCCGTTCCAGAATCACTTCACCCCAGTTTCCCTGCTTTTTCACATCGCCCTTCAGGGCTTTGGTCAGGTTACTGGCTTCCTCACTAATCTTCAGGTTCAGGTCGTGCAGCTTCTTGAGCTCGGCTTTCAAATCCGTCTGATCCTTCAGGCCCTTTTCGTAGGTATCCTCCACTTTCTTTTCAAAAAGCTGGATCTTCTCCCGCAAGGGATTCAGAATTTCGCCGATGTTCTTTTGGTTGACGAGCGTAAAATCCTGCGAATTTTGCTTCAAGATTTTGTGGGCGATGTTTTCAAATTCCGTAGTGAACTTCTTTTGAAGCTCTTCCATTTCCTGCTTTTGGGTAGCCAGCTTTTCGCGGAGATTGGCAAATTCGACCTCGGCTTTGGTCAGCCGTTGCGCCAGCTGCTCGCCTTCGGTCTCCTTTGCGCGCAGGCGTTCAGTCAGTTTTTCCTTGTCGTCCTGCAAATAGGTGACCCGCTCTTCCAGCTGGGCTTTTGTCTTTTCAAACTCACTCCGCACCGCTAACAACTCATTCTCCGAGTTCTTGGCTTTCAGTTTTGACAACAAGAAAGCGACAACAAATCCAACAGCCAGCCCGGCAAGCAGATACACAATTTCCATCTTCATTCAATTTGAAAGCTAAAAGTACAAAGAAGAAGGCAAAGCGAAAAGGGAAATGCTTGATGCTGGATACTGGATGCTGGATGGTGGATGGTGGATGCTTGATCCTTGATCCTCGATGTTGGATAAATGATGATAGCTGCTTGATGCCCAATAAGGCCCGCCAGAAGCGTCATCCTGAACTTGTTTCAGGATCTGCGAGCATGTGGCTGGCTGCTGGATACTGGATGCTGGATACTGGATGCTTGATGCTTGATACTGGATGGTGGATAAATGATGATAGCTGCTCGATGCCCAATAACGCCCGCCAGAAGCGTCATCCTGAACTTGTTTCAGGATCTGCGAGCATGTGGATGGATGCTGGATACTGGATGCTGGATACTGGATGCTTGATGCTTGATACCCGCGGCCTTCTGTCCACTGCGACTAATCACTGCCTTTTAGGCTGTATTCTTCGCCCGTCAGCCTGTGGTTGGATAACTTGAAACTTGGAATTTGGAATTTGAAACATTCGTACTATTTTAACGCTCCGAAATTAAAAGCCTGTTCGATGGATGTAAAGATTGATACCAGTTGGAAAGAGGTGCTGGCCCAGGAATTTGAAAAAGATTACTTTAAGAAACTGAGTGCGTTTGTCCACGAAGAATACCGGACGCACAAGATCTATCCGCCTGCCAAACTCGTTTTCAACGCGTTTGACCAATGTCCCTTCAATCAGGTAAAAGTGGTCATTCTTGGACAGGATCCATACCATGGCCCCGGCCAGGCACACGGCCTGTGTTTTTCGGTAAACGACGGAATTACCTTTCCTCCAAGCCTGCGCAACATTTTCAAGGAATTACAGCAAGATGTGGGCAAACCAATACCGACCACCGGCAACCTGACGGACTGGGCCCGGCAAGGCGTATTGTTGCTAAACGCCACCCTGACTGTTCGGGCGGGCCAGGCCGGCTCGCACCAGAAAAAAGGCTGGGAGCAGTTTACTGATGCGGTTATTCACCAAATCAACACGCAAAAAGAGCACGTGGTGTTTATTTTGTGGGGAAGTTATGCCATCCGCAAAGGCGAATTCATTGACCAAAGCAAGCACCTGGTGCTCACTTCGGTGCATCCTTCGCCGCTTTCAGCCAGCCGGGGCTACTTCGGAAACAAGCACTTTAGCCGCGCCAACAGTTTCTTGAAACAGCACGCACTGGGGCAAATCAACTGGTAAGCTGCTCAGTTTTGTTTTAGTTCTTGATCAATCCGCGTTCCCGGTACTTCTCGATGAATTTTTGATCCAAATCTTCCGAATCGTGATACTGCGCACGCAAGCCGGCCAATTGTTCCTTCAAACTTTCAACCACATCGGCATAAGCGGGATCGTCAACCACATTGGTTAACTCCATCGGATCGTTTTTGCGATCATATAGTTCCCACTCATCCACATCGTAATAAAAGTGGGCCAACTTGTAATCGGTCGTTACAATGCCGTAGTGCCGCTTGACCATGTGAAAACCCGGATATTCGTAATAATGGTAATAAACCGCTTCCCTATTCCACTGGTCGGTTTGTCCTGTCAACAGCGGCATCAGGCTTTCGCCCTGCATATCGTCGGGCTGGGGCAATCCGGCAGCCGCTAGAAAGGTTTGCGCAAAGTCGAGGTTTTGAACCATTTCATTGGAAACGGATCCAGCCTTGATTTTATCGGGCCAGCGAATCAACAAGGGTGTTTTAAACGACTCGTCATAGATAAACCGCTTGTCGAACCATCCATGCTCGCCCAGGTAAAAACCTTGATCCGAGGTGTACACCACAATGGTGTTTTCACTCAGTCCGTTGGCATCCAGATAATCCAGCACGCGGCCCACGTTTTCATCAACCGAAGCAATGCAACCCAGGTAATCCTGCATGTAGCGCTGGTATTTCCAACGCATCAAATCTTCGTCGCTCATGTTGGGGTAGGCTTCCTTAAACGCCTCATTGATGGGCTCATAAACCGAATCGTAAGCCGCTTTTTGCTCCGGGTTCAGTCGCCGGTACTTTTGCAGGAACACATTCTTCCCCCAGTCCGACGATTCCTTGATTCCCAGCTCATCGGCTACTTCAGGATAAATTTTGTTGTCAGCCGAAATGGTCATGTGCTTGAGCAGGTTCATTTCAGCTTCCTTGGCAGCCGTTCCGCGGCCCTCATAGTCATCAAACAAAGTTTCAGGTTCGGGAAAGGTTTTCTGTGTGAATTCCCGGTAATGGCGTTCGGCCGGAATCCATTCGCGATGCGGCGCTTTATGAAGGTACATCAGCATGAACGGTTTGTCTTGCTTACGCCTGCTTCCAAGCCAGTCCAAGGTTAAATCGGTAATCACATCGGTTACATAGCCCATGATTGTTGTATCACCCTTGTTGGTTATGAAGTCAGGATTGTAATAATCGCCCTGATCCGGAAGGATCATAAACTCATCGAATCCTTTGGGATTGTTGCCAAAATGCAATTTCCCAAACATGGCGGTTTGATAACCTGCCTGTTGGAACAACTGCGGAAAAGTAACATTGGTCGTGTCGAACGGGAAAACATTGTCAATTTTACCGTGAATATGGGTATGCTTTCCGGTGAGGATCGTTGCCCGCGAGGGCGCACAAATGGAGTTGGTCACGCAAGCATTGGTAAACAGCATGCCTTCTTTGGCCAGCCGGTCAATGTTTGGCGTTTCAATGAGGTGATTGCTGTAGGCGCTAATGGCTTGGTAAGCGTGATCATCACTCATAATGAATACAATATTGGGTTGGCTGACTTCCGGCTCAGCCGGAGTGCACGCCGGGAAAAATCCTGCGGCTCCCAAGCCAATGATTGCCATTGTTCTCAGTTGATTCGTTTGTCGTTTCATTGCTTTATTTCGTTAACCACATCATGCTATTCCTCCAAGGTAAATTCCTTCACATTCGGAGCATTGGAATTGCCGCCCACAAATACCCGAAACTGCCCGGGTTCGGTTACGCGGTTCATATCAAAATTATAGAAGGCGAGATCGTCAGCGCTTAAGCTGAAACTAACGGTTTGTGTTTCGCCTTTTTTGAGGAACACTTTTTTAAAGCCTTTCAGCTCTTTTACTGGCCGGGTAACCGAAGCAACCAAATCGCCCACATACAGTTGAACAACTTCCTCGCCATCGAAGTCGCCGGTGTTCGTGACATCAATGCGCACTTCCAGTGTTTCGTCCTTCGCTATCTCAGCCTGATTCAGACTCAGGTTTTTATACTCAAAAGTGGTATAACTCAGACCATAACCAAACGGAAATAGGGGACTGTTGGGAACGTCAAGGTAATTGGATTTAAACTTGGCGAACTTGTCACCGTCCTGTGGGCGGCCGGTCGTCCGGTGGTTGTAATAAATAGGTACCTGCCCGACATTTCGCGGGAAGGTCATGGTCAGTTTTCCTGAAGGATTGTAGTCTCCGAACAGCACATCGGCAACCGCGTGGCCGGCTTCAACACCAGGGTGCCAGGTTTGCAGCAGCGCCGCGGCCAACGCATTTTCCTCAACCAAGGCCAGCGGACGGCCGCTCATGGTGACCAGCACCAGCGGTTTGCCGGTTTGCGCCAATGCCCTGACAAGTTTCTTCTGGCTCTCGGGAAGCAAGAGGTTGCTCCGATTGCCCGATTCACCACTCATTTCGGTAGCCTCACCAATCACGGCCACAACCACGTCGGCTTTCGCCGAAACGGCCAGCGCTTCTTTCAGCATCACCTCCGGCGAACGTTCATCAATTTCGATCCGGGGCCCAAAAACATTCACCTTCTCCGCAAATTCGGGGTCATCCGAAATATTGGCGCCTTTGGCATGTAAAATCGTCACGCCGGGACCCGCGACATTTTTCATTCCCTCCAAAACCGGAATCGAAAGCTGAGGGTTGCCTGTAGGAGCCCAGGTTCCCAGCATGTTGTTCTTGTTGTCAGCCAGTGGTCCTACCAATGCAATTATTCCTGATTTTTTCAAAGGCAATACTTGCTGATCATTTTTCAGCAATACAAACGAACGGCGAGCAGCTTCGCGGGCCAGTTGGCGGTTTTCATCTGTCAAAATATCTTTCCCAGGACGGGAACTGTCTGCATAACGAAACGGGTCATCAAACAAGCCCAGTTTGTATTTCGCTTCCAGCACCCTGCGACAAGCTGTATTGATATCTTCTTCTGTCACTTTTCCTTCTTCAAGCGATTGCTCCAGCGTGGTTAAAAAACCTTCGCCCACCATGTCCATATCCAAACCTGCTTTCAGCGCCAAAGCTGAAACGGCCTGCAAATCACCCAACCCGTGAGCAATCATTTCATTTACCGACGTATAATCTGACACGACAAAACCATCGAACCCCCACTGCTCGCGCAGCAGGTCAGTCAGCAACCATTTGTTTCCCGAAGCGGGAATTCCATCCACATCATTAAACGACGACATCACACAACCCACACCTGCATCGACAGCCGCTTTATAAGGAGGCAAATAATCATTAAACATTCGCTGGCGGCTCATATCCACCGTGTTGTAATCGCGTCCGGCTTCCGAAGCGCCATAAAGCGCCATGTGTTTCACCGTTGCCATCATGGTCGACGGACTGCTCAAATCGTCTTGCTGGTAGCCGCGAACCATGGCTTGGGCAACTTTTGAGCCCAAGTACGGATCTTCGCCGGCTCCTTCGGCCACCCGCCCCCAGCGCGGATCACGTGCAACATCGACCATAGGCGAGAAATTCCAGAAAATCCCGTCGGCTGTTGCCTCTTTGGCGGCCATTCGGGCTGTTTTCTCAATCAGCTCCAGATCCCAGCTGCCCGACAATCCCAGCGGAATTGGAACCGTCGTTTTATACCCATGAATCACATCGGAGCCAAAAAGCATGGGAATGCCGAGACGGCTTTCCTCAACGGCCAGCTTCTGCGCCTGCCGAACCTTTTCAGGTCCGGAAACGCCAAAGATGCCACCAACTTTGCCAGCCTTTATATTTTCCTCCACACCGGTGCTCACCACTGAGCCGGTTGGAATTCCTCCTCCGGGAGTAATCAAATTCAACTGACCAATCTTCTCTTCGGTCGTCATCTCTCCCATTAGCTCATTAATAAACGAATCCATATCCGATTCCTTGGATTGCTGCTGACAGGAAATCGTCAGGATTGCTGCCACGAACATATACATCAACTTCTTCATGATCATTTATTTTAGTCTACTTTTATCGTTTTCGATTTTTCTGAAATTCCATTTTCATTAAAGGCCTCAATGGAAAAATAATAAGGCGTATCCCGGTCGAGGCAGCGCATAAAATGTTCATTGACATCATAAAGCAACCACGACTGGTACAACTTGTCAGGCGCAATTCCCCATCGAATGTTATAACCTTGGGCTCCCTCTACCGCGTCCCATGAAAAGGAAACATCCCTGCGGTCCTCCTGCCGTTCAACCATAAAGCCTTTAACCTTCTTTGGGATTTTTCCCAATCCGGTCCCAAATGCCCTGATTTCGGACAAGGCCAGGTTTTTGCCCGGAACTTCGACATTCGCGTACCGGACAAATTTTGCCTGAACAGGCTGATTGAGGACGATGTAGGCGTTGGGTGAATCTTTATAACTGTCGCGGCGGTCAATAACGGTTTGCCAGTTGGTGCCATCGTCTGACACCTCAATAGAAAAACGATGCCGCAAACCCTCGGTGCGGGTATAAATGCCTGATTCATGATCATGGAAGTTCAATTGAAACGCATGGACCGTTCCCGGATTGAGCATTTCAATTTTCACCCATTGCTGATCGTCGTTGGCCGCTGCCACCCAATACGACTTTGGGCTTTCATCAGTCAGTACTTCTGAAATAATTTCGCCATCCTCATTTTGTTCGAGTGGCAATTCTGTCACGGCAACTTCATCATTGTTTGAAGTAAACTTCACAATTTGTTTGAACGCAGATGATACGGTCACCTTCCCTTTGTATGACAGCAGCATCCACCCACAATGCTCGCCCGGATTGGTTGGATGATCGGGACCAAATCGCGGGTAATCGCCGTAATGCGTATTCGAATACATGAAGCCCTCGTCGTCAAAATAAGTTGGAAACATACACAGACGACGTTCCCACTGGGAGTTGGAAGCCAAAGCCATGGTGGCAAAATGCCAATACTGTCCGTTCTTTTGTTTCATGGTCATGCCATGTCCGGCGCCATTGGTAAAGCCGCCCGGCTTGAAACTCATCGGATTATTTTTCATGTAGGTGAAAGGGCCCAGCGGCGAGTCACCAATATACGCGCCATCGCCATATACATTGAATTGTGTCCCGGGCGCGGCGTACTGCAGGTAGTATTTTCCATTGTGCTTGGTCATCGAAGCACCTTCCATGTAACCTTCCTTCAGCGTCGGATGGAAATTATTCTCACCAAATCGTTCCCAACCATGCTCTTCCTCCACCAAATTAATCAACTCTTTCTGAACACCAGTTTCAAGCATCCGATCATCCTTATTCAATTCCTTCACCCGGATGGGGTGAACGTTTGACGATCCCCAATATAAATAAGTTCTTCCGTCGTCATCAATAAAGAGCTCCGAGTCCTGAATATTATTGGTGATCGAAGCCGTCGGCGTCCATTTCCCACTTTTAGGGTCGTCGGAGTATAAAATACTTCCATAACCAGCAGGGTCGCCCGCAAAATAGATTACAGAATCTTTGTAATTGAATGCGGTAGGCGCATTGCAACCTTCAAAAAACCACTGGGCCGGCTTAATAAAATCCCAGTTCACCAAATCGGTGGATCGCCAATACCCAAACGAACGGGTGACGAACAGGTAATACTCGCCCCGGAATTCAACAACGGCCGGATCAGCACCTGAACGGTACGAAATATTCCTGCTCGAATTGTAAACCATGTAGGTATAGTCGATATCCAAGGGATTACAATAGGTTGCTGGCTGAACCGGCTGCGCCTGTGCAAGCTGCCCGAAAGCAAAACTTACCAAAGCCAAAATCGTTATCAAAAAGTGTCGTTGTCTCATCTATTTATTTTTTTTTGAAAATCACTCATTCCCGTTTTTTCTCTTATTGCTGAACAACCAGTTTACTTTGAAACAACTTCGTTCCAGCGCTTATCTGAAGCAGATAGATTCCATTCCTTAAGTCAGCGCAGTCGAATACTGCTTCAGAACCTTTTCGGGTCAAATTCTCGATACGAACCAAGCGACCATCCAACGAAAAACATTTCACCAGAACCGGTGTATTTTGAGCGAACGCGGAAAGATCAAGATATACTTTCCCCGACACTGGATTTGGATAGAAACTTAGCTCCCGGTGATCATTCATATCATTGCTGCTGGTTGCAAATTGATATTGAAAGCCAAGCTTATCCAAGCCTGCTTTTACTTCGGTGTCTTTCATCACCTGGTTCCACAACAGCCCGGTACGATGATTTTCGATCATTACCACGATAGGGCCCTGATCGATTCCGATGTAAGCTTCCTGAACCCAATCCCGGTCATCGTTAAACGCATCATACGGTCCGTATCTTCCAAAGAGTTCCTGTCCGCGTTCACGATAAAAATATTTTAGCGCCTGCATGGATTCCGTTGGCGTGTAAGGCATACTGGCCAGTGCGGCAGTTGGGCTGATCGTGCCATTGTCGTTAGCCACCGGCTGATGGGCGGTATATCCATCCGGGCTGTCACTGGCTGTCAGGCCCCACGATTTGCTGCTGTAGTTGGTGTGCCCCTGCGGATTTTGTACGGCGTACGCATAATGAATGCGGGCGGTATTCACATGCTCCTGCCAGTAATCGGCATACTGGTCCTTCAGCCCGTTTGGATTGATTCCGAGGTGGCTGTAATGAATCCAGAAAAGCGGACCTCCGTAGTTTGGCGACAGGTTAATTTCGTAGTTGTAGTACGTTCTTGGATTGACCATGTTGCCGTTGCGCGCCCAGCCCTGGTCATAAACCGCTTTGGGTATGCCGTGCGTGGGTGAAGCTGCTCCCATCACGTAAGTCACCAGGCATTCATTCCATCCGGTTACCTTCATGTTTTTCTGAAAATCAACAGTGGGCGACCAATGCCAGTACAACACATTCTGATCGCCATTGCGATACCAGCTCCAGTCAATTTCCTTCCAAAGCTGATCCGCTTGCTGCCGGATGAGCACAGATTTTTCATCCGAACCGGTAAAATAATTTTTCAGAGCAATCAGTCCCTGCGCCACAAACGAAGTTTCTACCAAGTCGCCGCCGTCATCATCAGCAGAAAAAGGCTGGGTACGATAGGTATCGGCATTGTACCAGTGCGACCATGCTCCGTGATGCCGGTCGCAATTTTTCAGAAATTCAAGGATCATTAAGATCCTATCTTTTACCGCTTCCTTTGGACGGTACTCCCGCTCATGCGCCACAATCATGGCCATCAGCCCCATGCCGGTGGCTCCCGAAGCAGCGGTGCGTCCATTCCCGTTTGAACGTTCCAAAGCCATGCCGGTTGCCTGGTGTGCGCCATCCCAAAAGTAGTTGAAGGTATATTGCTGAACCATGTCCAGCAATTCGTCATCAGAAAAATCGCGAATCGTTGCCGTGGCTTCGGCGGCAGCAGACTCGCTTTCTTGCAGGGCCGTCACGATGCGATAGGCCACCGTACTATTTTTTCCGGACTCCGGCACAAAATCCAGGTAAAAATCGGCCGTTGTTTCGGCGCGCAGCTCAAACGACTGCCCGTCATCAAACGAAGCATAAATGCGGTAAGTCAAACCATCTGCAGGATGAGCCCAACCCAGGTGGGCATGACTGTCGTAACCTACAGCCGAAAATTCCTCAACTACCGGAATTTCATCCAGAGCCTTGAAAGCGGACAATTCGTCAATCAATATTAAGCGCGAACTATTATCTGACTCGGATTGATTGAAAATGACCGCCTTGGTTTGAGAAAAGTCCAGTGTTTCGTTTTCGTCAAAAATAATCTGTAGCGGAAATACAACGCGCGTCCAAACGCCTGCCGGGATGGATTCATTGTAATCGGCCAAGGCATACAAGGCCGTATTCACATCTCCGGAACCATTGCCATTCACCCCTCGCAAACCAATCAATGGTAAGGCGGTATTGGGCAGTTCGGTTTCAGAATAAACATAGAATGAAAGGGAATCCAGTGCCGAAAGATCAGCTGTAGTCCATTCCGCCCGGTAAATGCTTGCCCGCCAGTTACCGTTTAAGGCCGAGGTATAGTTAAACTTCAACGAAGTGGCTCCCCTAAACGCTGTGGTCGAACAGGGCACCTTGTCGTTATACTGCGGTGCACCCGGTGGATAGGTGTGCTCCAACGTACTTTCACCCAGGTTATTTAAATCGACCAGCCCCTGGTCGTAATAGGTGCTCGTAGTTCCTTCGGTAAAAAAGGACACTTCCTGGCTCCTTCCAAAAAATGAAAGAAAGACCAGAGAAACGATCAATAAACCTATTTTATATTTCAAAATTTTCATTTCAAGACCTTCCCATTAAACCAATAAACACTACTACGCTCGCAGTATGTTAACCACAGAGAACACGGAGTTTCTACACAGAGTAACGCAGAGTTTCTCATCTCAACTTCACATCTTCACACCCGCTAACGTCCTCCCATTCTCCCCATCTCTCTTTCTCACCCTCTCCCCTTCTCATGTTCTCACTTTCTCACTTTCTCCCCATCTTTCTTCTATAATTCCTTTATCCAAATATTCCGGAACTGCACCAAACTGGAAGCACCCTGCAATTTTCCGGTTTTGGGGTTGATGCCGCCATGATTCTGGAAGCCGATCGGCCCGGTTTTATCTAGCCCGGGGTTATTGATTCGCCCCGATCCATAGGGCTTTAGCCCATTCTATTAATCGACAGCAATATTTTCAAAACGAATTCATCAATTCATCTCGGGACTGCTAAACCCCAGTTTTTTCAGACCATTTCTGATATCCTCGTTTTTCATGAACAGATCCCAGGGCAAGCCGCTGCGGTAGTTTTCGATCATCACCGGAATAGGGCCTTGGTCAATGGCCAGATAACGAGGCAAATACCAGTTGCTTGAATGGCTGTAGGCGTCATAGGGGCCGTAGGGACCAATGAGCGAATCGGCTTCGGTGTAGAGATACCGCAGAAACTGCATCGACTCCTGTGGGGTATAAGGAAAAGATGACAAAGCAGCGGTTGGTGAAATGACACCTAAGTCGGCATCGCCGGGATGATGGCCTGCATAACCCCGCATGGAGTAGCTTGAAGTCAGCCCCCACTGATTTTCGCCATATCCGTCAAAGCCTTTCGGATTGTCCAACGCATACTCGTAGTGCATCAGCGCGTGGTTCTGGTTCAGCTTCCAATAGTCGGCATACTGATCAACCAAGCCTTTGGGGTTCAAGCCCAGATAGGAGTAATGCGCCCAGAAAAGCGGCCCGGTCGGATCATCATTGTGCTCATAAAAATTGAGAACGGAACTCATGCCATAGTAGATCGTGTCTTCAGCGATTTTGCCGTCCTTCGCCCAACCTTTGTGGTAAACAGCCGGTTCAATCGGGTGTGTGGGCGATGAAGCCGCCAACACATACATGATCAGGCACTCGTTGTAACCTCCAACCGGAAAATTCATCTCCCATCCGTAGTTGGGCGACCAGTGCCAGTAAAGTACCTCTTCGCCCTGGGTGTACCAGTCCCATTCTACTTCTTTCCACAGTTGGTTAATGTCGGCCACCAGTTGTTTTTCTTCGGCATTGCCATCCTTAAAATATTCGGCCACAGTGAGCAAGCCCTGAATCATAAACGCTGTTTCCACCAGGTCTCCGCCGTCGTCTTTTTTACTGAAAGGCTTCACCTTACCGGTTTTTCCTTCGAGCCAGTGCGGCCAGGCACCGTGGAAACGGTCGGCCGTAGCCAAAAAACCAACAATGGTTTGGTAACGGGTCAGCGCTTGTTCACGCGTAATGTATCCGCGTTCGATGCCCACCAAAATGGCCATCACGCCAAAGCCAGAACCGCCAAGGGTAATCACATCCTGATCATTCTGCGGATAGACGCCGTCCATGTGAATCCGCTCGCGCGCCATGCCGGAGTTGGGTTCGGCAGCATCCCAAAAATATTGGAAGGTTTGATATTGAATTGTATCTAGCAGTTCGTTATCGCTTAATCCTGCCCACTTGCTTTCCACTTGCCCCTCATTGTCCTGTTTCGGATTTGAACAAGCCATCGCAAGCAAAATCAACAGACTGACCAGCATAAAAACTACCGGCCTATTTCTTGTTTTTCTCATTACTAAAATGATTGGCTGTTAAATGAAAGGCTGCCCGGATACTTTCCAAGCAGCCTTTTCTAAAAAAAAACCTAACTAAACTATACCCTTTTCTCTCTAATTCCCCATGATCGCCTCAACTTCTTCTTGCGTAAGCGTTTTGTTAAACAGGCGTAGCTCGTCGAGCATACTTGCTTCTGTAAGTGATGCCAATCATCCAATTTGGGGCATTTGAGATGATTGATAAATGACCAACACCTGTTTAATTATTAAGCAAACCCAGCAGATCAATCTCTGCTTGTGTAAGCACCCTGTCATAAATCAAAAGCTCGTCCATTTTACTTTCATCGGACAGGTGGTTCCAATTAGCAAACCGTGGAGCACCGGACATAATAGACAGCAAATTACAACCCGTCCAGTCTATTCCATCGAATGTGTCTTCTTTAACAACGACTCCATCAATGTAGACTTTAGCTCCCGTTGATGAGACCGTGAACACAAAATGTACCCACTCAGTGGTTGCCGGATTTACACGAGCAGCGACGCCTCCATCAAACCATTTTTCAGCCGTCCCATTTCCAGCATTCAATTTAAATTGCTGCAATCCACCTCCATTTTCTCTGAAGAACCTGAAACCGAACTTCCGGCTATCGTCGAAATTTGGATTTTCCGGGCTCATCACCAGAATTCCAGCTCTGTCTGTCGCCTGTGTAGCGGTAATATTCAGGAAGAAGCTCGCGCTAAATTCAGCAGACTGAAGCCCTGTGGCATCAAAAGTCAGGTAAGAATCCGCGGCGCCAACATAGCATCCACCATCAACACCCGCTGTGCCCAGCGAAGGCGTACCCACAACAGTTGCTGCTGTAGCACTAACTTCATCCACATAGTCACCATTAAAGGCCAGATGGAACGCTGCTTCATTCATCAAATCCCGGATGGTATTAACCTTCTTGAAATTCACAGTTTTGGTAGTGGATTTCCCGGCCATATCTGTGACTACAATCTCCAGAACATGATCGCCAAGAGCAAGCTCTTCGGAATATTCTCCAATAAATCTTCTATAATCGTTGAAACTATCGTACGATCCCAATGATGTACCATTCAACTGTACGCTGACTGTTTTCAATTCTATGTCATCCGTCGCTTCGAATCGAATGTCGACTTCGGACACATCAGTTGGCGCATTGACATCACCTGAAGGTGAAATCAAAGTGACCACTGGAGCCGCCTCATCCGGACCCGGTTCAATCCTTGTAATTGGGTCAATGCCATCGTTACACGCAGTTATAAAAAAGACAGCGAGAACGATCAATATTATTTGTTTGAATATTTTCATCTTGTTCAAGTTTTAGTGATGCTTAAAATTACTCTTGAGTACCTCCCAGAATTGGCAGTTGATCAACCTGGTTTTGCGGATATGGCAGATAGGTCAGATTGGCTGAAAATGTCCGGCCATCATAGTTTAACTCGTTGTACCGTTCGAGCCGAATCAAGTCGTAGTATCGTGTTCCCCACTCCATGGCCAGTTCCGCAAACTTTTCATCCACCACCTGATCCAGTGTTACACCGGACAAGGGAGATAAGCCAGCACGCGATCTTACGGCATTCACAGCAGCGTCAGCTGTCATGGCGGAGCTGCTTGCTCCTTGAACCAGTGCCTCGGCATGCATCAGCAAAATTTCGGCATAGCGAATACCAATCAAGTTTTTATTTGTGCCATAGCCCGTTCTTCCCGGAGTTAACTGATTGGACGGCAGATAGTGTTTCCCGCTGGCAAACATCGCACGGGCATAGTCATTGATAAGGTCACCCGACGGTGTTGTATTCGATATCCAATCGGGCAAAGTTGCATAATTCGGATCGTCTTTGATCGCCGCGATGCCCCGGTTCGTAAACAACACACTCGTTTCCAAACGTGTTCTTTCTCCGCGATCCAACATGAATTTGATCCACTTCAGACTGGGCTCGTAAAAACCCCAGCCGCTACCAGCCCCGGTTACAGCCGGTGTCCAGTTTTCAGGACCGAAGAATGCAAACAGGTAAGTTATGGCCGTACCCGATCCCTGACCAAAATCGGAATATTGAAATTCGAGTATATTTTCGTCATTCAACTTACCGGGAATCTTGAACAGGTTGTAATAATCAGCCTCCAGACTGAATTTCCCTGAACTAATAATTTGAGAGGTTGCATCAGCAACCGCCTGGTAATTCTCCATCTCCAAATTGGCTAGCGCCTTCATTGCCAAAGCAGTATAACGGGTTACTCCTCCGCGAACATCCGTTCGTTCGTTCGGATGAACAGCCGGCAAGTTACCAATCGCCTCATCCATTTGATCAGAAATAAACTGCATTACCTCTTGTTTCGTCGATAAGTCGGCCACTAACAAATCCGCCGGATCGGGAGTAGCTGGAATGAATACATCGCCCCACACCCTTGCCAGTTGAAAGAGCAAAAAGGCCTGCATGGTTTTCGCTTCAGCAATATATTGATCTGCTGTTGCTGCATTGGCTCCGTTTTCCTTGTATAACTCAAACTCGATCATGGCCGATTGGGCGGCATAAATATCGCTGTACAGGCCTTCCCACAGGGAGTTGTACATCCAGTAATCCTTGTTGTAACGGAACATGTCGGTTTCTGCAAAATCCTGCTGATCACCGAGTCCACCGTGATTAACGTCATCTCCCCTTACCGATATTAGCGGAAAGTTTTCCCAACCGCGCGAGTAAAAGGCAGCGTAAGTTCCAATAAGGGGCGAAATCATATTGGAGCTCTCCGTATAGTCCGTCTCTTCAGTAAAAGTTCTGTTTTCAGCCGGCTCATCAAGCAAATCGTGGCAGGCTGTAAAAGCCAACAGCATCGCAACAAGACCGATGAGCTTGATTGTATGATTAATTCGTTTCATAATTCTAAGTTTTAAATCTTTTAAAATTTCACATTCAGCCCAATCGTGTATACTCCCGGAATAGGATAAGTTTGTCGGTCAATTCCGTTAGCTACTTCCGGATTAAAACCGTTGTACTTGAACACGGTAATTGGCCGCTCGGCAGTAAAGGAGATTCTCGCATCTGGCATCATTGTTCCCATGATTTCTTTTCCGGCCAGATTATACGCCAGTTGGATATTTTGTACGCGGAAAAATGAACCATCCTCCACCAAATACTCGCTCATACTCTGATTCCAGCCTTTGCGTAAGCCTTTTGACGATGGATAGCTGTTTGAAGTACCTTCCCCATGCCAACGGTTAATGGCCAAATCGGCATCCATATTCAGATCGGAGGTCCAGATAACTTCACCCCGCTTACGGTTCAGGATTTTATTTCCGGACTGTCCGGCGATATTGGTTGAAAACTCCAGGCTCTTGTAAGTAATTCCCAGGTTGGCACCGTACATGAATGATGGGAAATACGAGCCCAACACCACGCGATCGTCACCATCAATATCCTTGTCGCCGTCTTGGTCACGAAATTTTAAGTCTCCCGGTTCCAAATTATTGGCCATGGCTATCGGGTCAGCCTGAATTTCAGCATCGTTCTGATAAACACCAACAACCTCGTAACCGAAGAAGGCAAGTAGCGGCTCTCCGATCATTGACCGCTGACGAAACTCGGCCGATCCGCCATCAATGTACTGCTGTCCGTAAAGGTCGCGAACTTCGTTTTTCAAGGTTGAAATATTGGCGCCCACAGAATAACTAAAGTCTGGCGAAATCTGATTGCTCCAGTTCAAGGCTGCTTCAAAGCCCTGATTTCGGATAACGCCAACATTACGAAGCACATTGCCTCCAACCGAGGGAATACTCACATTGATTGCGGCATTTTTTGTATCGCGAACGTAGTAGTCCAGTTCAACAGACAGCCGACTATCAAATAGCCGGGAAGTAATTCCCACATTGGTTTCTTCGGTGACCTCCCATTCCAGGTAAGAAAAGGTACTGGAAGTGGTGGTCCCTGAAACAAGTTCATCGTTAATTGCAACTGTTACAACCTGAGTGGTCCGGGCCCCGTCGCTTGCACGAATTTTATCATTTCCGAGCTCTCCCCAGCTGGCACGCACCTTCAGAAAATCAATGGCAGGAATATTCATAAAGTCTTCTTCTGATACAACCCAACCAGCACCAATTGTGGGAAAATAGCCCCATTTTTCCTGATATTTTGAACTCCCGTCGGCACGCATGGTTCCATACACCAGATAGCGGTCATCGTAATTATAGGATACCCGACCAAAATACGACATGCCGTACTGTCTGCTACCGCCGTCATTAACCGCGTCCACCGGAAGGCTGCCTCGGTCGGACTGATCGATATACCAGGACTCTTCGTTTTCATAGGGAAAATCAAGACCTCTGGCCGTCAACATCTCCCACGCTTCATCGCGAAAGGATGCACCACCCATAACCGTCAGGCTATGATGATCAAACTGGTCATTGTAAGTAAGCACATTGTCCCAGATTTGATTGGAGAAAGTTTCCGTTTTTCTCGTAATCCCGGCATTCTCGCGCTGAAATCCATCGCTAAAATAATAAGGCAACTGTACGTTGCGTTCGTTAAGTGCTGTAAAACTGTGGTTATAAGTTGTTTTTAAATCCAACTTTTTCGGAATCAAATGGAACTGCGCATAAAAGTTAGCCAGCACCTTACGAATCTTCAGTCGGTTGTTGTTAAAATCCAGGCTTGGCATGGGGTTCTGACCACCCCGGTAGCCAAGATGTTGCGCGCTGGCGTAATTCACAGGCCAGGCATCGGTATTGGATTCATCATAGATAGGAAGAATTGGAACGGCCCAGTATGCCAAACTCCAGGCATCAGCCGACTGTCCATATTTCAGTGCATTGCTGAAGATCATGTTCCCACCGATAGTCAGCCAATCGGTTGCTTTATAATCAATTTTTGAACGTAAGTTGAAGCGTTCATACTCATTTTTCATATCCAGAATTCCTTCTTGCCCGAAGTAACTGGAACCTATGGAGTAGGAAGCATCTTCGCCGCCACCCGAAACGTCAATACTATGATTCTGAATCGGTGCGACCCGGATAATCTCATCATACCAGTCGGTATTCACATCAGGCACATTTGGGTTAATACGGCTCCGCCCATAGCGTTGCATGGCGGTCGCAATATTACCAATATCAGGTGCCGATCCCGACTCCATGGCCATGGTGGTAAACTGTTCGGCATTGGCCATTTTTAAAACGTTCTGAGCCACCTGAACCCCATAGTAACCATCGTAAACTACTTGGGCCTTCTGATTATTTTTTCCCGATTTGGTTTCGATCAGAACCACGCCGTTGGCCGCGCGAACACCGTAAATTGCTGCTGCCGAAGCATCTTTCAAAACCGATATGGAAGCAATGTCGGCCGTATTCAAAAAGTCGATGTTGTCGAAGAACATCCCATCAACCACATAAAGAGGAGCTTCGTTGTTGCTTCCCGGATAAGAACCAATACCGCGAACGCGAATCGTTGGTGAATCTCCCGGCGCACCATTACTCACAACTTGCATACCCGCAACTTTACCTTGCAATGTCTGCATCGCCTGTCCCGAAGGTGATTTGGCAATTTCTTCAGAGTTGACCGTCGAAATGGACGATGTCAGGTCTTTGACCTTTAATTGTCCGTAACCGACAACCACAACCTCGTCAACCAATTCAGTAGATTGCTCCAACTGGATGTTGATCGTTGCACGATTGTTGATTGGCACTTCCTGAGAAGTCAGACCAACAAAACTAAAAACCAAAACATCAGAGCCTGATGCCTGAATGGTGTAGTTCCCGTCAAAATCTGTAATGGTTCCCGAAGTGGTTCCCTGGATAATGACGCTAACCCCGGGAATCGGTTCTCCGGTTGCTGCTTCAGTTACTGTTCCAGTCACCGCAATTTGCTGGGCGAAAACAACAGTCACTGAAAAAATCAAGTAAAAAAGAAACATTAGTTTTTTCATAGTATACTTTTTTGATCAGTTTGTGACGCTAAGCTACGACCTGGCCTTGCGTTTAAGAAAATTTCACACACACTTCTAATTCACACAGAGCGATGAAGTTGATTTTTCACCTCATCATTTACTCACACCAAAAAATTGCTCGCTGTTTTAATCGCTATTAATCAAATTCTTATATTTTTCAGTTTTATATTTATTGCAATTTCACAGTCGCATATTGTACAACATGTTTTTGCTAAAATTTGTTAAAACATATGATCTCAGCATTATTTTATCGTTTACTTCACATGAAGAAATACTGAGAAAAACAATAAATTGTTACTTTCGCAGGCGTAAATTCCTGCTTAAGGACCGGCTGTCCAACAGAAATAGAGACCTTTTCTGTCCGAAGCAATGTGTTTTATGGATTAAAGAACCGAAGGCAATGAAAAGTTATATCCTACTGCTGGTAATCATCGGGTGTGTTGTGGCAGGCCCAATGCTTTTCAAGGAAAACAGGTTATACGGTCAACCGACGGTCAATAACGTGAGAAATTTTCAGAAGGAAACCTACCAGGCCGCCAAACAAAATTGGGCTGTTGACCGCTGTCACAACGGGTTTATGTACTTTGCCAATCACAATGGCTTACTGGAGTTCGATGGTATTAACTGGAAGCTCTATCCGCTTCCGAACGAAACCGTATTAAGATCAGTTCTGGCTGCATCAGACTCGCTGATTTACACCAGCGGCTATCGCGAATTGGGCTACTGGGAAGCGGACAATACAGGCGAACTCCACTACCACTCTTTAAATAAGCTGGCGGAACAGTATTTTTCAGACAACGAAGAGTTTTGGAATATCGCCTTGCTCGACGATGCAGTTTATTTCCACTCGTTCAACAGTGTACTGATGTACCACAATGAACGGATTACACCGATTGAGTTACCGGGCTTTACCAATACCATGCACCGGGTAGGCAACGACATTCTACTTGCCGTGCGAAATCAGGGTATTTTTAGAATTGAAAACGGGAAAGCCGTCCCCCACATCCAATCGCCGCTATTTGAGAACATCATGATTCGTTTTATTCTCCCCTACCAGGAGGATCAACTCATGATTGGCACCAATTCAAACGGAATCTTTATTTGGGACGGAAGTTCTATAACACAATGGAACCGGGATTGGCATCAGTATTTCAGAAAAAATGAAGTGAACCGAGGTTATATGGATGGTCAGGGTCATTTCATTATTGGCACCATTATGGACGGGGTACTCATATTTGATGAGCGTGGCAACCCAATAAACAATTACAACACTGCCAACGGACTCCAAAACAACACGGTGCTAGGAATTTCGACCGATCAATTCAACAACATTTGGCTGGCGCTCGACAGTGGTATCGATTTTATATCCAACGCCGGCAACCAGGGCTTTATGATTGAAACTATTCCCAACATTGGGGCAGTGTATGATGCGGCCATTTTTGAAGACCAGATCTACCTCGGAACCAACCAGGGCTTATTCGTCCGCAGCTTGTATGATGATCAGTCCCAATATCAGCTAGTGCCTGAAAGCCAGGACCAGGTTTGGGACATTCAGCTCCACGACGGCCACTTGTTTGCCGGACACAACGACGGGGTGATTCAACTAAAGGCAGGAGAGCAGCAGTTCATTTCCAGGCAGTCGGGTGGATTTTCAATCCGGCAGGATCCGATGAAAGCGGGTTACCTGCTGGCTTCAACCTATTCGAGTATCATCCGGCTCAAACAACAAAATGGCGTTTACACCCAGGATGGAACCTTGAAAGGTTTTGTTGACCTGATTCGTTACATAGAGATCGATCACCTCGGCGACATTTGGGCCAGCCATATGCGGCGCGGCATTTACCGGCTTCAGCTGAACGACAAACGCGACAGTGTGATCAACAAAAGCTATTATGGACTAAATTCGGTGTTCAAAAAAGATCACTCGCTGCATGTTTTCAAGGTCGAAAACCGGATTGTGTTTACCACCGAAGAAAAACTATACACCTACGACGATTTAAATGATTCGATCATTCCCTATCATTTTTTAAATGAACAGTTGAACGAACTCGCTGCAGCCAAACGAATTGTGTCGGCCCCCGACCATCATTACTGGCTGATCACCGATCGTGAAATCGGCCTGTTCCGTATTTTCAACAACACCGTCGAACACCTAAAAACCTACCCCCGGTCTTTATTTTCAGGAAATGAACTGATCGATGATTTTGAAAATATTTTGCCCCTCACCGCTACCAAAGCCATTGTTTGTCTTGAAAACGGCATTGCCCAACTCGATGCAGAAGCAGCTGATTCCAGCTCTGCGATCCTGAAATTTCAGCCTCAACTGCGCAGCCTGAAACTGACCAGCAATCGCCAGCACACCACGCGTGGAGCAATTGACAAAGACGACATCTTTGTTCGATACAAATATCGCAACCTACAGCTAATCTATTGCTTTCCTCTGTTTACCCACAATCCCATCTATTTTCAGTCATTGATGAAAGGGCTGGAACAAGAGTGGAGTGAACCACAAGCAACCCCACAGATTAGCTTCGACCGGCTCCCTTCCGGCGAATATGAACTGCTGGTGAAAGCTGTGGACCAATGGGGAAATGAAAGTCAGGTGAATTCATTACACATCGAAGTGGCTCCCCCCTGGTACCTGACCAGTTATGCACGAACAGCTTACTTGTTCGCTTTTATTGGTATTTTGTTTGGCTTCCGAACCTGGGGAATCCAACAAACCCGGAAAAAAGAGCGGCTGGAGCACGAAAAACGTGAAAAGGAAATCATTCGACTCCGAAATGAGAAGTTGCGAAACGAAATCCAGCACAAGAGCAAGGAACTGGCCAACTCGACCATGTCAATCATCAAGAAAAACGAGTTGCTGCTCGAAATTAAGGAAATTGCAGCCCGGCAAAAAGAGCAGCTGGGATCGCGCTACCCCGACAAATATTACTACCACCTGACCCGCAAAATTGAAGAAAACATTACCAGCCAGGATGACTGGCAAGTGTTTGAAACCAATTTCGAACGGGCTCACGAGCAATTTCTGAACAAGATTAAGGAAATGTACCCCGAATTAACAGCCAAAGACCTTCGCTTGTGTGCCTTTCTTCGCATGAACCTGGCTTCCAAGGAAATTGCCCCACTTTTAGGAATCTCTGTACGGGGTGTTGAAAACCACCGCTACCGCCTGCGAAAAAAAATGAAGCTGGACCACGACGAAAAACTGATTGATCTGATTCTGGGGCTGTGATGACGAGAAATGGGGAGTGCGAGCGTGTGTGAAAATGAGAAAATGGCAACCAGTTGCAGTCGCAATTCTCCATGTTTCATCAATGGAAGAAACCATTCAACCATTTTGCCTTAGACCATTCAACCATTTATGATTTAATTATTTACGATTTACAATTGAATGTGCAATAACCAATGTCCAGCGGCCAACGACGGACAACACTGTTTTTTTGACAAATCGAATTTATTTTTCTAGGTAGTTTTTCAGGAATTACTATATTTGCACTCGCATTCAAACACGGGTGTAGCTCAGTTGGTAGAGCACTGGTCTCCAAAACCAGGTGTCGGGCGTTCGAGTCGCTCCTCCCGTGCAAAAGAGTTGTTCTTCGGAGCAGCTCTTTTTTTGTTCCCGCCAATTTCTGCTTCAACCCGTAAATAAATTCATAGTGTTTAAAAGCACAAAGGTTTGTTGTTCCTTGTTATTTTCTAATTTTGCCTCTACTCAAACGAACTGTGCGCCATTCATGATACGAAACAACACCCAACTTTTAGAATTACTTGAAGATGGAGACGAAGCTTCGTTTAAAGTTGTTTACAATCACTTTTACTCGCGGCTGTATCATTTCGTTGCCGAATATATTCCGAATAAAGATCTTGTTGAAAATGTACTTCAGGACACTTTTCTTACCCTGTGGGAGAAAAAGTCGAGCTTACAGAAAAACACCAATTTAAATGCCTACTTGTACACCATTGCTAAAAACAATAGCCTGAAAAAACTGCGGGACCAGCGATACAAGCAAGCCATATTTCTATCGTCACAATTGAGTGAGTTTGAACTCGAGCTTCATGCAGGCGCACTTGATAAGTTGGAAACATCCAATATCCTATTTTCCGAAATCGAACAAATCATACAGAAGACTTTGGACACACTGTCGCCCCAGTGCAGGCTGGTATTTGAACTGAGTCGTTTTCAACACTGCAGAAATCATGAAATTGCAGAAAAACTATCCATTTCACCCAAAACGGTGGAGGGACACATGACCAAAGCCATCAAAGCTTTTAGAGTATCATTGAAAGATTACCTCCCGCTGGTTTCGTTCCTGATTCACCATATTTAGTTGCTGTTTGAATTAAATTCATAAAAAAATTCAAACAGAGCAAGGGTATTTCCGCTCTTGTGGATTATACCTTTGAAAACACCCAACCATGGAACTAGAAAGACAAATAATCGCATTGATTTCCGGCAACCTGAATGATGAGGAAAAAAAAGAGATTCTCCAAAAATTAAAGCGTGACGAACATCTTCAGCGCGAATATCATCGAATAAAAAATGCCTGGTCTTTAGCTTCTCATGACCAGCAAACCAATGATCTTACCATTGAAAAGTCATTCGTCCGTCTTAAAAAGCGGATCCAAAAACCTCAAAAAGTAAGGTTTCTACAGTTCATGAAATATGCAGCGGCTATTTTGCTTATATTCTCATTTGGAGTGCTTAGTCAGAAATTTCTTCTTTCGCCTGGCGGACTGTTTACCCCACGAAGTCATCAAGTCAATGAGATTCACGTTCCGAATGGTGAAAAAACAGAACTCACTTTAGCTGATGGCTCTAAAGTTTGGATCAATGCGGGCACAAATCTTTGGCTTCCAGCAAATTTCGACAACAATCACCGGGAAGTAAACTTGTCCGGCGAAGCATTTTTCGAGGTAAAAAAAGGCGATACTCCCTTTATTGTGAATTCAGAATATGGTTCCATTCAGGTATTGGGCACCTCATTCAACGTACGCGCCTATAATAATTTGCCATTCAAGACAACATTAACAGAAGGAAAAATTCAGTTTTCGAACCATCTGGATCAAAAGGTGTTGCTCCCCGGGCAGCAAATAGTTTTGTCGAAGGGGGAAGCAATAATAATCAAGGAAATTGATCCTGAAATCGCCTCCTCATGGATGAATGGGGTAATCGCCTTCGAAAATGAACCTTTAGGCGATCTCGCCAAAAGACTGGAAAGGCACTTTGATATCACGATCATTTTGGATCAAAGCATGGCTTCGATCCCGTTTACCGGACAAGTTTTTGAAGAATCGCTTGACGAAGTCATGGAATACATTAATAAAACGAAACCAATAAAATATGCCTATGACAAGAAGAAAAGAATGTTGACCATAGCAGAGCCTTAATAAAAAACAAAGACAGGATGTGCGAGATCCTGCCTTTGGAATAACTTGACTTAAATCAAATTACTCATTTCAAATTGTAAAATTATGAAAAAAAAACGATGTTGTGATGGCATAATGCCATTTCTGTATCAAAATCTAAAGCGAATGAAACTGACATTGGCCATGATTATTCTAACGGTTTTCAGCAGTTTTGCGGCCGATCTTTACTCTCAGAACACGAAACTAAGTTTGGAGCATAAGGATGAAAAAATTGTAGATATTCTTCGAAAAATAGAAGATCAAAGCGAATTCCGCTTCTTTTACAATGAAGAGGTTGATGTGAACAGCCTGACCTCCGTTCATGTGTCCAACGCCACGATCAAGGAAGTACTTGATCAAGTGTTTGAATACAAGTCGATTAATTACGAAATTATTGGCCGTCAAGTGATCCTTCGGGCAAATAATCAGTTTAGCACCGTCCAACAAACAAGAACTGTGACCGGAAGCGTAACCAACAGTTCGGGCGAACCAATACCTGGAGCTACCGTGGTTGTGAAAGGTACGACCATGGGGACCATAACTGATTTTGAGGGAAGCTTCTCACTGCCCAATGTGTCTTCCGATGCAACTTTGGTCATTTCGTTTGTCGGAATGAAAGCTCAGGAGATCTTGGTCGGAAGTCAATCCCGGCTTGACATAACCCTTATGGATGAAACCATTGGTCTGGAAGAAGTTGTCGCGATAGGCTACGGTACTCAGAAAAAAATTAATTTGACAGGATCTGTTGCGTCGGTGAAAGGAGATGACTTGGTCAAACGACCCGTGACGAATGTTGAAACCATGCTGCAAGGACAAATGCCTGGAGTTCAGATTGTCCAAAACTCGGGTGAACCTGGCAACGAAGGCGTCTCAATACGTATTCGGGGAACGGGAACTTTTAGTAGTGCCGGATCAAATCCGTTGGTTCTGGTCGATGGCGTTCAGGGCAGCCTGGCCGATTTAAATCCCAATAACATTGAAAACATTTCTGTTTTGAAAGATGCCGCTTCGGCATCCATTTATGGTGCCCGCGCAGCAAACGGAGTTATTCTGGTTACAACAAAAAAAGGGCAGGAAGGGAAAATTACCATGAACTACAATGGAAATTATGCCGTTCACACCCCCACTAAATTGTTTGATCTGGTTACCAACTCTGTCGAATACATGGAATTGTTTAACGAAGCGAGGCTAAATTCGGGACTGACTTCGGGTTTATACACCGACGACATCATCGGTGCCTATCGCAATGCCACCGATCGAAACCTGTACCCAAACACCGATTGGCTTGACCTTTTATTTAGTCCTGCACCAACGCAAACCCACAACCTGAGTTTTAGCGGAGGAAGCAATGGAACCACTTTCAATGTTTCGCTGGGCTATGTAAATCAAGAAGGGGTCATGAAAGGATTTGATTATGAAAAATACAATATCCGGGTCAACTTGAGCTCACGGGTTAACGAACACATCAAGTTTGGCGGAAATTTTTCGGTTAAGAAAGGAATCAAATCAGCTCCCCGTCAAGGCGCCACCGATACCTTCCTGGCTGCCATGTCGCAAGCCCCCACCTATTCTCCTCAACTAGCCGACGGAAGTGGCCGATACACGTTTAAAGCTTACGACTTTGAGTACAACAACAAAAGCCCGATGGCCATTATCGACAATAAAGTCAACCGGAACACTGATGACTACGTAATCTCGTCTCAGGGATGGTTAGATGTTCAATTGTTAAAAGGTTTGACCTGGTACACCAAGGCTGCGATAAACTTAAACTTCAGTAAATACAACGATTTTCGCCCCCAAGTTCCTTTATATAATTTCCGCACCAACGAATTTATGACTTATTTGGATGTTGGTGGAGCCGGACTAATTGTTCAGGATGATCAAACGGAATATAAAAACTTATACACCTATTTGAATTTTGAACGCGAATTTGGAGATGGGCACACGGTTACGGCACAGGGCGGTTACAGCGTTGAGGATAATGTCTATCAATACTTGAGAGGATACCGTAAGGATTACCCGAGTGACCTGCTAAGAGAACTGGATGCGGGCAGTCCGGCCGTTCAGCAAGCCAATGGAACCAAAACGGAATGGGCACTGATGTCGTTCTTTGGTCGATTGGGTTATAACTTTAAAGACCGGTATTTGTTGGAAGCAAACCTTCGCTATGATGGCACTTCGAGACTATCTCCCGATTCGAGATGGGGAGCTTTTCCATCGTTTTCGGCAGGATGGCGGATTTCTGAAGAACAGTTCTTTCAAAACCTGAATGCTGACTGGTTGAACAGCCTTAAAATCAGGGGATCTTATGGCCAGTTAGGAAATCAAAATATTGGTCTTTATCCTTACCAGTCGATACTTGACTTAACAGGTAACTACTCCTTTGACGATGCGAATCTCTCTTCAGGTGTTGCACAAACCCGCCTCTCCAATGAAAATATCATGTGGGAAACAACCAGCATCACTGATTTTGGCTTTGACCTGACGGCGTTCGCAGGGTTCAATGTCACATTTGATTGGTACAAAAAGAGCACAACCGATATCCTAAGAGCTTCCCAGGTAACCAATGCGGTCGGTTTAAATCCACCAACTGTCAACAACGGAACGATGGAAAATACCGGGGTTGAATTAAGCTTATTGTACTCGAATCAGATTAACTCAGGTTCACTTACAGGTTTGAACTATCAGGTGGGCTTTAATATCGATCATTATAAAAATGAACTGGTCGATTTCGGTGAACGGGAAATAAGCGGATATTCCCTGCGCGAGGAAGGCTACGAGTGGGATTCCTATTATATGTTGGAATGGATTGGGATCTTTCAATCCGAGCAGGAAATTGCCAATTCACCCAAGCAGTTTAATGATGCGACAGTACCAGGCGATTTGAAATTTAAGGATCAAAATGGGGATGAAGTCATTGACAATGACGACCGGGTCGCAATCTCAGGCAGATATCCGGCTTTTAACTATTCCTTCAATTTTTCGGCCACCTGGAAAGGCTTCGATTTGTCGACCCAATTACAAGGCGTTGAAGATGTGAAGTATTTTGTCAACGACTGGGGAACAATCCCATTTGTTCAAGGGTCGCCACCAACCACCGACTGGCGAGATCGCTGGACTGAAACAAACCCATCAACTTCAATGCCCCGGATTTACTGGGGATGGGGAGCGCCCGAACGGATCAGGAGAAATTCTTCCTGGTACTTGCAGGATGGATCTTATTTACGGTTGAAGAACCTGACTGTTGGATACACTTTGCCGAGAAACTTCTTCGATCGAATTGGTGTCAATCAGTTCCGGATCTATTTCTCAGGAGACAATCTCTTCACGATTACTGATTATCCGGGATTGGATCCGGAGCGGGGAGGTAGTGGTGCTTTCGTAAATTACCCCCAGAATAAAATCTATTCGTTTGGGGTGAATGTTAAATTTTAAAAAATACAGACATGAAAAGATATAAATTACTAATCATCATTTTGTCCGTCATTGCACTGAGTGGATGCGAGGATTACCTGGATAAGCAGCCCTTGGATCAGATCTCCTCGAGCACTTTTTGGCAAACCAAGTCTGATTTTGATATGGCCTTGACGGCCAACTACGGTTATATGCATGGTTCAACCGGAGGACCTTGGGACACTCCGCCGGCAGGAATGTGGGGCTATGTCATGCCGAATTGGGACAACATCACCGACAACAGCTTTGGGCAGCACGGTTATGGTGGTTCAAAACAAATTGTCTCCGGCGATATTAGTTCAACCACCGGAGGTTATGTGACTGGTGTTTACCGGTTTTGCTATCAAGCTATCGCTCGCGGGAATATTTTCCTCAATGAATTGAACGCTTACGAAGGAACGGATTTCACAGATGCAGAGAAGAATAAAGCGGAAGCCGAAGTTCGTTTTCTAAGAGCATACTATTATTTTCAACTGTATTGTTTTTATGGAGATGTGCCGCTTATTTTGGAACCATTGACATTGGAAAACCAAGAGCAGCCCAAAGTTGATGCCGCACAGATTTTGACGCAGGTGATTGCCGACCTCGATTTTGCAATTTCAAATCTGAATGCCATTCCCTATTATGAAAATGCAGGTCACGTCACAAAATCAACAGCACAAGCCTTAAAGGCAAGGGTACTAATTTACGCCGCCTATGGCGAAAATGGTACACCTGATAACACGATGCTGGCCGATGTTCGTGACCTCTGTCTCGACATTATGCCTCACTATTCGTTGAGCCCGGAGTTTGAAAATTTGTTTCAGGATGCCGGACAAAGTGGCAACGAGGAAATCATATTTTCCGTGAATTACCTGGCGCCTGACAATGTCCCGACTTATGGAACTGATTTAATTTACGGCGACTGGCTCGTGGTCAGTCCACTGCAAAGTTTCGTCGACGCTTTTGAATGCAGTGATGGCTTACCTTGGGGAGAATCACCCTTAACAGACACTGAGAATCCTTTTGAGAATAGGGATGCCAGACTAAGTAAAACCGTTTTTGTCGATTTTGTTGATTGGGGAAATGGAAATGTCCATAATCCTTCCAACAGCCGACCTACCGGCTATGGGCTGAAGAAATTTCTGGATCCGGGAAACCTGCCTTATGGTTATTCAACCTTAAGTCAGCAAAATACCGTCGTTATCCGACTTGCTGAAGTGTTATTAATGTACGCCGAGGCACAAAACGAGATTTCCGGCCCTGACGAAACAGTCTACAATGCGATGAATGCGATTCGCGATCGGGTGGATCTCCCTGATCTTCCCGAAGGGCTTTCAAAAGAAGAAATGCGCGAACGAATCAGACATGAGAGAAGAATAGAACTTGCTTTTGAAGGGCTTCGCTACCTCGACCTGAAAAGATGGCACATCGCGGGTGAGGTGTTGAATAGTGTGACAGATGGAAATCTACCCTATCATTGGGAGGATAAATTTTACCACTGGCCGATTCCTCAGGATGAAATTGACAAGAATCACGGAACGCTTGTCCAGAATCCTGATTATCAATAATCAGCAAAATAACGAGAGACGAGAATGAAAATCGTTTTCGTCTCTCATTTTTTTCTATTTTCAAAGGCTCAATATGCAAAAAAAATCATGCTAAAAACCAGTTTACTTATCATTTTTATCGGAATTTTCTGGCAGTCCAATGCTCAATACCAACAACTTGAGCGGCCTGCCGAATGGAGCAATTTAGTTTTTGGCGGCCGATTTATGGATCGCTTTCTCCCCATCCCCGTTGTTGGCGAGTTAACAGACGACACTTGGGGGGCCGACAATGTTGTTCCGCGCTATATCGACAACGGCATTGAGGATAGCGAATGGTCTTATTGGGGCGGCAACGTGTTGAAAGGAAAGGATGGCAACTACCATCTTTTTGTTTGTCGTTGGCGCGAAGATTCTCCCAAAGGCCATGGCGAATGGCCAAATTCCATTGTGATAAAAGCCAGTTCCAATCATCCGCTTGGTCCGTACCAGGTTGAAACCATCATCGGCAAAGGACATAATCCGGAGGCTTTCCGTCTGAAAGATGGCCGGATTGCCATTTATGTGATTGACGGATACTATATTGCAGACAATGTGAACGGGCCCTGGACTTATAACAAGTTTGAATTTGACAATCGCGACCGTCCCATCATTGAGGGGCTTTCCAACCTGTCGTTTGCCCGGCGCGAAGACGGATCGTTTATTATGGTGTGCCGCGGTGGCGGGATTTGGTTCAGCAAAGACGGCCTGTCTCCGTATCATCAAGTCACGGACCAGCGAGTTTATCCCGATATTGACGGACGGTTTGAAGATCCGGTGATTTGGAAAACCAACATTCAATACCACATGATTGTGAATGACTGGTATGGGCGCATCGCATACTACTTGCGATCAAAGGATGGGATTCACTGGAAAGTTGATCCCGGCGAAGCCTACGTTCCGGGGATTACGAACTACGAGGACGGAACCACAGAGGATTGGTTTAAATACGAACGGATCAAAATGCTGCAAGATCAGTATGGAAGAGCGGTACAAGCAAACTTTGCCGTGATCGATACCTTGAAAAGCGAGGACAAGCCCAACGATCGGCACAGCTCAAAAAATATCGGTATCCCCCTGACCGTAGGTAAACTCATCATCATTCTGAATGAAGAAAAGATTGAAGCTGACACGCCTGAAATCCGGCTGCGTATTCAGGCTGAAGAAGGATTTGATCCTCATTCGGATATCGATTTAAACTCCTTGCGTTTTGGCGCTTCCGAGGAAGTTAACTTTGGACGGGGCAGCAAATTGCTTCGAACTGAAAAATCAGGCGATGACTTAATACTCGTATTCGAGGGAGCTGGAAATGGCCTGTCGGAAGATAATTTTGTGGCCAAATTACTCGGGAAGACCAGACAGGGAAAGCTGCTCTTTGGCTACGCCCGGCTGCCGTGGCTCAACTACAATGAAGCCGCATTGTCGGCTCGCTTACCGGTTGCCGATCAGTTGGAGGCCGGCTGCAAACTGCAAATTGAAGTTCAGAATTTTGGACAAGTGCCATCCCAAACCAGCACGGTTAAGGTTGAACAGTTGCAGGAAGGACAGTCTGTAAAGATTGCTTCCGGAGAAGTCCCTGTTTTGGAACCGTTTGAAAAAACAACAATTCAGCTGATCAGCAACCAAAGCTTCGTTCCTGATACTGAAAATCAAGTGAAAGTAACCATCACAAGCCCAGGGCAAGATCCGGTAACTTTAACCGGGAAATTGAAAACAAACGAATAGAACAACAAATAAACTTAACTTCATTGCTAAAACTTAAACACATATCCATGAAACTTCGCCGATTTTACCTTCTTTTAATTGCATTCTTTTTGTCATGGTCATGTCAGCCCGAGACCAATGAAAGCGTACAATCCAATCTCAAACTGTGGTACAATCAACCGGCTGATGCTTCGGTTGCGGACGATCCCAACGGCTGGAAAGATGATCCCGAATGGTTGAAAGCCTTGCCATTGGGCAACGGTTCGCTGGGCTTGATGGTTTTTGGCGATGTAAATAAAGAGCGCATCCAGCTCAACGAAGAAAGCATGTGGTCAGGCAGTCCGGCCGACAATGATAACCCAGAAGCAGCTACAGCCCTGCCCAAAATCCGACAATTGCTTTTTGAAGGAAAATATAAAGAAGCGACTGAGCTGACCAATCGGACCATGATCTGCAAGGGAGCCGGATCGGGCCACGGAAATGGAGCGGAAGTACCGTTTGGCTGTTTTCAAACCCTGGGCGATTTGTGGATCGATCACGGCAAGTCAGCCAAGTACGAAAACTACCATCGGGAACTGGATTTGAATGAAGCCGTGGTTCGTGTTCGTTACACGCAGGATGGTGTCGATTATCAACGTGAAATTTTCACCAGCTACCCGGACCAGGTGATGGTTGCCCGTTTTACAGCCGATAAGCCGGGACAAATTTCTTTCACGGGCACCCTGACGCGTCCCGAACGTTATCAGACCTATGCCAAAAACGAGCAACTGGTGATGGCCGGTACGCTTTCGGATGGAAAAGGCGGCGAAGGTTTGCAATACATGGCCCGATTAAAGGCGGTAAGTAAAAACGGCAAAGTACGTTTTGAGGGTGATCAGATGATTGTTGAAAATGCTGACGAAGTGACCCTGCTCCTTTCTGCATCAACCAACCACTTGTTGGAGTATCCCAATTACAGCGGACGGGATTATGAAACGATTACCAGTCAGAACCTTGAGCGGGCGGCTACAAAATCTTTCGATGAACTGAAACGCGCGCACATCTCCGAATATCAGCAATATTTTCAGCGTGTTAATCTTGATTTGACACCCGGCGAAATCACTCCGGTGCCTACAGACGAGCGCATCACTCAATTTAAGCAAACCCCCGCTGATCCGCACCTGGTTGAGCTGATGTTCCAGTACGGGCGCTACCTGTTGATTTCATCATCGCGTCCCGGAACCTTGCCGGCTAACTTACAGGGAATTTGGGCCAACAAAATTCAAACGCCCTGGAATGGTGATTACCACACCGATGTCAATGTCGAGATGAACTACTGGCCGGCTGAAGTCACCAACCTTTCCGACATGCACCTGCCCTTGTTCGACCTGATTGAATCGCTTGTTGAACCGGGCACCAAGACCGCCCGTACCCAGTATGATCTGGATGGGTGGGTGGTTCATCCCATTACCAATATTTGGGGCTACACTTCGCCCGGCGAGGCTGCCAGCTGGGGAATGCACACGGGAGCCGGCGCGTGGATCAGTACGCACATTGCCGAACATTATGCCTTTACCGGTGATCAGGATTTCTTAAAGCGAATGTATCCGGTGCTGGAGTCTTCGGTGCGCTTTTACCTCGACTGGCTGGTTGAAGATCCAGTCTCCGGAAAGTTGGTTTCGGGGCCGGCCGTTTCACCCGAAAATACGTTTATCGCACCCGATGGCAGCCGATGTCAGATTAGCATGGGGCCTGCGCACGATCAGCAGGTGATTTGGCAATTGTTCACCGACTTTCAGATGGCGGCAAACGCGTTGGGCGTTAACAATGAATTGATTGACCGGGTGACCGAAGCCAAGTCACAACTTGCCGGCCCGGAAATTGGCTCCGATGGCCGATTGATGGAATGGGCGGAAGAATTTCCGGAGGCAGAACCGGGGCACCGGCATATTTCGCATTTGTTTGCTGTTCACCCCGGATTTCAAATCTCCATGGCGAAAACACCAGAATGGGCAGCGGCAGCCAAAAAATCGCTTGACTATCGAATTGAAAACGGAGGCGGGCACACAGGATGGAGTGCTGCCTGGTTGATCAGCCAGTATGCGCGTTTACACGAAGCCGAAAAGGCCCGGGAAAGTTTGAACACCGTGTTGGCAAAAAGTACCTCGCCTAATCTATTTGGCCAACATCCACCATTTCAAATGGATGCCAACTTTGGTGCGACAGCCGGAATTGCGGAGATGCTGCTCCAAAGTCACACCGGAAACATCAGCCTTTTGCCGGCTCTTCCAGCGGATTGGAAAGATGGACAAGTGAGCGGACTGTTGGCGCGCGGCGGATTTGAAGTGTCCATGACCTGGAAACAGCATCGCCTGATCAAGGTGGAAGTCCTCTCGAAACTGGGCAGTCCCTTCATTCTCGAATACAATAACAATCGTTTCGAGCTTGAACACAGAGAGAGAGATCAGGTTTATCAATTTGATGAAAACCTGAACCTACTGAATTAAAACGAGCTAAAGACTGCGACAACGATTCGGCTATTAATCCTTCCGTGAAATCGGATTTCCGGTTTTGCATGAACGTTGAAATCGTGAAACGCTTCGGGCTAAAAAAAACAAAAGTGCCATCTGAACCTCTGTTCTGATGGCACTATAAGTGTTGTAAAATATACGTGAAGATTGCGTGTGTTCCTTTTTCACGGATTGCTGCAACTGGCAGTCTCCATTGCTGTGAAATGCTATTTCACTTCGATAATGGCGTATTTCGAGATTTTCCAAAATTCTTCCGGATCTTCGATTTGAAGGTAGGAAATCTGGCCGTCTTCTTCAACCATGGTGTAAGAGTTGGCCGGATGTTCTGAGATAATCGTTGCTCTTTTTGAGTGTAACGGAATGGTTTTCGTTTCCCGGATATCCAACTCTGTGAAATATTCATCATCGAAATTCTCCTGGATGGTTTTATTCTGTCCAATCCACAAAAAACCACCCTCCTTGGTCAACAAGCCTTTCTCTTTCAGCTCCTTGTAGGTTCCGTAGGCAATATGCGCCGTATTCAATTCTGTTGTCTTCTGGTCAATCACATTCAGCTTACTTTCAATGGTGTCGGTTTGCTTGGCAATTTCAAACTCCATTGTTTCCACTTTTTCGTTCAAATCTGCGACCATCATATCTTTCTCTTCAATCACCCTTCGGAGATCATCCATCTCAGCACTTTGGTCATTTACGGTTTCGGTAAGTGCGGCAATTTTTTGTTTGAAACTGTTGAGCTGAATTCCGGAGCTTTTCAATTTCTTCTCCAGATCTTCAATATGCTTGCTACTTTCTTCCAACATTTGATTCATCAGGTTGATGTCGGCAATAATGGCTTCTTTCTGGTCAACACCACCTTCTTTGTTCTGTTCAATCGATAATTGCTTGCGCTTTTCCTTGATGAATTTCAAGTTGTTTTCAATATCGTTAAAAGCGGTTACCAACTCGTTCACAATCGAGTCACGCTCTTCAAGCACTTCATTGAGACTTGAATTCTCCGTTGCCAACGAGTCAACTTCCGATTGCTTCTGGGTGTACACGTAAATGGTTCCCACAGCTGCGAATATGACAATAATGACGGCAGCAATAATTATTCCTAGTTGGTTCTTTCTTGTATTTTCCATGATCTATTCCTCCATTCATTTAGTTTTTTATGGAGAGCTTTAGGCAATGGACATGCCAGAAAATACCGAAAGCACCAATCAGCTATGTGTCAGATCATTAAACAAAAACGAATAAAAATATACGGTAGATTTTCCTATCAAATTGAACCGATGTTTCGCAATTTGATAATCGGTAAGCCAAACTAATTCAGGTTTTTCTCTTCTTTCAACATCCGGTAGATGGTTGCCACGCCAATGTCCAGTTTATCGGCTACCAGCTTAATGTTATTGTCATACTTGGCTAAAAAGCGATTGACGATCTCTATGTTGTATTCGCGCATGCTCCTTTCTTCAACCAACAGGCTGTCCATCATATTTTGGCCACCAAACACCAAGCTTTCTTCGGAAATTTCATCGGTGTCAGACAGCGTGACTGCCAGTTCGATAATCGATTTCAGCTCGCGAATATTGCCAGGAAAGGAGTACGAAAGCAACTTTCGGCTGGCGGAAGCGCTGAGCGTTCGCTCGGCAAGCTGGTTTTCCTTACAAAATGTCTGAATAAAATGCTTGGCCAGCATAATCACATCGTTTCCGCGGTCGCGCAATGGTGGCAGCTCGATGGGAAGTCCATAAAGCCGGTAGTATAAATCTTGTCTGAAATTACCTTCGTTAACTTCTTCGATCAGGTTCTTATTGGTGGCAATAATGATCCGGCAATCAACTTTTACTGATTCATTGCTTCCCACACGCATAATTTCCTTTTCCTGCAAGGCTCGTAAAAGCTTGGCCTGAAGCGAAATATCCATTTCCGCCATTTCATCCAAAAACAGCGTGCCTCCGTTGGCTTCTTCAAATTTTCCGATGCGCCGCGCACTGGCGCCGGTGAACGAGCCTTTTTCGTGCCCAAACAATTCGCTTTCAATTAAATCTTTTGGAATAGCCGCCACGTTCACCGGTACGAACGGTTTCTTCGCCCGGTTCGAATTGTAATGAATCGCTTTGGCTACCAGTTCTTTCCCGGTTCCCGTCTCACCCGTAATGGTTACAGAGATGTTTGTTCGGGTGGCTTTTTCGATCAACGAAAAAATCCGTTCGGCTGCCGGACTGTTGCCAATGATGGTATTTTGATAGCTGTATTTTTTCTTGACTTCCTGCCGGAGAGAAACAATTTCCTTTTTCAACCGGCTTCCTTTCCGAATATTGTTCACCGTGTTAAGCAAGCGCTCTTTGATGTCGGATGATTTGACGATGTAGTCGTAGGCGCCGTGTTTCAGCAGTTCAACCACCACTTCGATGTCGTCCTGCTCCGAGATCAGGATCACCTGAATATCCTCGTTAATCGCTTTAATTTCTTTGAGTACGTCCAGTCCTTTCATGTCAGGAAGACGATAATCCAAAGTCACCACGTCGGGTTCCTTACTCAGATTTTTGATACAGTCTTTTCCACTGGCGTAGGATTCGATTTCGTAGTCCGGAATCAACGACAGATTGTGGATGAGCAGGCGGCTGTACCAATCGTCATCTTCAACAACAAAGATTTTAAAGGGTTTATTATTGTCCATACGCTACACAGCAATTTCGGGCCATTTGATCTTTTCATTTTCAAATACAATAGTATGGAAATAATTTGTGAAAATGGATGGATTTCGCTCCAATCTTGCTTCAAAAGTGAAGAATGAAAAATCCCCCGGGCCGGGAAGGGACCCAAGGGGATTTAATTAAAACAGAATATATAGAGCTGACGAAATATTCATTTTCAATAATTTGACGCATCTTCCCGAACAAATTCTTCGAGCAAGGTGGTACACATGAAATTTGTAAATTGGTCTTTCCTAATAAATTGCGTGGCACCCAATTCAAGCGTCTGTTGCGCTGTTTGGTAATTCTTTTTTTCAGAGATCACAACTACACGATTGCGCTTGTCGCTTTCAATTTTCCTCAAGATGTCGGCCGCATTTTTATTGTTACCCAGGAAATAGTCGATAAAGTAAACCGCCCGGGTATTTCGAAATTGGTTATTCTGAAAACTTTGTATGAAGCTTTCAGCCGTCTTAAACGAGTACAGCTTGATTTTTGCATCATATAGAATCTTTAAGTTTGAAGAAAAATCGTTGAGCACTTCAACCATCATTTTGTTGAAATACTCGTCATCATCGACCACCACCACCGAATACTTCTCCGTAGACGGGAAAAATAAATCGAGAAATGTGCGGCGTTCTTTATGACTAACTTCTTTCATCATGTTGGTTGTTTTTTGCAATAAGCAATTTGTTATCCCAAGCTTGCAAGAGCAGTGCCAAAGGCAAAATCGACCACCTTGAATTCAACTTCAATCTGATTTTAAGGATGTTGCCAATCCGCCATTCCTGCCGGCGTTTATCAATTTGAGAATGGAATTCTTATAATGATGTTTTTACGAATCTTCGGCACGCTTATTCGCGGCCATTCAACAGGGTTTTCAGGTAGCTGTTGGCCTTGCGTACTTCCTGTTCCACATCCTGAACCAATCGGGCAATTTTCTGTTCATTTTGCGAGGCGTCGGCCTCATATTCCATTTCCTTGATTTTGCTATACAAGGTCATGGCTTTGATGTGTTTTGCAGGGGCGGCCATCTTGTGGGCATATTCACGCAACAGGCCCCAGTTTTTCTCAAGCAGGTTCTTTTGAATTTCCCGAACGCCATTTTCGCTTGACTGGATAAAAATCTCCACCATCTCGGTCACAAAGGCTGTGTTTCCATTGGCCATCCGCTCCAGCTCGCTCAAATCGATTGACGTGTGCGTGTTGGTGTCGCTTGCCGGTTCGGCTGGCGATGGCTTTTCCTCGGCCAGTGTTTCCTGCATCACCTGCAAAAGCTCCTTTTCGGCAAACGGTTTCGACAAGAAATTGTGCATGCCCGCTTGCTCACACTTATCAATATCATCAGTCCGGCTGGTGGCTGTTAAGGCAATAATTTTGGTTTGCTTATCCCCGGCAATAATCTGCTTGCTGGCTTCCATGCCATCCAAAACAGGCATGCGCACGTCCATAAAAATGAGGTCGAAATGGGTGGTCTTGCATAAGTCAACCGCTTCTTGTCCGTTTACACACTCGCGCACCTGCAGATTCCATTTCTCCAGAATGCCCTTGAGCAGGTAACGGTTAAAATTTTCGTCATCCACAATCAGGATCGAAAGATTTTCAAAGTTCCGGGGAATGCTTGTTTCTTTGGCCTCCGGCAAGGCTATATTCTCAGGATTTCCCTTCTGGTAAGGCATTCTAAATGAGATCTTGGTTCCTTGATTGAGTTCACTGTCAATGGCGATGGTTCCCCCCTGAAGATCGACCAGCTTTTTCACAATGGAAAGTCCAAGCCCGGCTCCACCCTGTTTCTTGGTCATGTCGGTTTCTAGCTGCACAAAATCATCGAAAACCATGCTGTGGTTTTCTTTTGAAATACCAATCCCCGTATCAATCACCTGAAACTCGATCCAAACGGCACTCGATTTTGCCTGGTGATGCTGGAAAGCTTTCAGGGTAACACTTCCCGAGTCGGTAAATTTAATGGCGTTATTGATCAAGTTGATCAGAATTTGCTTTAACCGGAAAGCATCGCCCAGCAAAACCATTGGCGGCAGGTTTTTGGTGTCGAGTTCCAACTTGAGCTGCTTGGCTTTGGCGTTCCCTTTGTTTAGCGTGATGACCTCTTCCAGCAGTTGGTCAAGAGCGAAATCAACCTTGTTGAGCTGAAGTTTCTGACTTTCAATCTTCGAAAAATCCAACGTGTCATTCACAAGCGAAATCAGGTGGCCGGTTGAACTGTAAATAATTTCCAGATCTTTCTTTTGCTTGGCATCATTGGCCTTCATCATCAACTGTTCGGTTAATCCATAAATTGCGTTGATGGGTGTACGCATTTCATGGCTCACTGTGGCTACAAACAGCTCCTTGGCCCTGGCCAGCTTTTCGGCATCCGTTTTGGCTTCGCGCAAGATGGTTTGGTAGGCACGTGATTTATTGAGGTACCGGTAAAAAATAATTAAAACCAGCAACAATAAAACGACCGCACCGATCGTAAAAAGGGCCAAACGTTTGTAGGTAATTGCTGCCAGGCGGTCGGCTTCCTGAGTTTTGACAAGCAGTTGTCTTTGCTCCTTGCTTTCCAGCTCGTTGATCTGCGATTTCAGCAATTCGGTAAGCTCAATATTTTTTTCGAGCAAGGCCTTTTCCTTCACCGACAGTGTTTCGGTTGTTGCTTTGATGCGCTGTTCAAATTCAGCAATTTCTTGTTTAATGGTTTCCTTTTCAATCTTATTCGTGTCAGCCACAACAGCTTGTACTTGCTCCACCTCCAAGGTATCTTTGTCTTTCTTTTTACCGCCAAAAATCCGTTTCAACAGGCCCACCTTTTCGTCGGGATCGGCTTCCTGAGGCTCCGTTACAGCCACAATGGTCGTGTCGGGTACTTCCCGTGAGCTGTCTATCCGGCTGTACAATTCTGAAAATGATTCATGGGCCTCTTTTCTGCTGGCATGAAGGGCCAGAATTTCTTTCCACACCGCCAGCTTTTCGCTGGTCAGCGAACGAATGGAATCAATTTGAATTTTTTCTTCTTCGCTAATTTGCGAATAGTCTTCAAGGGCGGTCAGTCTTTCTTGAATCGCCTCATTGATTTGTTGATAGGGATGAAAATATTTTTCGTCGCGTGTTAACGTGTACAACCGAACGGTATTTTCAACTTCGGTCAAACCCGACTCAATGTCCTTAATCAGCAAAAGTTTGTAATCGGGACGCGCTTCCTTGTGAATTGAATTCACGATTTGTGACAAACTTTGATACACCAGAAATCCTGAAAAAATCACGGCCCCAACAATCAGTGCCGTTAAAAGCGTTACCTGGAATTCAATTTTTACTCTTTTCATGTATCTGCTCGTTTTGAGTCTTTCATTTCAATGAATCGCGTCGCCAAGTTTCAGGCATTCCCAAAAAACACGCGGATGGTCAGTCCCACATCATCCATCCGAAACCGGGTTTTGTTGATCACATTAAACATGGGCTTCCAGTCGAGCGAAAAGCTGATTGGCGCATCCACCAGACAGTATTCCAAACCGGCAATCCCATCAATTCCAAAGGCTGTATAGCTCCCGTCTTCGCTAAACCAAGGATGAAGGTTGCTTTCCAAATTCCAGTGTCCAACATGAATTCCACCGCCGTAAAACCAATTGAGCCTGCTGTCTTTCATTACATTGTGATGTCTTTCGTATAAACCGTGAAAAACAGAGCCGCTCCAACGCGACGACATACTCAGTTCGACGGCCTCTTGCTGCGAAATAAAATGCCGGACAGTGAGTCCGGCCATTGGGCCTGCCCTGAATCCGATGCCGGTCCGATAATCGCGTTGGGCATTGGCTGTTGTTAAGCCAACAAAGCAAACAAAAACCAAGATGGATGCGATCCGGGCTGTTTTCATCATTGAAAGAATGTTACTTGTTTTTTGCATGATTAGGCAATTGTTGTGCCGCTAATGAGCTAAAGTTTATAAAGTGCTAAAAATGAGAATAAATTTGTTCGTATGTAAAATGAGACAGTCATTGTTTTTTCTCATTTTGAGAATTCAAATTTCATTTGTACCAATCAAAACGTGAACGACACGATTTTGTTTTGTAGCCGATAATCAGCCGTCCTGATTCAGTATTTCTTCATAAATCCCATAATTTTCGTCATCGTAAACGCAAAAGGTGATTTCTTCAAACCAATCATCAGTTTCCAAAAAATTATGAACCGTGCTGATGGCGATTTCAGCAGCCTGCTGTTTTGGAAACGCATACACGCCAGTGCTGATATTGGGAAAAGCCACCGTCTTCAGTTGGTGCTTTTTAGCCAGTTGCAGGCTACTTTGGTAAGCCGAAGCCAGCTGCGCGGGTTCTCCAATTTGGCCGCCATGCCAAACGGGCCCAACCGTGTGAATCACGAAACGGCACGGCAGGCGATAAGCCAGGGTTATTTTGGCCTGCCCGGTTTCGCAGCCGTTCAGTTTTTTACATTCTTCGAGCAATTTGGGCCCTGCTACCCGGTGAATGGCTCCATCGACCCCACCTCCACCAAGCAAACTTTTATTGGCAGCATTCACAATGGCGTCTACATGCATTTCGGTAATATCGCCCTGGTAAAGTTGAATCCGATTCATCGTCGATTATATTTAGAAATAGATCTGGAGAAGTTGGCTTCCTTCTGGAAAAATCAACTTCCCAAACTAATCAACAAAATTCCCACTAAAATTCCAAGTAGGTAGAGGCCCTTTTGGCGAATATTGTGTTCGCGAAACAAAAAAGCACCAGTAACGAAAGCAATGACAACACCACCGCGGCGTAAGGCCGAAATGATCGAAATCATGGAATCTTCGTAACTCAGGGCGTAGAAGTAGGCGAAGTCGGCCAGCAGCAAAAACACGCCGATGGCCGGAATGCTCCATCGCCATTCAAAGGGAATACGTTTGCTCTTTGGCCGCGACCAGCGAACAGCGACTAAAACCGGGAGCATGACCACAACCTGGTAAAAGGAAAACCAGGCCTGCACGGCCAGCCGGTCAATTTTTCGAATGATATATTTGTCGTACAAGCCGCTCGAAGCACCAAGCAGTGTGGCGCCAATGATGAGAAAAATCCAGATGTTTCTTCCAAAGTGAATGCCTTCCAATTTTCCGGCTGTAGAAAGCAAGTAAAAGAAAACCAGCGTGGTAACAACCCCCAGCCACTGCAACAAGTTCAGGCTTTCGTGAAAAATCAAAATAGCCCCAATCAATGTCCAGATGGGGCCGGTAGCGCGGATAGGTGTCACAATGGTGATGGGCAGATTTTTTAAAGCGGTGAACCCCAAAATCCAACTGGAAACAACCAGCATGGTTTTTAAAAAAATAAGGCCATGTTCGTGGGCCGTAATGGGCGGCACATACAAGTGGATGGATTGAAAAAAGGCTGGAAAAAGCCACGACCCCACGGTTGGCGGCACAAACAAAAGGGCTCCGGTCATGGCCGAAATCAGTAGTACCGGAAACACCGCATTCCCATTGACCGATAGTTTTTTGAAGACGTCGTAAATCCCAAGTAAAAAAGCCGACAACAAAGCCAGAAGTACCCACATGTCCATTCCAAATTTGGGAGACAAAGCTAGCGGCTTAATTCTGAATCAGGCATGCCCCGCCCCCTTGGCCGGCAAGGTTTAAACATTCCTTAATCAGCAGACTAAAATCAATTGCTACCCACCGATCGTTTACACAAAAAGAACATTGATTTCAAACCTGTATCACAATTTGCCCGTTAATCGATTTGAGATGATTAACGAAGCCGGACTGATCTTTGGGCGATAGTAAAATCGTTTTGGAATGGCTGTATTTTATTTCAATCCGATCAAGGGAACAGGCTGGCGAACTGATGAGAGAACGGCTTGACCTGATTTGCTCAATCTGATCAATCTGAATCCTTTTTTTGAATAAGAATCCGCTGTTGATCACCAGCGAGTTCCCCGATATGGTGTAGTGCGTAGTCGCAAAAAGGTGCACAATAAAGCCCGCCAATGGCAAAATTAACCCCACTCCGAACCAGGCTTCGGAGAAGAGCAAGGGCAAAAGGGTCAATCCAATGACTGCAACGATAAATACCACAATACCAAGTCCTATTTTCGAATGGTATCTTTTTCGGACAGTAGCTTGCTGCGCGTTCATACGAAGGACACTGATGTTAGCATTTCCGTCTTTTCGAGCTGGCTCCACCCCCACCCCAGAATAACATCGTGCCAAACAGGAATCCGAGATTATACCAAAACCCGCTGTTGGGGAAAGCATAAATTTCGTAATCGGTAAACAAACTGGCGATAAAACTGAACAAGATAATAAACCCGTGCAGCAGGCCGTGTAAAAACCCGGGCGGGTCGGTTACATTTCCAACCGATTGTGTGGCACAGGCTGTAAAAAGCGTAGCGGCCGCTAAAAGAAAGATGAGGAGATACGAGAATTTTTTCATGACCATTTAGTTTGAAGGGTTCAAAAATCGTTTGCCGACGGTAAAGGCCTTGGCCGGATTTTTAACCAGCAGTTGGTCAATCTCGGCGGATGTAAATCCTTGGGCTTCCAGTTTGGGCAGCAGGGTTTCAAAGATGGGCGTGTAGGGCTGGATCGGTTGATCGGGTTTTGCAGGCTCGTACCAGCCGGCATCGTGCGAAATCAGAATTCGATTCAGCACGCCTTGTTCTTTCAGATAAACCAACACTTCGCCTTTCAGGTAATCTTCATCCCAACCATATTTATCGAGCGAAACCCAGGCACCCCTTTGGGCGATCTTGACCAAATTCGCCCAATCTTTTTCATCGCTGGCGTGCGTCCAAATCAAGGCTTCGGGGGCAACACCTTCCTGCTCGAGAATTTCCAACTGCTGAAAAGCAGGCAGCGCCGGACCGGTATGCGACATAATGGTGAGCCCGGTAGCTTTGTGGGCCAGGGCCGCAGCACGCACCAGTTTTGCATGAAAATCCGACAAGGGTTTCCGATCAACGGCGGTCTTGATAAATCCGGGACGCACGCCTGTCCCTTCAATGCCCTGGTCAAACTCAGCAATATAAAATTCGGCAATCGCTTCGGCTGGCATATCGAATACATGTTTGGGAATAAACTTATTGTTTTGAGCCCCATAAAAGCCGGTGTTGGTGAGGATATTTAAACCTGTTTCATCAGCAAGCCTTTTCAGCAAAACAACATCGCGCCCCACAAACTGGGGGGTACAGTCCACAAACGATTCCACCCCGTATTGTTTCAGTTTTTCCAGTTCGGGCAAAATCCGGTCAAATGCCTCCTGGCGATTGTAGTTTTCGGGATGGTAATTTTCAGCCCCCGAGAAATCAACCAAGATGTGTTCATGCGCCAATGTTTTTCCCAACTTTTCTGGTTGGATGAGGCCATTAACGGTGATAATTTTCCTTTCAGGAGAACTGGCACAAGCCAGCAGAAGGATTAAAAATGGAAGGACAACCAGTTTCTGCATACGTTTCATTTTCAACCAAAGATAAGGGATTTGGCTGGTTCGACTGATCATCCAGGCTCGCTTTTTTTGGGATTTCGATGTTTCCAATGGCTCAGTCAGTCGATGACTGATTCATCGCTTCAGTTGTTTCGAAGGGCGCGGATCAGCTCGCTTTTTGACATCTTGCTACGGCCATCAATTCCCACTTCTTTCGCCTTACTGTAAAGCTGTTGTTTTGTCCACTCTTCATATTTCTGGCTGCTGCCGCCTTTCTTGCCCGAGTCGGGCGTATTGGCAATGCGTGCTGCTTTTTCCTTACTGTAACCTTTATCGCGAAGGGCTTCGTATTGGTCCTCGTTTTTTATGCGTGATGAAAATGCTTTTCCAGGCATCATGTAATTTTCTCAGTTGGTTAAAAAAAGATTGAAGCTTTTAGGCTGCAATCTATATTTAGCTAATGTTTGTCACCAGCAATAGTTTCAATCAATCTGTTGCTGAACGCATCAATATCATCGGGTTTGCGCGATGTGATCAGGTTTTGATCAATGACAACTTCCTGATCAACCCAGTTGGCTCCAGCATTTTGCAGGTCTTTTTTTATCGAGAAAAATGAAGTCATCACCTTTCCTTTCACAACTTCGGCATCAATCAGCAATTGTGGTCCGTGACAAATGGCAGCCACGGGTTTGCCGCTGGCCACAAAATCGTGCACAAATTTAACCGCTGTCGGATCGCGCCGAAGCTTATCGGGGTTAATCACGCCGCCAGGAAGCATCAGTGCATCGTAATCAGCCACGTCAGCTTCTGCCAAAACTTTGTCAACATCGGCTTTACGACTCCATTCGCCGTGTTTCCAGGCCGTAATCTTTCCGGTATCAGGCGCAATGATATGAACATCGGCTCCACTTTCTTCCAAAGCATGCTTCGGTTCGAATAGTTCCGATTCCTCAAAACCATGCGTTGCCAGTATCGCCACTTTTTTTCCTTTCAATGAATTCATGGTAAACTGTTTTTACAATCGGTCAATAAAATTTTTCAATTCTTCTTTTGTCTTTCCGGTTTTCTTCTGAATTCGTCCAATCAACTCCTCTTCCAAACCTTCTTCATAAGTCAAATCATCTTCCGTCAGTTCCCCGTACTCTTGTTTGAGCCGGCCTTTTATGGTATTCCAGTTTCCTTTGATTTTGTCTGTTATTGCACTCATCTTGTTTATATTTAAGGGATTAATAATTTTACTGCAGGCTATTCTACAGCTGCCACGCCAAAAAATGGCAACCAGCATTAGTCATCAAATTGCCGCTGTTCAATATTATTCATAAACTTTGAAGTCACTTCAGAACCGTCCACGCCATACGAATCCACCACGGTTCCTTTGTTACCCGACTTGGTTTTTACGGCATACACAATACTCATGTCTGACGGGTTGGTCTCGCCTTCAAATCGATGAAATTCATGCAACTCGACCTCCGAAGGCAGATAATGAACGGTCTTGCTTTCTTCCAACTGTCCGTATTGGTTCACCCGATAGTTGTGTGTGTATCCTCGCCTGACCAGGTTTTCAATGGCCTCGACCAATGTACTGTACTGATTATTCCGATTCATGATTTTAACGCTTTAATGGTTTATTTTTCTGATTGAGCTTGTTTGGATGACGATGTATAGGGAACACCCCATGGATCGCCAAAGAGAAATTCATCGACTTCATTTCGATCTGATTTTTTGTGTTCCTGTTTCTGAAGTTTTTCTGGCAGTTGCTCCGGATCTGCCTTCTTGCCGATAACAAACATGGTGATGGGTTCAAACTCTTCGGGAACTTGGAGATTTTCCGTGACCTTCTCAGGCGAAAAGCCCGCCATCTGGTGCACATACAAGTCTAAACTGGTTGCCCGCAAAGTTGATGCAGCCATAAAGGCTCCGGCATCATAAAAACGGTGCCGGTTGAGCTTATCTTTTTTTGTGAAGTGTTTTTTGCCCAGCACCACGCCCACGCAAGGCGCGGTTTTTACCCACTGCTGATTAAACTCGCCCAGACAGTCAAACAGCTTGTTGTAGTGGCTGTCCGCTTTCGAGGCAAAAATTACCCGCCAGGGTTGCTCATTAAAACAGGACATCATGCTTCGTCCGGCATCAAATATTTCTACGATAATTTCCTGCGGTATTTCTTCGTCTGAAAAACTACGTGGGCTCCAACGGCGTTCAAGCAATTCGAGCAGGTACGTTTCGTTCTGACGAAGCGGATTCCTTGTTGTTGTTGTATCTTTTATCTCTCTCATCATGCGATTTCTCCTTGTTGGTTCAATACGCCTTTTAAGATGAAAAAACCTTGCCAAACTCAGCGCTTCAAACGTTAAGTATCTGGCAGGCAGCTGTGATCCGCTTGCACCCGACACCCGGACATCTAAAAAACCAAGCTTTTCAACCGTTCAAAAGGGCCTCCAACTGTGGATATGTGGAACTAATTCCACGTCCGGTTTATTTCAACCAAGCGTGGAAAATGCAAATGGAAAGGACCAGAACCGACAAGGGCAAAGCCCAGTGGCTTTCCGGAAAATTCTTCAGCCTGGCAAACACCACTCCAGCCATAAAAAAGCGCTCAGAAATACCAGCAGACAGCTATTTTTTTGTTATCATTACGCTAGCCAAACTATAAAACTTGAATAATGAAAAAAACGCTCCTCAAAACACGATTGATTGTTATCGTTTTCACTTTATTCTCAACCAACTTATTATTCGCCCAAGGGAAAGGCAGTAACCAATGGTATTTGACACCACGTGTGGGCGTCGCCACCATGCTCAACGAAGTGGGGCCCGGCCTGGCAACCTTGGAAAGTGATTTTCAGCATGGCATGGGGCTGAGCGGCGACCTCGCGGTGTCGAGAACCATCGGGAGCCACTTCGAACTGGGACTGGGTGTTGCATTTTACAGCCTTAGCAGCTCCGACGATTCGGTGATGGTACAAGACCTGGCTGCATTCCAATCAGAAATCGACCATCCGGCATTTGGAATTGACTACTACCCCACCGTCCCCATCGAATACAACACAACAGCCATCGCACCAAGCCTGTTTTTGCGCTATTACTTCCGAAAATTTACCTCGGGGGCACGCGACCAGCAGTTCTTTCAGCCCTATCTTGAACTCAGCGCAGGACTAAATTTTCACTCACCCGAGCTCGTTTATACCGACACAAGCTTTATGAACAATCCCAAACCGGAACAATTGCCTTCCGTGTGGATTCCAAACGAAACGACGGATCCCGAATTCTACGAGCCGCCCTACCAAGACACCGAGCAAGCCGTGCAGTTTGCCCTGGCCATTGGATCAAGATTCGCCTTGAAAAACGGCCTGACCTTGAATCTGGCTGCCGAAGTATCGGGCGTAAGTTCCGAATTTATGGACGGTACCCCCAACCTGATTTCGGATGAGGTTTCTTCGGGGCTCATTGGCCGGGTCATGTTCGGTATCGCCATTCCCATTCATTCAGGGAAAGGAAGCAGCAAAGGAAATGAGCATTTCCCGTGGGCTCCGTAAACAACGGCTTCATCCGCCGTGCCCGAACAACGCAAACGCCTGGCCATTGGAGTGCCGGGTGTTTGTGTTTTTCGGCGCTTTGTGCAAGGCAGACCAGCACTTTATCAATTCTTGCTTAATAAAATACCTGCCCCATGTAATGAAAGACATCGACCAACGTCTTAATTTTGAAAGAAGAACAGAATGTGATTAGAACATGCTAGCCAAAGAATTTAAGACACGGGTTCTGCCATTGAGTAACAAGCTTCGTCGGTACGCCAGGCGGTTTACTGAAAATGATGAAGAAGCACGCGATGTGGTGCAAGACGTCTTCCTCAAACTCTGGCAAAAGCGGGATATGCTCGAGGGGGTTGACAACGTGGAAGCCTTTGCCATGCGAATGACTCGGAACAAAAGCTACGACCTGCTCCGCGCTAACCGAACCTTCTCGCTGGAAGAACAACAAACGGGCTGGCAAAATGAAAACCAAAGCAACCTAAGCGATGAACTGGATCGGTCAGAAGCAGCCACATTGATCAAAAAACTGATTGCGGATTTGCCGGAATTGCAGCAAAAGATTATGCGGATGCGGGACATTGAACAATTAAACTACGATGAAATAGCCGAACAAACCCAACTACAGGTCAACGCCATTCGTGTTAACCTTTCGCGGGCACGAAAAAAAGTAAGAGATGAACTATTTAAATACCAAGCATATGGAACTGAAAGAAGTCAAACAAATACTGCAAAAATACTTTGAGGGGACGAGCAGCGAACAGGAAGAGCAGTTGTTAACCGACTACTTTAACTCCCAAACAGTTGCCCCCGAACTCAAGCCATACCAGTCTCTTTTTACCGGACTAAGCGAACTTTCAGCCGAGCGCCGGGATGAAGGGCTGGAAGAAGAAATTATGGACTATATTCTGGAGAAGGAGACGCGCGACAAGACACACCATCGCTGGCTGTGGCAAACGATAAGCGGAATTGCGGCTGCGCTTTTGGTTGCCTTACTGGCCGTCAATCTGTACACCAACGACAACCAGTGGGAAGACAGCTTCTCCGATCCGGATCAGGCTTACGCCGAAGCCGTAACGGTGCTGCAATATATGGCAGGGCATTATCAAAAGGGAATGGAAGGCCTTGAGCCGGTGCAAAAAATCAACAAGGCCTCACAGCCACTCAATAAAAGTCTGAATAAACTTGACAAAGGATTTCAGGAAATACAGGAAATGGAAACAATCAATAAAAAATTAAAAAAACAAGAACCATGAAAAAGCTCGTATGGATGATCATCTGTCTCATTCCGCTCTTGGGAATGGCACAAAAAAGCCCTGTGGACAAGTTGTTTGATAAATATGCCAATAAACAGGGGCTGACAACTGTGAATATTAGCGGTGCACTTCTGAATTTTGCCAGTAAAATAGATAGTGGCTCCGCCGAAGCGAATGTGCTTTCCGGCTTGGAAGGTGTGCGAATTTTAGCAGTCGATGACGATGAACTCAATCGCTCGCTCGACTTTTACAAAGAACTGGAAGCGGATGGCTTCTTCAAAAATCACGACTATGAGGTTTTGATGGAAGTGACCGAAGCCAATGAAGTTGTCCGCTTTTTTGCCAGAGATGCCGGAGGCGGCAAGTTCTCTGAATTGCTCCTGGTTGTTGGAGGCGACGACAACGCACTCATTAGCATTCGGGGGATTATTGATCCGGAAAACATTGGTAAAATCACGGGCGCACTCGATATTGACATGCTGCCTAAAAAGAAGTGAACCAAAACAAACAGCAATCAAAAAGGGAGGTTTTTTAACCTCCCTTTTTTTATCTTTTTATAAAGACTCGCATTATACGGCATCGCTCAATTCAGCACCTGGCTTGAATTTGACGACTTTCTTCTCAGAAATTTCAATAGGAGCACCAGTTTGTGGGTTTCTTCCGGTTCTTGCACTCCGTGTAGATACGGCAAAAGATCCAAATCCGATCAACGCCACACGGTCACCGTTTTTCAGAGCATCAGTTGTAGATTCTACGAAAGCATCCAATGCTTTTTTAGCATCCGCTTTAGTCAGACCAGCTTTTTCAGCAATTGAGTCAATTAATTGAGCTTTGTTCATAAGAAAACTTGTTTAGGATTAAAAAATAAATGATTAAAATAATTTTATAATAATTAATGTCTTGTCTGAAGGTGTGAAAAAAGAATTCAAACTTTCTAAAACCTTAGTAAAATCAATGCTTTCAAAAGCTTAAATTTTACGCTTCATAAAATTCTAAAATATGATTCAATTATGCAACCTTTATTGAACTTTTTTTTTTTTCATTTCCAAAGTTTTTTTCCGGCTAATATTTTTGAGTTTTAAAAAATTCCTATACTTTTGCCGCCACATCTACGGAGAGATGGCAGAGTGGTCGAATGCGGCGGTCTTGAAAACCGTTGATCTTCACGGATCCGGGGGTTCGAATCCCTCTCTCTCCGCCCGATAAAAAAGGAGTTGCAAACCCAATGTTTGCAACTCCTTTTGCTTTTCAGCACCCCCTGGAAATTAGCACGGCACCAAGGCGAAGAAGGATCAGGGATCAGTTTAGATTTCCGGTGGAGTAAAAATTATTCTCATCGTTGCTTTCGTTGTTTTATCGATA